>JADLDL010000114.1 GCA_020846655.1 Saprospiraceae bacterium | reverse complement strand
TCCGAAGTTCGCGGCAATGGTTTTGTTTTGGGTCAGGTAGTTGGCGGAGGCTACGATTTCCATGTTGCGAAACACGTCGCGAATGAAAAAATAGCCCAACTCCACGCCCACCGTAAAATCGAACTGGCTGGGGTCTCCATCCGTAGACGGCACGGCTTTTTCATTAAATTCGTAGCGCAGCCCCACTTTGCCGAGCGCGGTGAAGGCGCTGGCGTGGTTTTTGGCGCACTGGTTGCCATTGGAGCGGTACATGCCAGCGCCGGCTTCCAGGATCGCATATGGGCCCCAAAGCGTGCTGGTATTGAACTCCTCGTTGGTGGGTTTGAAGGTAAAGGTGGTGCCTGCGCCCAAGCGGGCGACGCTCCAGTGGGTGCCGACGTTCATGGCAATTTCAGCGCCAGCGCCGAGCCGGTCGCCGATCTGTTCGACGTCGGGGGTGTGAAAATACATGGATGGCACATCCAAAAACAAGCGGGGGCCGCCGTACTGGGCCTGCAGCGACACGGCTGCCAAAAACAGAGCAAGAAAGAGGGAGGACTTTTTCATGGGAATGTGGATACAATATGAAGAATGAAGTAGTGAATGACAGGGTTTGATCCGGTTTAGATGCATTGGAACAGGGCTGCGCTGCTTGATTGGAGTCCTGTGCTCTGCGCCAATACGCCTTTTCGCGCCGGCTTCCGGCGTTCTTTTCGCAGAATATGCGCAGACACCGTATTTTGCCGCCTGCAAAAAACGGCATTTCCCGATGGCTAAACAAGCGACAAAAAAAACAACGGCTCCCAACCCTTCCAAAAGTACGGTTTCCTCTGAATATTCTCCGGACCGCTGGATGCCCTGGGTGGCGGCAGGCCTGGCCTTGCTGCTGTACAGCACCGGTTTTGGCAATCCGATGGTAGCCATGGACGACCACTCGGCCACGCTCGACAACCCGGCGGTTACGAATTTTTCGCCTGGCATATTTGGCCGTTTCAACCTGGGCATGTACGCGCCTATCACCTGGATGGGCTATGCCCTGGCGCACTGGCTGAGCAAGGACTCCACGTTGTGGTACCACGTGATGAGCGCGCTGGTACATGCCGCCAACGCATTTCTGGTGTTTCGCCTGTTCCGGCGGCTCGAAGGGGATGCCACGGTAGCGTTCCTGATTGCTTTGTTTTTTGCGATTCACCCGATGCAGGTGGAGGCGGTGTCCTGGATTGCCGGGTTTAGCACCCCATTGTTTTCGCTTTTTTCGCTGTTGGCCCTGAACGCATATGTGGCGCATACGGATGAAGCGGCGGCCTGGGGCAAAAAATACTGGCTGGCACTGGGCTTTTTCGCCTTGGCTTGCTTGTCCAAATCGGCAGCCGTGGCCCTGCCCCTGAGTTTGCTGGTGGTCGACCTCTGGCTCCGCCGCGCTCCGCTGAGCCGGGCTTCGCTGCTCGAAAAAGCGCCGTTTTTTGCCCTGGCGCTGGGCTTCGGGCTCCTCACGTTTTATTCCCGGGCGCAAGCCGGCCACCAGGTAGACACCCTGAGCGGGGGCTTTTCCATGGCCGACCGCGCCCTGATGGCCTGCCACACCCTCTTGTTTTACTGGACCAAACTGCTGGCCCCCATCGGCCTGAGTATTTGGTACCCCTTCGTCAAAAATGCCGGCGGTAGTTGGCCCTGGCCCTACTACGCGGCGCCGCTGGTGCTGGCGGGTTTGTTGTGGTGGGTGTGGCGCCAACGCGAGCAATGGCCGTTTGTGTTTCGGGGCACACTTTTTTACCTGGCTAATATCGTTTTTGCCTTGCCCCTGTACACCATCGGCACCTTCGAACTCCGCTCGGACCGCTACAACTACCTGGCTTGCCTCGGGTTTTTTGCCATTCTGGCTGCCTTGCCGGGCTTTTTCCGCGACAAAGCCCCCAACCGGGCGGGCCTGGCCTGGGTGGTGCTGGCTGTGCTTGGCCTGGCTTGGTTCCTGACCACATTTTCCCGCATCCGCGACTGGCGCGACACGGTGGTGCTGATTGAAAAAGCCATTGCGGCCCAAGGCGACAACGGCGGCAAAGCCTACCTGTGGCGCGGTATGGCCCTGGGCGACAAAGGCGAAGGCCGGCGCGCGCTGGAGGATTTCAACAAAGCCATCAGCACCAATCCGGACCTGACCGAGGCCTACAAATACCGCGGTGGCTTGCTGGGCATGGCCAAACAATACGAATCGTCGGTGGCCGATTTGAACAAATACCTGGAAAAACACCCGAACGACCCGGAAATCCTGTACAACCGGGCCTTGTCTTACGTCAACCTGAAACGTTTGCCGGAGGCGCTGGCCGACCTGAACAAAACCCTCGAACTCGAACCCGGTTTTGCGCGGGCCTACCGGGCGCGTGGCAATGTGCGCAAGCAACTGGGCGATGCGGCGGGCGGCGATGCCGATTTGCAGGAATGGGAAAAACGCAAGCCCCAATAAGGGCGCTGGCCAGCGCCCTTAACTATTCTTCAATAAATCGCGCAGGCGGTTAAAAATTCGACTCAGGATGCGCTGGTCATCGGTGACGATGCGCACCGTGCCACTCATTTCCTGCCGCAGCGTCACCTCTTTGCCATAGGTGGTGCGCAATGCATGTGGCAGCTCCAGGTTGAGGACATAGGCATCTTTTTGCGGCACCAGAGCGATGTTGCTGACCGTGGCTTCGAGGGCGCCGAATTGTTGTGCCGGGAAGCCATCGAGGCGGATCAAGCCCTTCATGCCGGCCTTGACCTGCCCGGAATTGGCTACCAGTAACATGGCCTTACCGATGACCCGCCGGGCATTGGTATCCGATTCGAGTGGCACAACGGCCAGAATTTCATCGCCTGCGGCGACTGGCTGCTGGGGGCTCCACACCGTCGATAGCGACACCCGGCCCCGGATCGGCGCCTGTACCAGGTATCGTTGTTTCCATTCGATGACCGCGCTGAGCAGGCGTTGCCGGTCTTCGGCCAGGGTAAGTTCTTTCTCGTTGAACTGGTCGTTGTTGTTCTGCCCGAGATCGGTGATTTGGCTTTCGATTTGCCGGATTTGCATTCGATTTTGGATAAACGCTGCTGCAGCGCCTTCGAGTTGTTGTTGTTGTTGCAAAAAAGCGGCCTCCGCCTTTTCGGCTTCCAAGTCGGAAATGATGCCATTGGCATGCAGGTTTTGCTGCCGTTGCCGGTCTTTGAGCGCCAGATCAAAGGCCGCCTGCTGGGTGTTTTTTTGCGCCAGCAAAACCTTTTCCATCGCCTCCAATTGGAGGATTTGCCGGCGCAGGTGTGCGATCCGCTCCGCCGTACCGTTGTTGCTGCGGTAGTACCGGAACTCATTCCAATGTTGGGTAAAGGCCGACCAGGGCCCCTGCAGTTCACCGACACGGAGGCCTGCAGGCGTCGGTTCAAGCGGATGTTGCAGCCAGGCCTCCAATTGCCGCACATCTGTCCAGTCGGCTGCATTTTCCAGGACCGCCAACACCTCTCCTTGCTCAACGAGTTGATGGTCGGCGCTCAGCAGCGCCGATACGCGGCCGCTGGCCGTGGCCAACACACGAATGGGCGGATGGACGGTAGTGAGTATAATTTTGGATTCAATCACATCCGGATACCGGATAAAATAACTGAGGCCAAGTAAAAAAACCACGATACCCGCCAAGCTACTGAGGCCAAACCGAAGCATCCAGCCGGGTGGGTTGCCGAGTAGGTATTGGATTTCTTCGCGCTCATTGAAGATCGGCTCCGGGGGCTTAGCAAGTTGTATCTGCGATGGCATAGTCTACAGGTTTGGGTGTTGGTTGGGGCGAAGAGAGTCCATAGTGCGCCATGGCTTGGTGTTTGAGCGGGTTATTGCTCCATTCTTCCCATTGGCAGGTGTAGGGGTCGTAGCCGCATTTCAGCGGTTTGCTCGCGGGGTCATGGGGTTGTTCCAGATAGGCCCGGCAATCGGTACAGATATACCTGAACTCACAGTCGCGGCATACGGCCACCTGATCTTTGTTGAGGTGCCAGAATTTCCTGAAATCGGGGTGTTCCAGCGCCGTGTGCAGCGAGGTGGTCCGGATATTGCCAAAGGATTGCGGCATGGAGGGGCAGTTTTTTATATTTCCATGGGTATCGATAGAAATTTTGCGATTCAGGCAAGAGTTGTGGTGCAGGGCTTCTGAAACATTTTTGATATTGACGGTAAAAAAATCGGGCAGGATCACCCCGCAATGCGCAGCAGAGTCCAGGGCTTGTTCGGTAAAAAAGATGTGCCCGATACCACTTCTGGCGCCGTACACCTGTTCGGTTGCGGGAGCGGCATGTGCCGTAAACAAAATGACCCTGGGAAAGCGTTGGCAAAAATCGAACAGGCGCTTTTTGTCAAAATCGGGGTGGTATCGGGTTAAAATCTCTATAGAGGTAACCCTGCTTCGATGCGCAGCGGCCAATACATCTTCCCAAAACGGCAGGTTTTTTTCGCAAAAACAGCGAATTTGCACGTGTTTACAGCCCAGGGCACCCAACTCTTCAAATACGGCGGGAAAGTCGGGGGCACTGTCTTGGTCCAAATCCAAAATAGCATTGGTAATCTCGGCCGGCGCGTTCCAGCGCCAATCAATGGGCGGAAACAATTCAGGGGTTTCGGTAAAAAAGATAAGTTCTTCCCGTTCCAGCCATGCAAAATATTCGTCGATAAGGGCATCATGCTCGCCCTGAAACGCCCCTTTGACCTCCGGTATGCTGGAGCCATCCATGTCGCGCAGGATTTCAAAGAGCCCTTCGGGAATCAGGCGAAAGACGTGCCGTTGTACGTCTACCAATGCGCAACGCCGGGCACCACGCACAGGCAACACACAAGAGAATAGTTTGAACGGAAGGTGGTTGGTCATGGCTTCTATATTTTCCATATTTTTGAAATGGGCTTATAGAAAATTTCCGGAGTGTAGGTGCTGGTTTGGTAAAAATCTACCTCGAATGATTTTACACCTTCTTCCCAGATTTCTACAGGCAAAGCCGGTTGTATTGGATCTGCTTCCAGAAAATGAAAAATGAGCGGCAAGCGGCCCGAAATGTCCGGCGCAAACAAGCGGTCATATTCCGGATCATCTTCCGGGGCCTTGTGATCATGCGGTAGCTTGTTCATCTGTCAAATATTGAGCGATTCGTTCTTCCAGATAATAGTTACAATGCAGAGAAACCCAACTAAACTGCCCGCAGGGATTGACCTCCAGGAAATAATACACCCCGTCTTGCCCCAGCATTACATCAATAGAGCCCGTATCCAGTTGAGTGTATTCGATAAAACGCAGTACACATTGGGCAAGGGCTTCCGGCAAAGCAAAGGGCACGTTCCGGTTTGGCTTTTCGGTGTTGTAGTGGCGGTAATCGAGCCGGGTGGTGTCATCCTGTTGCGAAAAGATGGCCATCGGGAAAAGTTGGTTTTTCAGGAAAAAGATGCGGATTTCTATTTTTTTGTCTATGTATTCCTGTGCGAACAGCGGAAAAAAATGATCATCGAGTCTGTCCAATTCGTCGGGGGTAATTACCCGGGTGCCGGTACTTTTGAAAAAAACATCTGTTGTTTCAATATTGACGTGGTAGTTCAGCGGCTTTGTAATCACCGAAGGGTAGGCTTGCATAAAGTGCATGAGTTTATTTTTATCGGTAGTGACCAGGGTATCTGGCACAGCAAAACCGGCTTTTTGGGCCAGAAACAGGTCTTTTAGTTTTCGGCCTTCCGTTTCGGCTTGTGCGCTGCCCAATTTTATGTGGGCCCCAAACGCTTCATGGGCCAGTTGCTGAACGGCCATCCATTCGGCATCCAGGTGCATCTTAACCCGCTCGTGCCGAATGGCCTCCTGCCCGAAGGGGAGGCTGAGGTATATGTTTCCCCGGCGGTACCAGAATCCGTCGATGGCATCCAGATCAATGGGCGCAGGAGCCTCGTTGAGTGTGGCCTGGTTGGCCGCTTGGCCAAGTTCGAGGTGCAGGTGCCGGACCAGGGTTTCGTAGTTGAGGCGGAGGATTGTGGTTTGGCGGCGATAAACCAGATAGTCCATTACTTCCGCAGTAGAGCGGTCGCCTTTTTCTGTCAGAATGGCTATCGTTTTCATTCTTTTCGAATTTCTTTAATCCCGTATTGTTGGAGGTATTCGTGTAAAGGGCCCAGGCCTGCGCTTCTGCGAAGCGCATCTATACCTGTCATATTTTCTATTGGATAGAGTTCGAGTGCTTCTTTTTGGGGATTGAAGACCAATTGTGTGCCGTATCGCTGTTTCAGGCCTTTGGCCATTCGGATCCGGTCGGTCAGGTATGCGACAGACTGCTGGTCAAGTTGGTCTTTTTCAGCCGCCGCCTGAATCAGGTACAGGTATTTTTCCTGGAGCGATAACGGCGCATGCTGCAACACCGAAAACAGCACGCCGGCATGGTTGCTGCCAACCAGTTGCCGCCCCGGATAGCCATATCGGAAGAAAATTTGCTCCATTTTTCGCTGGTTGATGGAATCACGTTGAAGCTGCTGGCGCCACAAGGCATTGGCGGAAGCATTGCGGCCGCCAAATTGCGGATTGCCCTGCGCGTCCAGTTTGCCCCGAATATCCTGGTCGGCCGCCCGGATGGTATCCAACTGCCGGATCAATACAGAGTCATAGGAAGCAAACAAGCCGGCGCAGCGAAGTCGGGTGTTGTGATATAGGGTGGAATCATACCGTCGGATAAAACCCTGCACAAACTTTCCTTCGGAACCCGAATATTGAGTAGTAAACATATACTCGCATACAAAATCCGGGTGATACAAAAAAACAAGGTTCATATACTTAGCCACTGTATCAAGTGGGGCTTGTAATTTTGCATAACTAAAGAACAAGTTAAACCGGTCTATCTTTTGGTCAATAAAAGGCAATCCTTTATCCGAAAGTTGGCGCGCTGCTATCTTCAGGCCGGTTTCTGAATCCTGGTATAATTCCTGTGAAAGCCCCGGAGGTTTGGCGGGTATCCATATACTTTGCGCTATACCCCAAAAAGGAAGGCTCCCAAAAATCAGTACTAAAAAAAGTTTGTGCATAATAAGAAAACGATTACGGTATACACAACGGGTATTTGTAAGGAGAAATTGGTTGCCGGCGCCACTACCCTGTATCTTTCAAACACGGGCGCATTGTATGGGTATACAACGCGCCCGTGACTTGTTGCACCAGGCCTAATTCGTCCGCGGATTCAGGTCGTGGGGGAGAGCGATTTTGGCATCGCTGCGCGGGTCGCCGCCGCCGGAGGAGAAGGTGGTTACAGCATTGGTGCCGATGGTATCCGTTCCCGAACCCGTTACCGTACCGGCCGAGTTGTAGTTCGTCCAGGTGGTAGCGCCGCCCGTCACCACGCGCAATTGAGATTTGTTGAGTTCGGCGCTATCGAACAGGCCGGAGTCGAGTGCAGAAAATTTGTTATTCTTCATAATTCGGAAATAATAATAACATCATCGCTTACTCTCTTTTTTTGCCGGCTTCACCCGAAGCCTGGCAGGGTTTTCAGCATCGCCCTTCTTCCCTGTTCCGTGCGCACTAAATTAGAACCTGAAAGTGATACAAAGATCTATCTAGACACTGCCATCTATTGGCAGTCTATCATTAAAATTGAAATTTTTTTCACCGCCGCGGATAAGCAATAGTTTTTCATCCCCAACAACAATATCAAAGCGCAAGCGGACAGGTTCTTTATAAAAATAAGTATCGGATTGCTTATCATACTCTATAGGAAACCCCATATCGCGCAAGCGGCCGATCAGACGGTATACATTTCGCTCACAAGTTTCCAGCCGGGAAGCAAATTGAGTGGGTTTGCCGGTAGCGCGGGTTCGGATCAGGTGATCGACACGCTCCAGTAAAAACAAATCTGAGAAGAGGTTCATATTTTCAGGTTTTATGAAAAATGAGTTATAAAAACAATAAAAATATACATTTCATATAAAAAGGCCCTGATCGGGGCGCCGCTGCCCACATATTGCAGGAAGACAATCAAATGCTGCCGGCTGGTAGTGCACCCGGGCCTATGCCCCTAGTTCCAGTTGGTTTCTTACCAGATTGAAATAGGCATTGCGTTGGCCAACCAGTTCTTCGTGTGTCCCGATCTCCACCACGCCGCCTTTTTCCAGGACAATGATTTGGTCAGCATGGCGCACGGTACTCAGCCGGTGCGCGACGACGACAACCGTCTTTTTTTGATAAAATTGTTGCAGGTTTTCAACGATGACCCGCTCATTGTTGGCATCCAGGGCATTGGTGGCTTCATCAAAAAACAAAAACTTAGGGTTTTTATACACCGCCCGCGCAATCAGCAGGCGTTGGCGCTGGCCCTGGCTCACCCCGTTGCCCCGCGAACCGATCAGGGTATTATAACCCAGAGGCAATTCCTCTACAAAATCCCGGATATTGGCTAGTGTTACGGCATGGAGTAGTTTTTCACGATCCGGGTATTCATCGCTTTCTGCTATATTATTGGCGATACTATCGGAAAAAATAAACCCGTCCTGCATCACCGCGCCGCATTGTTTGCGCCAGATGGAGGGCTGAATGTGGTGCAACGCCGTGTTGCCGAGGCGGATTACGCCTTTGGTGGGCTGATAAAAACCCAGCAGCAGTTTCACCAGGGTGGTTTTGCCGCTGCCGCTGGTGCCCACGATGGCCGTTACTTTGCCATGCGGTATCGTCAGCGAAACCTTGTCGAGCACGTCGTCAGCCAGGTGATTGTACCTGAAACTCACCTGATCCAGGTGGAAATCGGCGTGCTCAGGCATTGATACCTGCCGAAATTGATGTCCGCCAGCTGGGAGCACTATCGACGGCACCAGGCGTGCAGTGGGTGTTTCGGTGTCGCCCATCCGCGTAAATTTGTGCGCCGCTGCGGCGTCCTCATCCGGCTGATCCCGCACTTCGCTCAGGCGCTCGAGGCTAATTTTTGCATCTTGTGCCGCCCGGATAAACGCAATAAATTGCTGCAAAGGGGCGTCCAATTGGCCCACCATATAAATCGTGGCCAGCATCATCCCCAGCGTCATTTGCCCGTCGATCACCGCGCTGGCAGCCAAAAAGGAAATCAATATATTTTTACCCTGATTGATAAACCCGGCGCCCGTTTCCTGCCATTGCGCCAGATTGAGCGATTGCAAATTGGTGTGAAACAGTTTGGCCTGAATTCCTGCCCAAATCCAGCGGCGTTTGCGCTCCGAGCCTTGCAGTTTAATTTCCTGCATCCCCTGGATCAACTCAATCAGCGTATTGCTGTTTTCGCCGGATTGCTGGAAGCGGATATAATCGATCTCCTTGCGCCGCCGTAGAAAAAACAAGATCCAAACCACATAAAGCACCGCAGCGAAGCAAAACAGTGCAAAAATGGTCCGGTTGTACACAAAAAGGACCAGGCTGAAAATCAGGAAATTGACCGCCGAAAAAAGCACCGCGAGTGAAGACTGGGTCAGAAATGACTCGATGCGGGATTGATCGCCGATCCGTTGCATCAAATCACCAGTCATTTTAGTATCGAAAAAACCGATTGGCAGGCGCATCAGTTTGGCTAAAAAATCATTGACCATCGCCACATTGATCCGCGTACCGATAAACAACAAAATGCGACTTTGCACAAATTGCACCACCATTTGACTAAAAAACAGCATCAGTTGTGCCGCCAGAATAATATAGATAAAGCCCAGGTTGCGGTTTTCAATCCCAAAATCGACGATACTTTGCGTCAAAAACGGGAAAATCAATTGGAGTACCGAGCCCAGGGTCATGCCGACCAACAACTGCACCATGAGCTGCCGGTGGGGCTTCAGGTAGTCCAGCACCTGCGACCAGCGGGTGGTCGATTGAGGTACTGCAGCCTCTATCCGGTAAAACTCGGGGGTCGGTTCCAACAGGATCAAAATGCCTTTGCCGGCATCGCTGCACCAGGATTTTTCAAAATCCGGCCGGGCAATTTTAAATTTCCCAGCGCCGGGGTCGGCCACCCACACATAGCGTTCGTTGGCGCGGTACACCACCACAAAATGATTTTGATTCCAATGGGCAATGCAAGGCAGGGGCGCTTCCAACAAACAGGCCGTACTTTTTCCGGAATCGAACGGCACCTTGACGGTCATCGTCCGAAACCCTACGCCCTCGGCAGCCTCCACAATCCCCAGGGCCGACACGCCCTCCCGGCTCAGGTAACTTTGCTCGCGCAAGTACGGCAGCGTAAACCGCCGGCCATGTGCGGCGGCAATCATCATCAGGCAAGCCGGACCGCAGTCCATCGCATCACGTTGGCGGTAAAAGGGAAATAGTACGGGCATGCAGGGTTGTGGTTTAGCCGTTGAACGAATGGGTGCTTAGAGCCAGAATTGTGGCAGCACAAACGTACCGGCTTTCCGCACAGGCCATCGTCACAGTTAGCGACACAACAGGACATGATGCGCCATTCCGCTATTGGATGAATAGCAGCCCCGAGAATTATAAAAGGGGATTTACCCGGCACGGCTGCTTGAGCGGCAGCAGCGGGTACCTCTGCATGCGACTACTCCAGGGCGGAGGGCTAGTTTATAAGGCTTCGATATTTGCCAAAAGGGCATCCGCCATCCCGGCTGCCTGTTGATCCAGGGCCTTGATCGTTTCCAATTCCAGGTCCAGCAAAGCCGGAAACTGGGCGTACGCATAGTCGAGCAGGATGGTTTTGATGGCCCCGGCATGGACATTGCCAGAGGCGGCGGCAGCACTTTGCTGGTTCAAGCCACGGCCCGCCAGCAAAGCCTCCAGGATCTCGATCAACTGCGCTGCCTGCAGGCGGGCATAGGCACTGAAGGCTTTCAATTGTGCATCGCTCAATTCGTGAAAGCCGGGATAGTGGTCAAACGCATAGGTACGGACCAGGCGCGCCAGCTCGATAGCACGGCCCTGTTGCGCCAGGGTTTTTCGCTCCTGTTCGCGCTCGGCATCCAAAGAACCATAGGTACCGCGCTCGCCGGCGCGCTTGTCGATCCAGTCTCCGCGTTCTTCCTGGCGCTCTTCGGCGACCCAGGTTTTGCGCGTTTGGCGGCGCTGGTAGAAGGCGACCAGGAAGATGACCAGAACGAAAAAGCCAAATGCAATTTCCATACTCAGGCAAACTTCAGCAGGTTCAGCAAATATTCTCCGTAGCCGCTTTTCAAATATTTATGCCCGAGGCGCTCCAATTGTGCCGCATCGATAAAGCCCATTTCCCAGGCTACTTCTTCGATACAACCGATCTTGAGGCCCTGCCGGTCTTCGATGGCTTGTACAAACTGGCCAGCCTGCATCAGCGACTCGTGGGTGCCGGTATCCAGCCAGGCATAGCCACGGCCCATGACGCGCACCTGCAACCGGCCTTCGGCCAGGTACCTGCGGTTGACGTCCGTGATTTCATACTCGCCGCGCGGACTGGGTTGGAGGTTTTTGGCGATCTCCACAACGGAGTTGTCATAAAAATACAAACCGGGCACTGCAAAATGGCTCTTGGGCCGAACGGGTTTTTCTTCGATACTGATGGCTTTGAGCGCGGCGTCGAATTCCACCACACCGTACCGTTCCGGATCGGCCACCTGGTAGGCAAAGATGATACCGCCTTCCGGTTCGGCGCAGGAGCGCACCATTTCGCCGAGGCCGGCGCCGTAAAAAATATTATCGCCCAGGATCAGGGCGGCGGGGTCGGCCCCAATAAAGGATTCCCCCAGCACAAAGGCCTGCGCCAGGCCGTTGGGCACCTGCTGCTCCACGTAGGAAAAATTCATGCCCAGGGCACTGCCGTCGCCAAACAACTGGCTGAACTTGGGCAGGTCCTGCGGCGTCGAGATAATCAGCACATCGCGGATACCGGCCAGCATCAGGGTGCTGAGCGGGTAGTAGATCATGGGTTTGTCGTACACTGGCATGAGTTGTTTGCTCACGGCCAGCGTAAGAGGGTATAAACGGGTGCCGAGACCTCCGGCCAGAATAATGCCTTTCACGATACGAGGCTTGAAGTGGTGAGGTGTTGAAAAAAATGCCCTCGTGGTTGACGAAGGCATTTTTTCCTATTCCGGTTTGTGTAAAAAACTGGCGTTATAAGGTGGCTTTCACTTCGTTGATCACGTAGGATTCGATGACGTCGCCTACTTTGATGTCGTTGAAGTTCCGGACCGTCATACCGCATTCGAGGCCCGCACGGGCTTCTTTGATATCTTCCTTGAAGCGTTTGAGCGACGAGAGTTCGGCGTGCTGGCCTTCGTGTACCGGGTAGATCACGATACCGTCGCGTACGATGCGGACGTGGTGGTTCCGGTTGATCTTGCCTTCCTGTACCAAACAGCCGGCCACTGTGCCCACTTTGGAAATTTTGAACACCTCGCGCACTTCGGCCTGACCGGTGATCTCTTCTTCTTTGGTGGGCTCCAACATGCCTTCCATAGCGGCCTTGATTTCCTCGATGGCCTCGTAAATGATGGAGTAGAGTTTGATCTCCACGCCTTCTTTTTCGGCCAGTTTGCGGGCTGTGAGCGAGGGCCGCACCTGGAAGCCGATGATGATGGCGTCGGAAGCGGAAGCCAGCATGACGTCGCTGTCTACGATTTGACCGACGGCTTTGTGGATCACACTGACCTGGATTTTTTCCATCGACAGTTTGATCAACGAGTCGCTGAGGGCCTCTACGGAGCCGTCCACGTCGCCTTTGACGATGAGGTTCAGTTCCTTAAAGTTGCCGAGAGCCAGACGGCGGCCGATTTCTTCGAGGCTGATCCGTTTGCTGGCGCGGTTGGCTTGTTCGCGGATGATCTGGGCGCGCTTGGAGGCGATTTCGCGGGCTTCGGCTTCTGTGGCCGTTTCCTTGATTTTTTCGCCGGCCTGCGGAGCGCCGGAAAGGCCGAGAATCAGCACGGGGGTAGCCGGGCCGGCGGATTTCACTTTTTTGCCCCGCTCGTTGAACATGGCCCGCACCTTACCGGAGTATTCGCCGGCAATGATGGAGTCGCCTTCGTCGAGCGTACCGTTTTCGACCAGCACTTTGGTCACGTAGCCGCGGCCCTTGTCGAGCGAGGCTTCCAGGACCGTACCGGTGGCGCGGCGGGCGGGGTTGGCTTTGAGGTCGAGCAATTCGGCTTCTAGCAGGACTTTTTCGAGCAATTTGTCTACGTTGAGACCCAGTTTGGCCGAAATGTCCTGGCTTTGGTATTTACCGCCCCACTCTTCCACGAGCAGGTTCATCTGCGCCAGTTCGTTTTTGATGCGTTCGGGGTCGGCGCCGTTTTTATCAATTTTATTGATGGCGAACACCAGCGGTACGCCGGCGGCCTGGGCGTGGCTGATGGCCTCCCGGGTTTGCGGCATGATGCTGTCGTCGGCAGCGACCACGATGATGGCAATGTCTGTTACTTTGGCGCCGCGTGCCCGCATGGCCGTAAAGGCTTCGTGACCTGGCGTATCCAGGAAGGTGATCCGGCGCGCTTCACTGCCTTCGCCGACCATCACTTCGTAGGCGCCGATGTGCTGGGTGATACCACCGGCTTCGCCGCCGGCTACGTTGGCGTTCCGGATAAAGTCGAGCAAAGAGGTTTTACCGTGGTCGACGTGGCCCATCACCGTCACAATGGGTTGGCGGGAGCGCAGGTCGTCGGGGTTATCGATTTCTTCTTCTACCACTTCGACTTGTTCTTCGGCGCTGATAAACTCGACTTCATAGCCGAATTCGCTGGCGACGACTTCGATGATTTCTGCGTCGAGGCGTTGGTTGATCGACACAAAAATGCCGAGCGACATACAGGCTTTGATGATGTCGGCGGGCCGAACGTTCATCAGGGATGCCAGGTCGGACACCGAAACGAATTCGGTGACTTGGAGTCGTTTGCCGCCGTCGAGTTCGGCTTGTTCGGCCAGTTCGGCGCGTTCGCGGATGTTGTCGCGTTTGTCGCGGCGCATTTTTTGCCGTTTGCGGCTGGCGCCGGCGCCCATCCGGGTCATCGTCTTGCGGATTTGCTCTTCGATTTCTTTGGTAGAAACCTCTTTGGATTCCGGCTGACGTGGTTTGCCTTTTTTATCGCCTGTGGTACCGCTCAGGGATGCCTGAATGGCTTCAGCGGTGATGGGTTGTTGTACTTTTTTGCGTTTGCGGCGGCGTTTTTCGGCATCGGCGGCGCTGCCGGTAGCGGGTTGGCTACCTGGAGGGCCAGTGCGATTCGGTTGGCCGGGCTGTTGCTGGCCGCCGGGGCCGCCCCGGTTGGGTTGGCCTTGCTGCGGGTTGCCGCCGCGTCCGCCCTGGTTGCCGCCGCGTTGGTCGCGGCCGCGGTTGTTGCCGGCCGCGCCGCGGTTGCGGTCGTTGGACGGCGGTGCGGGTTCTTTTTTCTGTTCGAGATTGACCCGGCCCAGGATCTTCAGGCCGCGCAATTGCGGGGAATCGGCGCGGTAGAAATCGGATTCTCCGCTGGGCTCTTCCGGCGCCGGTGGCACTTCGGCCTTGCTTTCCTGCGGGGGCGGGGGCGGAGCTTCAACCTGGCCAGTAGCCGATTTTTGCTCTTCGACAAGCGGTGCAGGTGGCGGCGGTGGCGGCGCTGTTTCTGCCTTCACTGGCGCTTCGACGGGCTGCTCCACTGGTTTTGCCGGCTCTTCCACTTTGGGCGCAGGAGCTGGGCTGGGGGCATCCAGGTCTATTTTGCCGACGACCCGGAGCGCCGGGCGCTCGCGTTGGTGGAGTTCAGGCTCTTCTTTCTTGGGCAATACGACCTTAGGCGCCTCTTCCCTCGGGGGCAGGAGGTTAGGGCGTGGCGCCGGCGGTGCGGCTTCGGGGGAAACTGGCGGCATAGTGCCGGGAGTGGTAACCGATTCTTTTTTTAATACGGGACGGGCAAGTTTGTCCGCCTCTTTTTTGATAGCCATATCGCCTTTGAACTCCCGCTGAAGGACGTCCAACATTTCATCAGAAATTTCTGCGGTCGGTTTTTCCTCCACGCCAGAGAATCCTTTGGCTCGAAGTGTTTCCACAATGGTGTGCAAACCGACGTTAAAATCCTTGGCTACCTTGATAAGTTTTAATGCCATGCAGTGGTTTTTCCTGCTAAATTGAATAATTTAAATTACTTGTTGAATCCCGTACTTAGGGCTATGCCCTTGAATATGATTACGTTAGAAGGCCTGATCATTTAATATGTGAACAAAAAGTGGTGCAAAGGTACAATAAAACAATTGCGGTTTACACCAAACTACTGTTCGCTCTCGAATTCAGAGGACAGGATGCTGAGTAATTCTTTGATGGTTTCTTCTTCCAGGTCGGTCCGGCGCACCAGCTCATCGGCACTGAGTTCGAGCACCTGACGGGCCGTATCGCAGCCGATATTCTTCAGGGCTTCGATCACCCAGGGCTCGATTTCGTCGCTGAATTCTTCCAGGTCGACGTCGTCGATTTCAAATTCCTGTTGGTTGTTGCGGTATACATCGATTTCGTAGCCGGTCAGTTTGGTGGCCAATTTGATGTTGGAGCCGCTCTTGCCGATGGCCAGGCTGACCTGGTCGGCATCGAGGTAGACGGAGGCACGGCGGCGTTCCTGGTCGATGTCGATGGTCGTGATTTTGGCCGGGGTGAGGCTCCGCTGGATGAACAGCGACAGGTTGTTGGTGTAGTTGATGATGTCGATGTTTTCGTTGCGCAATTCGCGCACGATGCCGTGGATACGGCTGCCTTTCATCCCCACGCAGGCGCCCACCGGATCGATGCGTTCGTCGTGGCTTTCCACGGCTACCTTGGCGCGTTCGCCCGGGAGGCGGACGATGTGTTTCACCTCGATGATACCATCTTCAATTTCAGGCACTTCGGCTTCCAGCAGCTTTTCGAGGAAGGCCGGATCGGTGCGGCTGATCATGATAAACGGTGTATTGTTGCGCATTTCCACCTTTTTGATGATGCCGCGCACCATGTCGCCTTTGCGGTAGTAGTCGCCCTTGATCATTTCCATACGGGGCAACACCAGTTCGGTGCTGGTAGCGTCGTCGAGCACCAGCAGTTCTTTTTTCATGATCTGGTTGACTTCGCCGGTCACGACTTCGCCAACACGCTCGGAGTATTTGCGGAACACTTCGTCTTTTTCGAGTTCCATGATCCGCGACACCAGGGTTTGGCGGGCGGCCATGATGGCCCGGCGACCGAAGTCGTCAATCACGAGTTGTTCGTAGCATTCGTCACCCACGCTGAGGCTCTCGTCGATCTGATGGCCTTCGGTTTCACTGACCTGAGCGCGCTCGTCGGTCACCTCACCGTCGGGCACCACTTCGCGGACGCGCCAGATTTCAAGGTCACCGGTGGTGGTATTGACGATGACGTCGAAGTTCTCGTCAGAGCCGTATTTCTTTTTGATCAGGGTGCGGAATACGTCCTCCAGCACCCGCACCATCGTGGGGCGGTCTATATTTTTCCCGGTTTTAAAGTCGGAAAAGACATCTACTAAATTAACCATCAATTATGCGTTTAATGATTCGACGTTTGAAGTTCGAAAACTGTATTTTAATTAGGAAAAGGCTACTTTAACTATGGTTTTTTCAATATTTTCAAACAAAATCGGTGTGTCTACCGGCACTTCTTTTTTCTTTTTCCCTTCTTTCTCCACAATTACCTGTGCCAGTATAATTTGCAAATCCTCCACGGCTTTCAACACGCCGACCTGCTGGCTTTTGTCGTGCAGGGTGACGGTCACGGTGCGGCCGATGTTCCGGACATATTGCCGCGCAAATTTCAGCGGGCGGCTCACCCCGGGGCTGCTGAACTCCAGCACGTACTGATCGCCCAGCCATTTGTTGGTGTCCAGAAATCCTTCGAGGTAGCGGCTGAGTTTTTGGCATTTTTCGAAGGTCATACCCGAATCGCTGTCGGCAAATACGCTCAGGCGGTTGCCGGGTTTGAGTTCGATCTCTACGGTAAAACAGTCGGCAAAGGCTTCGTCGGTGGCGTATTTTTCTTCCAGCAACTGGGAGAGGTGTTCCATCAAATCCATAGGCTCGCGAAGAGGAGACTGGGGCAAATCGTTTACAATCAGGTAGATACAAATAAAAGAGGGAACCTTTGGCTCCCTCTCGTGTATTCGTCTTTTAATCTGCCGCAAAGGTACGACAAAATATCATTGCAAGAAAAAAATAATTGCTGTTGTTCAACATCCAAGGCTATTGCCCACTGCTCCGTTTTTCCTCCAGATCCCGCAACAACAAGCGCAACGCACCAGCCGACAGGAACAATTCGATGATGCTGATCACCAGCGATACAATCATCAGCAACAGGCTTATGGCAAACAAGACTTTGGCCCACCATTGAAAGCCGGCGTAAATCAGGAACATCGTCACCACACAAAACAAGATACTGGCCACCGCGCCCACCTGCATCCAGCGGATGAGCATCAGCCGGCGCCGCAGGTTGGAAATCTGGGCCACCAGGCTCACGTGCCGGTTTTTTTCATAGTCCGAGTACAACTTCCGGATCAGGTTGGCAATGGCCAGAAACTTGTTGGTGTACGCCAGCATCAACAGCGATACCGCAGGAAACAGCAAAGCCGGCGTTTGAATGTCTAACTCCATGATATTACGGCGTATAGATGATTTTTACACTTTCCTGGTACGCGCCGGCGCCAAAATGCAACACATACATGCCGCCCGGCAAACCAGAACGCGCCAGGTCGAGCCGCAGCGCATACCGGCCGGCCTCAAAGGTACGGCTGCCGTCGGCCAAAACAGCGGCCTCGCGGCCCGAAAGTGTAAACAAACGGACCGAAACGGGCGCAGCCGCCGGCAACTCAAACACCACCTGCGTAGCGTCTTTGAAAGCCGTGGGTTGCACGCCCAGCGCCGGCGTCAGGGCCGCAGGCTCGCCGGCCGAGGTGGATTGCTGCACAAAATGCGCGATGATGGTATCCACGCCCGCCAGATCGACGGACACGCTCAGCAGCGAATCACCGGGCAAAAACGCCTGCCCATCCGACAACCAGCGGTCAAACTTGTAGCCCAGGGTGGTATCGGCCAGCAAAGCCAGTTTCAGGTCGACGCCCCCAAAATACGTGCCGGTGTACGGAAACTGATCGATGGTGAGCGAGTTGATCTGCATGCTGGCCAAGCCCAGGCTGTCGGGGTCAATGCCAAACGTGATGTCATACGGGCCGGTCAGGTCGTAGCAACCGACCATGCCGGGGGCAGAGGCATCGCAGCGGCGGATGATGAAATTGCGCAAGCGCTCCACGTTCTTTTGCCAGTCGTCGTAAGAGCCGCCCCAGCGCGCGGTGTGCTGGGTCATTTCAGGGGCGATGCGGTTCACAATGGTGTCGAGGTAGGGCAGCATGTTGTCGCAGCTAAACACGGTGTTCATCAGGTCGATGTAGCGCGAGATGTAGTACTGTTTGAAGCCGGGGTTGCCCATCAGACGGCGCAGCACTTTGATATGGCCTTCCGGATCAGAAAAGCCGTTGAGGAATTCCGGGTTGCAAGGCAGGGCGGCCGCAGAGGTGTCGGGCACGTTGGTGTAGTTGATATAGTACCCAAACGTGGCGTCGTTGTCCCACAGGATATAGCCCCATTTTTGGTGGCTGCCGTCGGGGTTCAGGCCGCGCCACCAGCCGGTGTTGTAGTTCAACCAGTCCGAGCAAACGGTCATGGAATTGACGATCACGTAATCGACCAGGCTGGTCACGTCCAATTGCTCGGCCACTTTATCGTAATTGGCCTGCACGGACATATTGTTGTTTTGAATGTAGTTGTACAGCGCTTTCCAGTCCTGGATGGCTTTGGAGCCGCCGTATTCCGCCCAGGTGTTGCCCCAGGTCAGGATATACTGGATATCGTATTTGCCCTGGCCGTAGTAGTACTCGGTATAGTCGTGGTCGTCGGGTATTTCACGCAGGTCGTACACGCCCCAGTATTCGCCGTCGATGTAAATGATGGCTTTTTCCGACAAGCGCAAATCGAGGTGCAGGCCGCCGCGTTTGGCCAGGTTGTGTACATAAGCGTCGCGCACGTGGGCGCAGCCCTCGTGGGAGGGCAAGAAATTGCCGGGGTAGTTGTCGTCGCCGGCAGCGCGCAGGATCAGGCGCTGAAATTCGTCGCGGTCCGAGTATTCAAAAATTTTGTCCTTGAGGGCATTGTTATAGCCCATTTCATCGCGGGCTACGATGTCGATGCTGCGCTGGTCGTTCACCCAGGAATCCTGGCCATGGCTGTTGAATTCGCCGTAGGTGCGGGCCGTGCGTTCGCCTTTTTGGTTAAAATATTCGGCCGAGCCCCAGGGCCGGAGGTTTTTGTTGCCGTTGGCGAGGTTTTTCAAGTCGGCGCCAGCAATGGAAATTACCGGCAAAGTGTGTGGCGCGTTGATAAAATAGGTGGCATATTCCACAAAACCGGGCAACACCTCCGCATCCGGGCTCACCGCCAGGGCCTTGAGCACCGTGGTGGATTTCAGGGTAATCGGGCCGGTGTATTCGAGCGCACCGGGGGCCGGGTCCGAGCCGTCGAGGGTATAGTAGAGCGTGGCGCCGGGTTCGTTGTTGGTGAGCGAAACCGTCACAGAATCCGAGTAAAACCCGGCTTCCAGGCTAAAGTCGGGGCGGTCGGCATATGAAAAATAGTGCGGGGAGGCGTTGTTGGAGCCATTGGCCGAGGGCTCGGTCAGGATGCCCCAATCGACCCCACCGTCGGTGATCCGGCCCCTCGATTGCAGGGCCTTGGTTTTGCCAATTTTCACCTGATCGACCACAATACCGCCGGGCTTGGCCAGAACAATGGTTTCGGGATTGGCTTTGGTTTGGGTGAGTTTAAAATTGGCGTGGAAATCCGAGCCCGTCGAGGCGTCGCGGCCGCTGGCCCAAACCACCACATAGCCCTTGGCGGGGATGGTGGCGCCGGCCGGGAACGCCCATTTGGTAGGTTTGTCTTTGTTGTCGCTGAGGAAATAACCGCTCAGGTCTTTGGCGACACTGTCTTTGTTGTACAACTCGATCCAATCTTCGTGTTTGCCAAAATTGTCGGCAAACTGATTAAGGTTGGCGCAGGAGTATTCATTGATCAGAATTTGGGCGGAAACAGCCCGGGCAAACAAAAACAAAAAGGCGGGCAGGGCCACCTTGAGGCGGGTAGTCATGTTCATGTACAGCTAGCAGGATAAATGGTTAAGAAATTCGGTCGTACGCAAGGTAATGCGCAAAAATCAACGATTTTCCGGATATACACCCAAATGGGCCTGTCGGGTTGGGACAAAGTGGCAGATTTATGTGTCGGGGATTGGCGAAAGGCAAAAGCAATCTTGAATATCCGTGAATACAACGCCGATAGTTACCCTCCGGCAATTGGCAATATTTCCCGAGGTTTGGGCCAGGCAATTGCCGCCCGCACTACCCTTCCCTCCCCACGTTTATTCTGCTTCCGCATATGTTCCAATTCAACAAAGTCCTCCCCTTTTTCCTCCTGCTGAGCGCTCAGGTAGCGCTCGCGCAAACCCGCTCGCACCAAAATTTTGACCGCGATTGGAAATTCGCCTTCGGGCACGCGCAGCACCCCGAGCAAGATTTCAACTTCGGCCTGGAAACGATTTTTGCCAAATCCGGCGGCGCCCCCAATACTGTCATCGACCCGCGTTTCAACGACAGCCTCTGGCGCACGCTGCAACTGCCCCACGACTGGGCCGTGGAACTGCCCTTTGTCAACGACCCGGCCTTCAACGTCATGGCCCACGGCTACAAGCCCCTCGGCGGCCATTACCCGGCCACGAGCATCGGCTGGTACCGCAAACATTTTCGCCTGGCGCCCGCCAGCGCCGGCCGGCGCTTTCAGATCCAGTTCGACGGCGTGTTTCGCGACGCTGAGTTTTGGCTCAACGGCTTTTACCTCGGCAACCACAAAAGCGGCTACACCGGCGTGTGCTACGACATCACCGATGTGGTCCGCTTCGACCAGGAAAATGTGCTCGTGGTGCGCGTCGACGCCACGCAATACGAAGGCTGGTTTTACGAAGGCGCGGGCATCTACCGCCACGTGTGGCTGAACACCTACGCCGACACCCACCTCGCGCAGGATGGTATTTTTGCTTACGCAAAATTGGATGCAACATCGGCTACCCTCACAGTAGAAAGTGAATTGCTCAACGACGGCAGCGCCCCCTCAGCCATCAGCACCGAAGTGCTGCTCACCGACCGCAACGGCAAACCCGTGGCCCAAAGTACCGCCCAATCCCTGCGGCTCGAGGTCAACCAGCGCGGCAGCACCCGCCACCAACTCACCGTGCCCAACCCAAGGCGCTGGAACCTCGACGACCCCTACCTGTACCGCATCCAGGTGCTGGTGAAAAAAGCCGGCCAAGTCATCGACCAGCAAACGCTGAAATTCGGGTTCCGGAGCATCGAGATCCGCCCCGACGGCTTCTTGCTGAACGGCCAAAAACTGAAAATCCTCGGCGTCAATTGCCACCAGGACCACGCCGGCCTGGGCAGCGCCCTGCCCGATTATTTGCAATACTACCGCATTGATTTGCTCAAAAACCTCGGCGTCAACGCCTACCGCACCAGCCACAACCCGCCGACACCCGAATTGCTCGATGCCTGCGACAGCCTCGGCATGCTGGTGCTCGACGAAACGCGCCTGCTCAACAGCAGCCCCGAGTACCTCGACCAATTTGCGCAACTGCTGAAACGCGACCGCAGCCGCAGCTGCGTCTTCCTCTGGTCGATCGGCAACGAAGAAGGCTGGATCCACACCACCCCGACCGGCAAACGCATCGCCGAAACGTTTTTGAAAAAACAACGCGAACTCGACCCCACCCGCACCGCCACCTACGCCGCCGACCTGGCCAATGTGTTCCAGGGCATCAACGAAGTCATCCCGGTGCGCAGTTTCAACTACCGCCAGTTTGCCGTGGCCGACTACCACCGCGACCACCCCACGCAGCCCATCCTGGGCACTGAAATGGGCAGCACCGTCAGCACCCGGGGCGAATATGCCAAAGATACCCTGCGCGGCTATCTGCCCGACCAGGACATCACCGCGCCCTGGTGGGCCAGCACCGCCGAAACCTGGTGGACCCTGGCTGCCGAAAACGATGCCTGGCTCGGCGGTTTTGTGTGGACCGGACTCGACTACCGGGGCGAGCCCACGCCCTTTATTTGGCCAAACATCAACTCGCATTTCGGCATCATGGACATGTGCGGCTTCCCGAAAAACTTGTACTACTACTACCAGTCCTGGTGGACCGACAAGGACGTGCTGCACCTGTCGCCGCACTGGAACTGGCAGGACCAGCGCGGCAAGCCCATCGACGTGTGGGTCAATTCCAATGCCGATTCGGTGGAGTTGTTCCTGAACGGCAACACCCTGGGCCGGAAAATCATGCCCCGCCACCGCCACCTCAACTGGAGCGTGCCCTACGAACGGGGCAAACTGGAAGCCATCGGCTACAAAAAAGGCAAACTCCTGAAGGCCAAAATCGAAACCACGGGCCCGCCCACCGAACTGGTGCTGACGCCCTACAAAACCACCCTGCTGGCCGACGGCCAGGACGCCACAGTCATCAACATTTCGATCATCGACGCCGAGGGCCGCGAGCTACCGAACGCCAACAACCTGGTGCAGTTTTTTATCGAGGGCGATGCCCGGATCATCGGGGTCGGCAACGGCGATCCCTCCTGCCACGAGCCCGACAAATGCCCCGACGGCGCCTGGCAGCGCAGTTTGTTCAATGGCAAATGCCAGCTCATCATCCAGGCCGGCACGGCGCCGGGCAGCATCCATGTGGAGGCGCGGGCGCCAAACTTGTGGGCCGGCGCCACCGATATCCTCACCGTAGCGCCGGCCAGCGCCGCCTCGGTGACCATCGATCCGAAATACGTGCTGCGCGGCGAAGCCGCCAAACCCCGCGCCGTGGACAAGATGATCGGGGCCGACATCTCCTTCCTGCCCGAACTGGAGGCCAAGGGCCTCAAATTCAAGGAAAACGGCGTGGAGGTGGATGCCATCCAAAGCCTGAAGGCGCACGGCTTCAACTACGTGCGCCTGCGCATTTTCAACGACCCGGCCACGGAAAAAGGCTACTCGCCCAAGGCCGGCTTTTGCGACCTGGAACACACCAAGGCCATGGCTCGCCGCGTGAAAGCCGCCGGCCTGAAACTCCTGCTGGATTTCCACTACAGCGACTACTGGGCCGATCCCGGCAAGCAGTACAAACCAGCCGCCTGGGCCAATCTGTCGTTTGAAAACCTGAAAAAAGCCCTCTACGACTATACGTTCGAGGTCATGCGCCAACTACAAGCCCAGGGCACGCCGCCCGACATGGTGCAAATCGGCAATGAAATCAACCACGGCATCGTGTGGCCGGAAGGCTCGGTAGCGCATTTGGATAGCCTGGCGCAACTGCTCTGTGCGGGCACGGCGGCGGTGAAAGCCGTGCAGCCCGCCACCGTCATGATGCTGCACGTGGCGCTGGGCGGCCAGAACGACGAGTCGGTGTTTTTCATAGACCATATGCTGCAACGGGGCGTGCATTTCGACGTCATCGGCGAGTCGTACTACCCCAAATGGCACGGCACCCTCGACGACCTGCGCGACAACCTGAACGACCTCGTGCGCCGCTACGGCAAGGACGTGATCGTGGTGGAATATTCAGCCAAAAAAGAAGAAGTACACCAGATTGCCTTCGGTTTGCCCGGCGGACACGGCAAAGGCGCCTGCATCTGGGAGCCGCTGAACACCTGGGAATCGGTGTTTGACTGGCAAGGCAACGCGAATGCCTGGCTGGGGCTGTATGATGCGTTGCGGGAGAAATATTTGGGTAGGAAGTAGGGGGTGATATAACCTTCCAATTTTTCTGACGAGGCTTCTGCAAAAACAAAACTGGCCAAGTTAAACCCTTTAAACCAACCTCTATTTTCTTTGTTTATTAAAAATAAAGGATACTTTTGCAAATAATATGTAAAAAACGCCCGTATCATGCTGGTTCAATTTTCTGTTCGAAATTTCAAAACGTTCAAAGACGAGGCGAAACTTACCATGTTTGCTTCCAATTACGACAAATCTACTCGTGAAGAAGATAATGTGTTTGAAGTACCTAAATTTGATTTGCGCTTATTGAAAAGCGCTGTGATTTATGGAGCCAATGCAAGTGGCAAAACCAAGTTGATCAACGCGACGAATGTAATGCGTGAATTAATTCTGAATTCCTCCAAGGAATCACAAGAGGGTGAACCAATCAATACTGAACCCTTCAGATTAAGTACTTCATCTGAAGGTCAACCTACACTATTTGAGTTGGTTTTTATTCATAAGGAGGATATGTTCCGATATGGATTTGAGGTTACGAAGGAGGCAGTTGTAAGTGAATGGCTATACTACCGGCCTAAGACAAAAGAAACAGAGATTTTTTATCGTGAGGGGCAGGAATTTAATTTACATCCTACTCTTTTTAAAAAAGGCACTTTCCTAGTAAAAGAAAATATGGTTCGCCCAAACGCCTTAATGCTTTCGGTGGCTGCACAATTTAATGACAATTTGGCCAAACGTGTATTTGAATGGTTGCGGCAATTTCGACAACTTTCAGGGCTGCGTGAAGATGGTTACATGGGCTTTTCCATGCATAAAGCAAGTGAAAAAGGTGGCAAGGTAAAAATCCTGGATTGGCTTAAGAGTGCAGATATAGGGATTGATGACATTCGAGTGGAGACAATGAATATCAGTGATTTGCCAAGTGATCTGCCGGATGAAATCCGTATGAAATTGATCGAAAAAATTAAGGATAAAGACACAAAAATTTATTCTGACTTGGTAACGGTTCACACAAAATACGATGATTCAAATAACCAGATAGACAATGAAGAATTCAAATTGATGGAAGAAGAGTCTTCTGGAACTCGAAAGTTTTTCGCTTTAAGTGGCCCTATCATTCAGGCCCTTGACAATGGGGAAGTATTACTTGTTGATGAACTTGACTCAAAAATCCACCCAAATTTGGTATGCAAGATTGTCAATATTTTCAATTCAAAAGAAGCGAACCCCAAAAATGCACAACTGATTTTTAATACTCATGATACCAACTTGCTCGGCTCTGGTTTGTTCCGGCGTGATCAAATTTGGTTTGTGGAAAAAGATCAGTATGGCGCGGCAACATTATATCCACTTTCTTCATTTAAAACAAGTGAAGGGGCGCGAAAGACAGATAACTACGAGGAAAATTACATTATGGGTCGCTACGGCGGAGTGCCAGTTTTGAGTGATTTTTATAATTTATTCAAGCCTGAAGTTATAGTGAGCCATGAAAATGAAAAATAAAAAAAACGAGCAAATTGCCCGGAAAAAGCAACATAAGCAAGCATTAATCCTTGCAAAAAAACGTCAGCATGAACCCTCTCTGATATTAGAAGAGCCAACTCGATTAGAAAGGCAAAATATTTTGATTGTTTGCGAAGGCGTCAATACAGAGCCAAGTTATTTTCGACAATTTCGCTTAACTTCTGGCCGTATAGTTGCGTTGGGCGCAGGTTGCGAAACAATTCGTGTAGTTGATCGTGCAATTGAAGAAAAAAACAAAGGTAGTTTTGATCAGATATGGGTGGTATTCGACAAAGATGATTTTTCTGCACAGGATTTTAATGCCGCGATCGAGAAAGCAACCCAACATAATTTTGGTGTGGCATATTCAAATCAATCTTTTGAATACTGGCTGATCTTACATTTTGAAGACCACCAAGGAGGAAGCATGCACCGTGACCAATACCATGATAAAATAAATGAACATCTTACCAATTTCGGGTTATATTATGATGGAAATGGAAGCAAGAAAGTGACTAAAAAGGTTTTTGATTTGCTCCTTTCAAAAGATAACCAAACTGGTGTTTCACGTATTCAATTAGCAATTAATCGAGCGAGACGAATTTTTAATTTGTACGATCATCGAAGCCCTGCCCAAGAAGAATCCTCAACATCTGTATTCTTGCTTGTTGAAGAAATATTAAAATTCAAGTAAGGGAGAATCTGCAAAATAGGCGTGTACCCCACCCTACCCGCCAGTACATTTAACACCATAAAAAACCTGGCCTATGGAAACAACACACAAGTCCCTCATCGCCATCAAATTGTTGCACACCCTCATTTGGGCAGTGATGGCGGGTGCGACTCTCTACGTGTTGTATTCAGGGTGCTTCAACCAGATCACCCGCTACACCTGGATCGCGATACTCCTGATCCTGTTTGAAGGGCTGGTGCTGCTGTTGTTCCGGTGGACCTGCCCCCTGACCCTTGTGGCCCGGCGGTACTCCGATTCGCAAAAAGACAATTTTGATATTTATCTGCCCAACTGGCTGGCCCGGTACAACAAACAGATTTTCACCAGTATCGACCTGCTCGGCCTGGTGCTCGTGTTGGTGCGGGTATTGGGCGCCCGGGGGTAGGCGCCGCAGGGCAGAAACGAAAAACGCCTAACAAACTGCTGAACAGTAAGTTAGGCGTTGTGTACTTGAGGTCGGGATGACTGGATTCGAACCAGCGACCTCGTCGTCCCGAACGACGCGCGCTACCGGGCTGCGCTACATCCCGCAAACCAAACTATCTGGAGCACCGATTCCCGTTGGCGTTGCCGCCGCCCGTTCTCGCTATTCCGTGGAGCCACTCAAGGGATTTGAACCCTCGACCTGCTGATTACGAATCAGCTGCTCTACCGCTGAGCTAAAGTGGCTGTTCAGGTCACCGGAAAAAGACAATTGTTGTGCCATTTTTTCCGATTCAACTGCTTTTCGTTCAAAGCGGCGGCAAAGATACACGTCCATTCGGAAAAAACGCAAAACTTCCACGGGAGTTTTTTTCAAAACTTATCCCCCAGCAGCCAATTGCCGCACCAGCCCCCCCAGGGTCCGCAGGCTGTTTTCCAAGGCCGGGCCATACGGCGTGCCGAAACCCAGCCGGATATGGTGCGAAAACTGCCCGTCGGTGCTGAAAATCTGCCCCGGCGCAATGTTGATCTGGTGCTGCCGCGCCCGGTGGTACAGGTGGAACGCATCCACCGTTTCGGGCAGTTCGAGCCACAACACATACCCGCCCGCCGGCTGCGAGACCCGCGTGCCCGCCGGAAAAAACTCCGCAATCGCCTGCCAGTAGCGCAGGCATTGCGTGTGCAAGGCCTTGCGCAAATGCCGCAGGTGCAGATCCAGCCGCCCAGCCTCGCAAAACCGCGCGACGGCCGCCTGGGTGGGTGTGGCCGTGGTGACGCAGTGCGTCAACTTGAGTTGCAAGACCTTTTTCTGAAAACGCCCGGGCTGGCACCAGCCCACCCGGTAGCCCGGCGCCAGCGACTTGGACATCGACGAACAATACAACACCAGGCCCTGCCGGTCGAAACTCTTGCAGGTCCGCGGCCGGGCTTTGCCAAAATACAACTCGCCGTAAATATCATCCTCCACCAAGGGGATCTCGCGCTCCGCCAGCAGGGCCACCAGGGCCTCTTTTTGGCTGTCGGACATGAGGCTGCCGGTGGGGTTGTTGAAACTGGGCACCAACAGGGCCGCCGCGATGCGTTGCCGGTGGATGGCTTCGCGCAAAAACTGGAGGTCCAGGCCGGTCTCCGGGTGGTTGGGCACCTCCAGGGCCCGCAGGCCCAGGTTTTTGAGCAGGCTGAAAATGCCGAAATAGGTGGGGCGCTCGATGGCCACCACGTCGCCCGGCTGGGTCACCGCCCGCAAGCAAAACGCCAGGGCCTCCATGCAGCCCTGCGTTACCACCACCTCCTCGGCCGTCGAGCGGCCACCCCAGTTGAACGACAAGCGGGCCAGTTGCTGGCGCAGTTGCTCGTTGCCCTGGATGTTTTCGTAGTGCAGGCAACTGGTCGGACTACTGCGCAGCGCCTCCAGCAGGCATTTGTTGAGTTTGGCCGCCGGCAACAGTTCGTAGGCCGGCGCCGCCAGCGACAAATGCAATACCCCCGCCTCCGAGAGGTTGGCGTACACCGTGGCAATCATCTCGTCGACCGACAAACCCTGTGGCGGCGGCGCATAGCGCGGCATCCGGGGCGGCTCGGCCTGCTTGCGCGGCGCAAACCGCACAAAATAGCCCGAGTTTGGGCGCGCCTCAATCAGGCCTTTGCTCTCCAATGCGGCATAGGCCTTGAACGCAGTGCTCATGCTGATCCCCTGCTCTTGGCTCAGGGCCCGCACGGAAGGCAGTTTGTCGCCGGTTTTCCACAAGCCATTGCCCACCATAGTCTCCAGGCGGTCGGCAACCTGGTGGTACAAAAAATCATCGGCCGCAGTTTTCATCTGTGCTGTGCTATTTTACAAAAACTGAATCTGTTTTGTCGTCCGCAAAGGTAAAACCTTTGCGGACGAATTCAACAACACCCCCTTCCCCGACATGCACCCTGACATACGCCTCTCCACCTGGAAGCCTGAATTTAAAGACGCTTTTTTTCGCCTCAACCAGGCCTGGATCGAAGCCGCCGGCTATGCCCTCGAACCCGTTGACCTAGCCGTACTCAGTGACCCCGACACTCATATTTTGGCGCCGGGCGGCAGTATTTTGGCTGCCAGCGAGCAAGGCCAGGTCATCGGCGTCGTCGCCCTTCGCCCGGCCGGCGAGCGCTGTTTTGAACTCACCAAAATGGCCGTCGATATCCCCTGGCGCGGCCGCGGTATCGGCCGGCAACTGATGCTGGCCGCTTTGCAGGAAGCCCGCCAACTGGGCGCCCGCCGCGTCGTGCTTTACTCCAATACCGGCACTTCCGGGCCGGCCGTACAACTGTACCGAAAACTGGGATTCCGCGAAATCCAACTCGAACAAGGCATTTATAAACGTGCAGATATCAAAATGGAACTACTCTTGGACACCCTACCGGTGCAAAAAACAAGCCGGAGCCGTTTGCCGGACACCGACCTGAACCATCTCTCCTTCGGCGAGACGGTTTCCGACCACATGCTGATCGCCGACTACATCGACGGCGCCTGGCAAAATGCCCGCATCCAACCCTTCGGCAACCTCGAAATGCCGCCCAACATGCTGGCCCTGCACTACGGCCAACTGGTTTGGGAAGGTATGAAAGCCTTCCGGCTGGCGGATGGCCGCGTGTCGGTGTTTCGCATTCCCAAACACGCCGAACGCCTCAACCGCTCGCTGCGGCGCATGGCCATGCCGCCCGTGCCCGAGGAGTTTTTTGAAGACTGCATCCGGAGCCTGGTGTCGGTGGATGCCGACTGGACACCCTCGGCGCCCGGCACCTCCCTGTACATCCGGCCGCTGGTGTACGCCACTGATGCACGTTTTGGGGTGAAAATTTCAGAAACCTACCGGATGGTCGTGTTCACCGGGCCGGTGCCGATGTACTACCCTACCCCGCTGAAAGTAAAAGTGGAAGAGCGCTTCACCCGGGCAGCCAAAGGCGGTGTGGGCGCCGCCAAATGCGCCGGCAACTACGGCGGCGCGCTGTACCCCAGCCAACTGGCCCGCGAAGCCGGGTTCGACCAGGTGTTGTGGACCGACGGCTCCTCCGATCTCTACCTCGAAGAATCGGGCACCATGAACCTCATGTTTGTGATCGACGGCGTGGTGGTGACGCCGCCCCTCTCCGACACCATCCTCGAAGGCATCACCCGCGACAGCATCCTCCTGCTGGCCCGCCAATTGGGCTACCGGACCGAAGAGCGCCGCATCAGCGCGCACGAACTGGTGGCGGCACATGCCCGGGGCATCTTACAGGAAGGCTTCGGCGCGGGTACGGCTGCCGTGACGGCGCCGTTCGAACTGATCGGCGTGGGCGAGCAAGACCTCTGGCTACCCGAAGCGGGCGCCGGCTCGTTTTCGGTCAAAGTTCGGGCACTGTTGCAGGAGATCCGCACCGGGCTGCGGCCCGACGAATACGGCTGGAACACGGTAGTGGACTAAATCAGGCTGTTAGGATCGCTGTATACCGGCCCTTCGGGGCCCATTTAACTCCGCTGTTTTGGGCGACGCAGGCGAAAAGCAGGCGTCGCTTTTTTTGTTGGGGGGGTGGGTGCTTAGTGTTTTTGAGCAAGAATGCGCTGCGCATCGCCAAAATATTTGGAGGAAGGCCGGATGCTGTTTAGGGCCAACCGGCCTTCCTCCACAAACAACAGGTCCAAACTGAGCACACCGAAACAGAAAAGGGCTTTTTCCGTTATCGAGGCGTCGGATTTGTTCTCTTTGGCTATTCCAAATGCCTTTCGCGCTAAGAATTTTTCTCCTTGCTTCAGATAACATTCCCCTAAAGCCAATGCCGCAAGTTGGCCGGTCGCCGTTTGGTCTGTATAAATTTCACTCAGACTAAGGATGGCTTCGGGATAGTTCTTTGCGCGTTTTTGCAAATAGCCGGCAAGAAAATATGCATCCCGCACTCCGAATATACCAATATCCTTCTGTATCGATTCCAAACAAAGTAAAGCCTCTGTCTCATTTCTCTCCTGCACATACACCCGTGCGAGTAAATAGTTTAACTCGGCTTTGTAGTTCCAACTTGATTGCGACAGCCCTTGCAACAAGGCCTTTACGTCGTTGTATTTTTTACCATTAAACAATGTTATTGCTAACAGCAGCCTGCAATTGCCGTCATAGTCTTTGTATTTACTTGCAACACCTAAGCGCTTGATACAGGCCTCCTGTTCGTTTTCAAAACTATGGCAATAGGCCAGGTAATAGTTGGAGGCAAAGTAATACGGGTCTCCCGGCAGCTCCGCCAATTGAGTAAAGTAGCTCTTGGCCAACGTGAACCGCTTTGTTATGAAATGAATATACCCAAGGTAAAACGTATTTTCCTGCTTATCCTCGGTTGATTTGGCCCGCTTAAGTCTTTTTTCAAATTTGGCCGGATTCCCTGACCGAACCTCTTCTTTAATTTTGTTGTCTGCAAATTTGAAACCTATAGGTCGGGCTTTGGGCATCTCCAGTTGCGAAATGGCTGTTTGTGCATCCCACACCAGCACCTTTTCCAGCAGCAATAAATTTGCTGCTGCGACATCGGTTGGCGATGCTACTTCCTGTGGTGCAGTAAGGGCTGGGATGGCCTTTTCCGTCATCGGGCACCCATTGAGGCCTGAACCATATGTTTCCGGGCAATTATCGATGCCGTTCCGCACGCCGTCCATGTCAGAGTCTGTATAATCGAACACACACTGACGTGCTTCCTTTGCGTAGCGGCCCTCCGGGTATTGGCGCAGGTAGTCGGCGCAATCGGCTGCCGAAGGATTTTTGCGGATGCGCTCCCACTCTATATCGCTATTGTTTTGCTGTTGCGCTGCCAGTTGGCGCTTCTGTTCGCGTTGATTTTCGAGTTCGGTTTGACGGCGTTGCTCTGCTTCTTTTTTTCGCTGGCGAGCGTCTTGAATCAGCCTGCCGATTTCCTGATCGCCGGTTGGCGGCTTATCGGTTTGACACTTTTTGGCCCTTTCAAATTTTTGTATGGCCTCATCAAAAAGTCCTTGAGTCAGCAAATTTTTACCCGCATCGCGATAGGTACCATAACATTGGGCCGCAGCAGGAGCGGAACCCATTGTCAGGTAGAGCACTATAGCCCAAAAACACCAAAAAGGTTTCATATTCAGGTGGAAGGGTTAATTGCTTTGCCGAAAAGCGAGTGTCTGTTCGGCCTGTTTGGTTTTGCCCTCTTGGAGCAGTTGATACGCTTTTTTTGCAGTAGCATGCTCCGGTTCAATTTTCAAGGCTTCCTGCAATAAATTTTTACATTCAGTTGGATATGAATCCCGAAGCACCTGATAGGCATCGTTCAGGTAAAACTGAACGAGCCGGTTTCGGGCATCGGAAGCAAATGGGCTACCCGGATTTTGTTGTAAAAACTGGCGGTAGGCTACTATGGTATTGGCCTTAGAAGCGCTTACCCAACCAGCATCTTGTGGCTGTTTCGGGGTGCCTATTTCTCCGACGGGCAAAGACGTTGGCTCAGCATCAAGTTGGCCGGAAGGCCAAAAATAGACTGCCAATGCAAAGACCAGGGCAAGGCTACCACCAAGCATTGCCACGCGGCGCCAGGGTAGCGGCTTGTTGGCTGCCGCCGTCCGGCGCAATTGTTTTATCACGCGCTGGGCATACTTGGCATACGCGCCATTGGGATAGGCACTCAGGTAGGCGTGATACGCGTCTTCCGTACCAGTTTGCAGAGCCTTTTGCCAGCTGTCCTCTTCTGGTTTGCGTTGGTCGCGTTCGGCTTGCTGGCGTAGGTATTCGGACGCCCGATAGGCCTGTTTGCGCGCCTCAGATGCCTGCCGGTTCTGCTCGTCGCGCTGCCGGCGGGCCTCCTCATCGCGCAGGCGCAGGACTTCGGCCTGTCTCTGTTCCTCTTCCATGCGCCTTTGTTTTTCGGCCGCCTCTCGGGCCAGCCGCTCCTGCTCAATCCGCTTGCGTTCCGATGCTTCCTTTTCTTGTAAAACAATGGCCCGGTCGGCTTGCATCTGTTGCAGAGTCCGGCGTACGCCACGCACAACATCCACCCAAGCGGCCTCCCGCGAATGCCAATGTCGCGTATCATTCACCGGCACACCATCTGTAGGCAATACCTGTAGCCGGCTCAAGGTAGAATCCGGCTCCCAATCGCAAGGGCGCACAATAACCGGAATCACGCGCGCTTCGCCCATATCGTGCCGGCGCAGCGCTTCTTTTATTTCTACATCGTGAATATAGTCGCTTTGAAAATAATCGCTACTGACAAGGAGCAGGATGATATCTGCGCTGTTCAGGTTCTGCTTGATCGCCGGCTCCCAATGTTCACCGGCAATGAGCTCCCGGTCTGTCCATACGCGCAGCAGCCCGGCACGCTCCATGGGCAGGAGTTGGGCTTTTAATTCGGCACGAAAAAGTTCGTCTTCGCGGGCGTAAATGATAAATACCTTCAGCGGCTCGGCGGCCATATCAATCAAATGTAAAACACGGAAATGGCAGTAATGTGCTCTTAAAAAACCATTGTCCGGCAAAAATAGAGAAATCCGCCCGATAAAAATTTAAATCGGCAAAAGACACATTAGCCTGCGCTAACATACCTTTTGCCGATTTACTTACGGTGTACTTACTACAAACCGATGAACCCCTACGGAGGCGTACACACATCCAACGGCGCATTGATGCACTGCAAGGCCGCCAGCAACTCGGTCAAATGCGGCTGCAAAGCGATGTTGCCAAGCGCGGCATTGGTCACCCGCAGCAACTCCTTCACATCAGCATCGGGCGCCAGCGCCTGAATGATAATCGGCGCAATGGAGCAACCGAACGTGTTGATCTTCCGGGTGGCCAGCGTCGGATACAAGCGCATCATGATGTTCAGTTTCAGGGCTTCCGCCAACAGCGGGTTCACCAGTTTGCCGGCGCCATCCAGCGGATTGGTACCCGGCAGGCAATCGGCGCCCACCACGGGTTTCCCAAACTTGATCCCTGAAGGCACCGCGCCCAGACTCGGCATCCACTGGATGATGCAAATGCCCCGGCCCGGCGGAATCGTCAGCGTGCTGTTGCTGACACCCACCACCAGCAGATCCGGCCGCCCGTCGCCGTCTACATCGGCGTTTAAGGCTTGCTCAATGAGCGGCAGGGTATTTTTGGTAATGACCTGCGCACAGGTGCCCACATTGTTGCAGTTGTCGACGGCCGTCCAGGTGCGCTGGAACGTACAGAACCAATCGCAATCGCCCGTCGGTACGCCGTCGGCAAACGACAGCACCGGACTGGGGTCGCAATTGTCGAGCGCCGTGGCCACGCCCGTGCTATCCGGAGTGGTGTTGCAGGTAACGGTGATGTTGGGCGGACACGTCACCACCGGCGCTTTGATATCCTGCACCTTGATGACTTGCAAACAAGTGGCCGTATTGCTGCTGGCATCCACAGCCCGCCAGGTCCGGTTGATGGTGAAATTGCCGGGGCAACTGCCCGGAATCCGGATATCTGCAAAACTGGTGCCGGCTACCTGGCAATTGTCGGTAACGACCGGGTTGCCCGTCGTGGCAGGGATGGGCGGCACTTCGCAACTGATGGTAATAGGCGGCGGACAGGTAATCACCGGCGGCGTCACATCCACGCCATCCGGTACCGAAAACGTGCGGGTCACGCAGCCCAGTTGGTCCGATACCGTGACGGTGTACGTACCCTGGCACAGCCCTGAAGCATCTTCGCTCGTTTGACCGTTGCTCCAGCGGAAACTGTAGGGCGCTTGACCGCCCGAAGGTGTGAGGTTGATGCTGCCGTCGCAGCCGCCCGGGCAATTGGGCGGGGTAACCACGCCCGAAAGGCTGGTGCTCGGAAAACCGTCGATCGTGAGTTCGGTGCGCCACACCCCCCGGCCCTGCGAACCGATGTACAGGTGTACTATTTTTTTGCCGGCCTGGTCGGGCTGGTGGCTGAAATAGGCAAATTTAGGTCGCGGGATGTGCGGAATGCCGGAGATATGGGAGTTAAACGGGTCAGAAATGAGGGTCCAGCACACGCCGCCGTCGTTGGACACAAAGACCCCGGCATCGGCAGCGCCGGCCACCAAAATCCTCGATTCCAGCGGGTCAAATGCCACAAAACTCGGCTGCGGGTAGCCCTGAAATCCCGTGAAATTGGAAGGCCCTATCGTGGTTTGCGCCCGAAACACGCCGTTGCCCGTCATCAGGCGGTCCAGTTCCGGCATGTTTTGCCAGGTGGCGCCGCCATCGGTCGACAGCAGCATTTGCGGGTTGTTGCCCGGGCGCAGGTGCGAAGCAAAGATCCGGTTCGAATTGTTGGGGTCCACGTCGTACACCCCAAATCCACCGGTTCCGCCCGGCGTATTGATCTGTTGCCAGGTGCCCGCCGGCGCGGTACCGGTAAAGCGCCAGAGTTGTTTGGGATTGGGGTTCCGGTCGTCGCAACTGACCGCGGAACTTTGCCCATAAAACACTGGCGTACCGCTGTTGTCGGAGGCTTTGATGTTGCAAATGGAGGCCGGGCTCGTGGCAGCACCCAGCTCTGCCGACCACACCACCGGGCTGGCGGTAATATTGGTGGTGATAAACAAGCCGGTGTTGGTCACCACGGCGTAATCGTCGGGTCCGAACTGGTCCAAAATATCGTCAAAGGCAAAACCCCGCAGCCCGCCCGGCGGATAGGTATTGATTTCAGCACCGCCGGCCAGGCCGGGGTTGCGCAGGAAAAGCCGGTTGGCCGGCGCCGGCGAAAAGCAACAAATCGTGTACAGGGCGCGGTTGTTGTCGGAAGAAAAATCAAAACCGTCGCAACAATCCCGGTTGGTCCAACCAGGCGTATTGGCGCCGGCGTTGGTGCTGCTGAAGGAGCCGTTGTCCTGGTTGCCAAAGTAGAGGTCTTCCGGGTCTTCACCGGCCCGAATGGCGCCACTCATGGCGAAAGGCCACAAGCCGTGCGGCGTCACGGTGGGTTGCTCCCAAACCGGGCTCTGGCACCCGGCGCCGTTGAGGGTGTTGAAATATACCCCGCCATCGGAGGAAAACAGAACGGGGCAGGCATCGGTTGCGGCGGCGGGGTCGAACAAAATGTCGGCGCAGTCGTCGTGCCCGCCGGCCGACCGGGTAAAAGAGCCGGTCCAGGCGTTGGCCGGTGCGCGAGCGGCGCCGCCGAAGGCCGGGCTGGCCGGTGTGGTGCAGGTGGTGCGCCACAGGCCGACGTCGCCAAACCAGAGGTCGAAACCCTGCCCGGCGCGTTGGTTGGTGGCCACAAAGGGAATGCGGCCTTGCGGGCTGGGGTTGGTCATGCCGGTCCAGTTGGCGCCGGCATCGGTGGTTTGAAACAAGGTGGTGCCAACTACGGCAAAGAGCACGTAGGCTTCATCAGGAGAGACGGCGATGGACGCCCGCCCGGAGGGCAAGGTGGATGCCGTGGTAGCGGTTGTCCAGGTGGTGCCACCGTCGGTGGAACGGGAGTGGCCGTCGTCGCCCACGATGTCGATAATGCCGCCGTGGTGCACCACCACGTCCCAGACATTGTCGGCAGGGTCGGCAGGCGTGGGGTCCACGTAGCGCCAGGTAGCGCCGGCGTTGTTGCTGATGGCCAGGCCGGTATTGGTGCCGATGTAGACGTTGTTGGTATTGGCCGGGTCGATAGCGATACCGAACGCGGAAGGCTCTTGTCGCCTGGCGGTGCTGGTATACGGCGCTGCGGGCGGGGTGGCGGTGGCAGGGTGCGTCCAGGTGGTGCCGCCGTCGTTGGACACGTTGATGCCGGCCAGGCTGTTGATACGGCCATCGTAAAAAGAGGTGGCGTAGATCCGATTAGAGTTGGAGGGGTCCACTTCCACATCCCAGGTAACGGAAGGGCGGTGGCCGTTGAGTCGGAACCAGTTGCGGCCCGTGTCGTTGCTGCGGTAAATACCGCCCCATTCAGAGGCCGCATAGTAGGCGGAGCCGTCAGCAGCGCGGCCCAGGCCATTCACCCGGCCCCCGGAAGCGCCGTCGGGGTCGGCAGCGTCGAGCGACGAATTGTTGGGGTTGATATCAAAGAACGTCGCCTGCACTTGCGCGTTCAGGAGCAGCGGACTGGCGCAGAGCAGGAAGGCCAGTATCCGGTAGCCCAGTGCATAACCGGAAGGTATTTGTTTCATGTCGGTTTGGTTTTTATTGTAAAAAAGGTGACCCAGGCGGCAGGCTCGGGTAGCCTACTGCTTTTCAATGAAATCGACCGGGCAGGTAGGGGCTTCGATCCGGATAATTTCGCTGGATTGCCAGTCGCGCTGGCCTTTCCGAAGTACGCGCCAGAAATACGTTTTGCCGGGGTCCAGGCCTTCCAGTTTGAGGGTGGCGCCCTGGCCGGCATCGCCCCTGGCCATGTCCAGTACGGTGAGTTCCAGGCCAGCCGACAACTCGCGGGATCGCTCCATTTTTTGATCGACGACCCGTGCCTTTTTGTTTTTTTCCATGGGCCAAAGGATCGCATAGCGGTTGTTGGAAAAGCCTTGTTTGTAAAAACTCACATCCAGGCGGAGTTGCTCGAAGGAGCGGAGTTGGCCGGGCCATTGAATAATAGCATCTACGGCCCGCGCCTTGGTTTGACTGCACACCACGATGATTTGTGGGCCGCTCAGCGCGCTGTCGGCATCAGCGACGGTGCCGCGTTGCGCCACCACGGGGTTTCTGAGTTCGGGATACTCGGCGAGGATCCCTTTGCGCTGGCCCTGGGCCGTGCTGCAAACCCCCAACAAGAGGGGCGACAGCAAAAACAAAAGCATTTTGAGTGTTTTCATAAAAGATATGTTTGTGAAAAAGGAGACGTGTCACACCTGAATCGGGGATGCAGGAAGGCATACAAGCGGGAGACAGGTTGCGGAAAAAAGGGCTTCAGGCATGGATATCACCAGGCCATTGAAGCCTTCGGGACTAAACCTGAACAACGAGGGAATATTTCTTGAATGGTAGGCGAGCGTCAGATGTTTGGTTCATGGGGGTTGTTGGGGGTACGTTTGGCTTGCAAATCTACAGTAAATTGCCCGGGAGCGCAAGCGAAGCCCGGCGTTAAGCGGAATTTAATTCCCGCCGGAGGCAAGGCCTATTCACCTGCCGGGCCTTTCCACATTGAATAACCTTTGGCTTGGATGTTGCGGTCCGCCGGCAGTTCGCGCAGGGGTTCGCAGGGGCGCAGGGAGGCATAGCATTCGGCGGGCAGTTGCTGATACAAGCCGGTGCCTTCCGTTTTCCAGGCGATCATGTCGTCGCTTACTTCCCGGATGATTTTGCCGGGATTGCCCACCACCAAACTGCGCCGGGGGATTTTTTCGCCGTTTTTGACAAAACAAAGCGCGCCGACGATGCATTCTTCCCCAATTTCCACCTCGTCCATCAGCACGGCATTCATCCCAATGAGGCTGTTGCGGCCAACGGTAGCGCCGTGGATGATGGCCCCGTGGCCGATGTGGGCCGCTTCGTGCAAATGTACCCGCAGCCCGGGAAACATGTGCAGGGTACAATTTTCCTGCACATTGCAGCCATCTTCGATCAGGATTTGCCCCCAATCGCCCCGCAGGGCAGCCCCGGGGCCCACGTACACATCGCGCCCGATGATGACATTGCCGGTCACCGCCGCCTGCGGATGAATAAAAGCGGAGGGATGGATCACCGGGCGGTAGCCGTTAAATTCGTAGATCATAGATTGGATATTGGATATTGGATATTGGATATTGGGATATTGGGATATTGGGATATTGGGATATTGGGATATTCAATATCCCAATATCCAATATCCCAATTTTTGTCCAGGTTTTGCGGGGTTTGAAATCGAAGGGGTTCCGGGCAAGGAAAACTGTTAGGTTTGCGGCTGGAACAAATTTGGCCAAAATTACAACAGAAATGCACGTACGACTTCTTTTTTCCCTGGTAAGCGCCTTCATGGGATGGCAATTGAGCGCGCAAACCCAAATGTTTCAGCGCCTCGATTTCCCGGTGAGCAGCAACGGTCAAACCCTGGAATTTCCGTTTGCCGGCGGTTTGAATGCCCCGCAATTGTCGGCCGCAGACCTGAACCAGGATCAAATACCCGACCTGGTGGTCTTTGACCGTTCGGGCGATGTGTTGTTGACCTTTTTGAACGAAGGCACGCCTGGAAAAACCAGTTATCGCTTTGCCCCGGAATATGCGTGCTACTTTCCCCTGTTGAGAGATTACGCCCTGCTGCGGGATTACAATGGCGACGGCGCCGCTGATATTTTTTGTGCGTCCCTGGCGGTAAGTTCGCAGGAAGTGCAGGTCTATACCGGCTATTTTGAAAACAAAATCCTGAAATTCAAACCGTTTCGATCTTCGTATCCGAGCTGTCCGACCTGCGATCCCTATGCCATTTTTTATCCCTCCACCATACCCGGCTTTTGGAACAACCTCCTGATTGCCCAAACGGATTTGCCGGCGGTGGATGATATCGACGGCGACGGCGACCTCGACATCCTCACCTTTGATGGCCTGGCAGGCGGCCACGTCTGGCTGGCGGAAAACATGTCGGCCGAAATGGGTTTCGGCAACGACAGCCTGATTTACCGCATTACCGACCGCTGCTGGGGCCGGTTTTATGAGAGCGGCGTCTTGCCCTGTATCAATTGCCTGAGCCCCAAACCCGACACCTGTGTGTCCTGTTTTGCCGGCCCAATTCCGGTCGACGACCGCGACGACTCCCGGCACCCGGGGTCCACCATCATGACCTTTGACCAGGAAGGCGACGGCGACAAAGAAATTGTGCTGGGCGATATTTCCTTCAATTGTTTCAACATGATGCTCAACGGCGGCAACGCCAATGTCGCCTGGATGACCGAGCAGGACTCCGGCTTTCCGTCCTACAGCACACCGGTAGACCTGACCACCTTCCCGGCCCCGTTTTACCTCGACCTGAACAACGACGGCCGGAAAGACCTGGTGGCCGCGCCAAACGACAAATTCCGGAACGACGACACCGAATGCATCTGGTATTACCCGAATACCGCCGCGTCGGGGCACCATTTCGAACTACAGACCAAACGCCTGTTTGTCAGCGACATGATCGACGTGGGTACTGCCTCGCATCCGGCCCTGGTGGATATCGATGCCGATGGCCGGCTCGATCTGGTGGTGGGCAACTATGGCTACTTTGCCGATGGCATTGCCCAGAATGCCAGTTTGCAGCTGTTTCGCAACACCGGCAGCAGCAGCAGCCCGAAATTCAACCTGGACGATGAAGACTGGCTGGGGCTTTCCGAATTCGCGCCCAACGACTATGATTTTTTCCCGGCTTTCGGGGACCTGGACAACGACAATGACCTGGACCTCCTGGTGGGCAGCAACCTGGGCTCTCTCTACTACTACCGCAACACGGCCGGCCCCAACAAACCCATGCAGTTTCAGCGCGATTTCAATGCGATGTGGGTAACCATGGACGTCGGCTCCTTCTCCACCCCCACAATCGTGGACCTCGATAGCGACGGCCTCATGGACATCGTGATGGGCGAGCGCAACGGCAACCTGAATTTTTTCCGAAACATCGGCGCCCCCGACAACCCGGTGTTTGAAGCCTCCCCTACCCTGAGCAAGATTGGCGGCGTCGACACCCGGGTGCCACCCTCCGACGTGGGGTACAGTATTCCGGCGATCGTTACCCTACCCAACGGCGCATTTTTGCTGGTCGCCGGCACCCAGGAAGGCCATTTGGAAGCCTACACCGACATCGTAGCCTCCGAATCGCCCTACGGCGTGGTTTCGGATACCTATGGCAACCTCGACGAGGGCAACCGGAGTTCGCCGGCATTCGGCGATCTGGACGGCGACGGGATGCTCGACCTGGTGGTCGGCAACCTGCGTGGCGGCCTGACGGTCTACAAAACTGAACTGGTAGATTGCACAGTAAGCAGCAACAATTTGACTGAAATCAGGCAGATAGCCCCCCACCTCAGCCCCAATCCGGCGCGGCATTGGGTGCGGGTCGATTGGCCCGTAGGCCAGCCCGTGCAGTGGCAAGCCTTCGATGTGCTGGGGCGCCGGGTCGCGCAGGGGGAAGCCCCCGACAGTGTGTTTACCATTCCGGTAAGCAACTGGGAGCCGGGTGTTTATTTTCTGGAAATGAGCAGTAGTCGTGGCCAGCGGGCCGGGCGCTGTGCCCTCACCGTAGCGCGTTGATCACAGGTCAAAACTAAAACCTTCCGATACGAATTGCTCGTAGTTTTCGCGGTCAAACTGGTAGAGTTTGGCGGGGCGGTGGGCGACGCCTTCCTGCACCTCGTTGAGGTCGAGCAGAAGGTTCATGGAAAGGATTTTTTTGCGAAAATTCCGCTTGTCGAGTTTCTCCACCAACACGGCTTCGTAGAGTTGCTGCAACTCGGTAAGCGTAAACTTGGGCGGCAACAGTTCAAATCCAACGGGGGCCATCCGAACTTTCAATTTGAGCCGGCGCAGGCAGGTGTCGAGGATTTCGTTGTGGTCAAACGCCAGTTCGCCGACATCAAGCACTGTGTGCCAGTGGGCCGATTGGGCAAACGAGGCCGGTGTGACCGCAAAGTCGCTGATTTTAATGAGTGAATAGTAGGCAATGGTGATGACGCGCCCCAGCGGATGCCGGTTTACTGCGCCAAAAGCCTTAACCTGTTCGAGATACACGCCCCTCAGCCCCGTCAATTGCTCCAGTACACGTTCGGCAGCGGTATCCAGGTTTTCATTGGGGTATACCAAATCGCCGGGCAATGCCCATTTCCCTTTGAACGGCGCGGCGCCGCGTTGAATTAAAAGGACTTTTAATTCACTGCCGTCAAAACCAAAAATGACATTGTCAACTGAGAACGCCGACTTGAAGAAGCTCTCAATTTCACTCATTTTACCATGTTGCTTTAGTTTCAGGTCAAATTTACGGACTTATTGTCATTTTAACACCAATTTCTTTTTTTGGGTTAGAGGGTTAGAAAGTTAGACGGTTAGACGGTTAGACGGTTGGACGGTTGGACGGTTAGACGGTTGGACGGTTGGACGGTTAGACGGTTGGACGGTTGGACGGTTAGACGGTTAGACGGTTGGACGGTTAGACGGTTGGACGGTTTTTTTGCCGCTGTTGGCGTCCCGCCAACAGCAACGGCGGAGCGAGGGTATGCCAGGATCTCGAATGTAGTTGGCGGGTAGGCCAACTACGGCAACAAAACTTTACGGCGTACTTAAACATTAAACCTTTGTTGCCGCACAGCACCCATCCAACCTTCTACCCCATCCAACCTTCCAACCGTCTAACCCTCCAACCTTTGCTGTGCGCCACAAAGTTTTAATGTTAGGATGCGCCATAAGGTTTTGAGAAAATAGTTAGTTCTTTGACATATCGGTTAGATTAAACAAAAAAGCGATGGCACAAGCCAAAGACGTATTA
>JADLDL010000113.1 GCA_020846655.1 Saprospiraceae bacterium | reverse complement strand
CACCCGTCAAAAGAAACAAAACAAGGGCTTTTTGATCGTTTCAGGGGTTAAAATAGATTATGGCTTGTTATGGGTTCGATTCACGTACGGGCTACTGGCAAATAATACACAAATCCTTGTAGGTGAACAACTTGCAAGGATTTTTTCTTTTGGGACTGGGGCGTGGGGGAGGAAAATGGGGGGTAATGTAGCGAGCATCCCCGTCTTGGTGTTCCGGGGCGGGGATGTTTTGTTTGGGGGACAATCACGCGTACCGATGCAACGTAAAACATTTAAAACGAACGAACATGATGCGTACCACTAAATTCTTCCCGCTCCTCTTCGCCTGTATGGGCTTGATCAGTTGCAAATCCAGTCAACTTAAACAGACGCCCTTACCAGAAATTGGGATGGTGAAGGTAGCGATCCTGTATCCGAATGGGGAAGACAAAACCTTTGATATGGCGTATTATGAAAAGACACATATGCCGATGGTCGCCGGCTTGCTGGGCAAAAATTTAAAATTTTACGAAATCGACAAGGGCATAGCGGGCCGAACGCCCAACGACAAAGTGCCTTTTGTGGCGATAGGTTATTTTTACTGCTATGATGTGGTGGAGTATAATAAAGCGATCGCCCAAAACAGAGATGCCATTGTCAACGACATAAAAAAGTACACCAATATTCAGCCGGTGATCCAGATCAGTGAGATTCAGCAGTGGCGGTACAACAAGGCCACTAAAGAATAGCAACAACGTTTCGGCGCCCTGGAAGAACGGGGCTGGCCGCTGCCTTCAGATAATTGATCTGTGTCCGAGATTATGGAGACTGGTCGTTACATCCAACTTCGGCCGCTTGTTCGTATACTTGCACGTGCTCGAAGTCGTTCACCTGAAACCGCCCTAATTTTTATGCCGGACGCCCAATCGCCACGTGTATTTTCCCTTCCCGGAGCCGAACCGTTCCGCATGCTGCTCATCCCTGGCGCGCCTTTCGACATGGGCGGCACTGATCCGGAAGCGGAAAAGTATGAAAAACCCGTTCATACGGTGTACCTACCAGACTTTTACCTGGGCGAATTCCCTGTCACACAGGATATGTGGACGAGTGTAATGCCTGAATGGCCAAACCCGTCGTATTTCCGCGGACCACGCCGGCCGGTGGAACAGGTCAGTTGGTATGATGCAGTGGTGTTTTGCAATCGCTTGAGTGTATACCTGGGTTTTGAACCCTGCTATTTTGCCGATGCACAATATGCCAGACCTTTTGGTCAGGATGGCGCTGCCTGGCACTTGCCCAACGATGGTACAGTTTATCTGCGCGCCGGAACGCGCGGCTTTCGCCTACCTACCGAATCGGAATGGGAATATGCGGCAAAGGGTGGGCCATTGCACAGCCCTTGGCTGTTTGCAGGCAGCGATACCCTAAAAGATGTGGCCTGGTATAGGGAGAACAGCCACGGCGAAACGAAACCAGTGGGCATGAAAGCGCCGAACGAGCTCGGCTTTTTCGATATGAGCGGAAATGTTTGGGAATGGTGCGAAGACCAATGGCATGATAGCTACGCTGAAAAAGGAAGACCTGATGATGGTTCGGCCTGGGTGGATAGAGCACCGGGGGCTACCCGCGTCGTTCGCGGCGGCAGCTGGCTCAACTATGCTCAGCACTGCCGCGCAACGTACCGCGGCAACGACTACCCGGCGTACCGTTGGAACTATTACGGCTTCCGCCTTGTGTTTCCCCTCCAGTCAGATGGTAGGCCGGCCCTGGCTGTCCGGTGAGCATGGGGCGAGATACCGGAGCCGTGCAAGCGTGGCGGTGAGGGACGAGCCGCCCGCGTAGCGCAGCGATGGTATCGAGCGGATTTTTTTGAGGGTAGAATCTCTGGTGAAGCGGCACACAATTTTAAAACAGCCATATGCAGATAAAATTATTTTCCATTCCTGTCATGGGCGGGGAGTTGCTTACGGAAGATTTGAACGTATTTCTGCGTTCAAAAAAAATCATGCAGGTTGAAAGCCGATTAGTGCAAGAGCCATCGGGCTCGTTATGGTGTTTCTGCGTAAAATACGTGGATGACATAACCTTGAATGACCACGGCAAGTTAAAGGTGGACTACAAACAAGTACTGGACGAGGATACATTCCGACGCTTTTCCAAAATGCGGGAGATTCGAAAAAAGATTGCTGTCGAGGAAGCCATCCCTCCTTATGTGGTATTCACCGACGAGGAGATGGCGACAATGGCAAAAATGGAAGTCCTGAATTTGGCTACTTTAAAAACAGTGAAAGGGATTGGCGAAAAGAAAGTGGAGAAGTACGGCGAAAAATTTTTAGCACGCGCTGCCGCTAATTGCTTTTATCTGCAAAGCGGACACGCAAGTATTTCGGGAAAATGTAATTTTGCAGTAACAGGATCCGACGCCATAAGGGGCTAACCGCGTCATTCGCGGCGGCAGCTGGAACAACAATGCTCAGAACTGCCGCGCAACGTACCGCAACAACAACAACCCGGCGAACCGTTGGAACAATAACGGCTTCCGCCTTGTGTTTCCCCTCCAGCTCACCGGACAGCCGGACGGCTGCCACTGAACAGGCGGCGTGATCTGATCCCGTCCAATGCCGGGACAAACAGGCGACTCCGGTCGTGCAAGGTGGCAGTTCGAGTAGGGATAAGCCGAAAAACCTGCCTCCTTTTTTTAAAAACCAACCAGTTGAAAATGCCAACGCCCTTACTCATCCAGCAACTCCAGGCTCAAAGCGGCCTCACTTTTACTGAAATCCAGGCGCCCAATCTTGAAAAAACGATGTTGCACCGGCATCGAAACAGCTACGCACTCAATGAAAAAGGAGAGGTGGCGGCACTCAACCTGTGCGAAAATCCGGAATTGCGAAGCCTGGATCTTTCAGCCGAATTGGCCGGGACGCTCCAATACCTGAATGTCAGCGGGAGCGAAAATTTGAGTAAAGTTACGTGCCCGGCGAACGGCATGCAGGTATTGAAAAAAGCAGATTTCAGCGAATGTGCCCTTGAAAACATTGAACTGCCTGGCAACTATGCGGCACTGGTATGGCTCGATTTGCGAAAAAATAAGATGAGTCGCGTTGGCATGCCGGGTAATTATCCGGTGCTCGAGTACCTGGACCTTAGTGATAACCAACTGAGCGGCGCCTTTGCGGTACCCTCGAGCCTGGACAACCTGAAGTACCTTTATTTGAATGAAAACCAATTGGAGCAAATCGATTTTGGGCCGGCCATGCGCCGGATTGAAACGCTCCAACTCCGGAACAACAAACTGACAGTATTGCCATCCGGCTTGCCATCGCTGGACATGCTGAATGTAGAAAAGAACCAACTGACCGATATGGAACCGGTGCTGAGTCAACTGGAAAGGGGCATGACCTTGCTCGGAAAAGAAAATCCCTGGGAGCGCCCGCCCGCCGAAACGGTTGAAAAAGGCCGGGGTGCTATCTTGGATTATTTTGCAGAAATACGCCGGGGGGGCGAAGAAAAAAGCCTGGAGGCTAAACTTATTCTGATCGGGGAGGCGCAGGCGGGCAAAACGTCCCTGCGAACCCGGCTGCTCCATCCGGAACAGGCACTACCTACCAAGGCGGATAGGACCAAAGGCCTCGATATTGAAATCGAAAAATATAGTTTCCCCCTTGTGGGCGGCGATGTGATGCGGCTCAATGTCTTCGACTTCGGGGGACAAGATCACTACAAACCGCTGCACCAGTTCTTTTATTCGCGCCGGGCGCTATATGTGCTGGTGACAAAAAACGGCGATGAGTCCAACGATTTTGATTTCTGGTTTGACACGGCACAACTCTTCGGCGACGGGAGCCCGGTACTGGTGGTGAATAATCTTTTCGGCGATGTGCGGAGCCAGTTTAACCGGGGCAAATACAGCCGCTTCGACGCGATACTAAAAGACCCGGTAGATACCAACTTGCTGAGCCTGGCCGGCTGGCCGGAAGCCAAGAAACGCATGGAGCAACTGGCAGAAACACTGCCGCATGTGCAACAGTTTGTCCCGAAAACCTGGGCGAATGTGCGGCGCGAACTGCAAACCCGACACACTGAGAACGTGCTGCCCTTGTCGGAGTTCCTGAAAATTTGTGCAAAACCAGAAAACGGAGCAATGGACAAGAACCGGGCATTGCGTTGCTCCCAATATTTGCACGACATCGGCATCTGCCTGCATTACCAGGATGACGAAAACCTAATGCGGCAGGTGATTGTGAAAAACGAATGGGCAACGGACGCCGTCTACCGGGTACTTGATGATCCTGATATCGCGGCTAGGCAGGGCCAGTTCGATTGGGCTGATCTGCGACGTATTTGGGCCGCCGACGAATACGAAAACCTGCGTCCGGAATTATTTGCCTTGATGAAAAAATTCAGGCTTTGTTATGCATTGCCAACTGGGCATGCCTTTGTAGCCCCGACCTTGCTACCTGTTCGGCCTCCGGAAGGGTATATCTGGCAGACAGAAAACAACTTGCACATGTTTGTGGGATACGAATTTATGCCGCCTGGACTGATGTCGCAATTGATTGTGCAACTTCATGCCTATATTGCTGAGGGCAAACACCTGGTTTGGCGAGACGGTGTTGTGTTAGAATGGCCCAACACAAGGGCAGAAGTAACATTAGCTAAACGTACGGGCCGGCAAACAATTCGTATTCGAGCCAAAGGTCCGGAACGCCGCGAACTGCTGACGTATATCACACGCCAACTCGATGCCTTGCACCAGATTTTCGGTACCGGGCTAAAGGTCTATAAAGAAATCCCCTGCAATTGCGAGCATTGCCGAACTCTGGAAGAACCACACTTTTTCGACCTTGCCAAAGTGGAGAAACGGCGGAATGACGGCAGGGCAGTCATTGAATGCGACATATCCTATATTGAAGTGCCTATAGAATCATTGCTGAATGGCGTCTTTGCACCCGAAAGAACAGCAGGACCTGGCTTGGAACCGCCGACGCCAAGGACGGGACCCGTGAAACTGTTCATCTCTTATTCCCATGTAGACGAGCCCTATAAAGATGTTTTTAAAAAAGCCCTGGCACCCTATTGGCGCCAGGACAAACTGGAAATTTGGGATGACCGGCAGCTGTTGGCCGGCAGCCGGTTTGAAGAAGAAATTTTCACCCGTTTGAACGATGCTGATATAGTGTGCCTCCTTGTTAGCCCTGATTTTATAGCCTCGGATTACTGTTTCACAAAGGAAATGGAGGCCGCTCTGTTGCGTTTCGATGCTGGCCGGAACCGGGTGGCGCCCATTATTATCCGGCCAACAACCGGCTGGAATGATTTTAAAATCGGTCAACTGACCGCCGGAAACACAGATGCCAAGGCCGTTTCAGAGGCCGCTAATCGGGACACTGCTTGGGCAGACGTGGCAGCCCACATCTTTAAATTGGTGGATAATATCTTAAAAAACCGCTCGAATGACTGATGTCTTTCTTCAGCGGCTCCCTTCCGGCTTTAGTTTCGACATGATCCTCCTCGAAGGCGGCACGTTCGACATGGGGGTTGACAAGAGTGATTCGCCGTATGACGGCAAACCGGCCCACCGTGTTCGGCTGGATGCCTTTGGCATTGGGCAATACCCGGTTACGCAGGGGCTGTGGAAAGCGGTCATGGGTACCGATCAGAATCCGTCTTATTTCCGGGGCGACAGGCGGCCTGTCGAACAAGTGTCGTGGGAAGATATTGACGGCGATTTTCTTCCCAAAATCCGCGCCCTTACTGGCGTTGCTTACCGGTTGCCGACCGAGGCCGAATGGGAATACGCGGCGCGCGGCGGCGGTTTACATAGCACTTGGATATATGGCGGCAGCGACCACTTGAAAGACGTTGGTTGGTATGATGAAAACAGCCACGGCGAAACGAAACCGGTTGGATTAAAAGCCCCGAACGACATTGGGCTATATGATATGAGCGGAAATGTTTGGGAATGGTGCCTGGATTGGTATGATGCGGATTATTATAAAACGTGCAAAGCAAAGGGTGTGGTAGAAAACCCGGTTGGTCCGAAATCGGGGGCTCGCCGCGTCGTTCGCGGCGGCAGCTGGGGCGACGTTGCTCGGCGCTGCCGCGCAACGTACCGCAGCAACAACTACCCGGCGTACCGTTGGAGCAATGACGGCTTCCGCCTTGTGTTTCCCCTCCAGTCAGATGGTAGGCCGGCTCCGGCTGTCCGGTGAGCCCAGGGCTCCAACACTGCCACGCAGCGAGCAAGCGGCGGGAGTGGGCGACCGCCGCGCGAAGCGCAGTAGCAGTGTGGAGCAAAACGCGAGTGATGGAGCGGGGCGCAGCCCCGGAATTTTTTTTAAAAGCATGGGCTGGGAGCAGTGGATAACCGCCACAGGCCGATTCATCACCAGCCCCCTCGTCTTCCCGGAGCGCTCAGACAGTCCTGGGACGTACTGCCTAGTTGCTTCCCGGGCCAGGTTCTTATTGTCCAGGAATTCGTATCCAGCCGCGATGATGTCTTGCACGACGGAGAGGCAGAAGGCTCATTTTCCGACACTTCATCAAGTCCATCCAGGAGCAAAATCAGTGGCGTGTGTTTCCGAATCTGCTCGGACAAGCCCTTGGTGGCGCCCAACTCAGCCGGAAGAATAAGGTACTAAAATCGCGGAATCAAGTAGTTACAAAGCCCGCTCCGCCTCCCCGGCGCATTGCCCCCATCCCAAAGCAAACGCATCAAAAAGTACCTGTAACATGGGCTATGCAGGTATTTTATCAGATCCCTCGCTGCGCTCGGGACGACAACACGAGTATCTAAAGGTATCCGTTGCGCATCAACCCGCATACCGCTCGTCCACCCGAAATGGCAGCCGCTCCATACTCGTCACCTCCAGGCTCACAAACCCGAAATCAGGCGTCAGGCGCCCGCGCATCCGGTAGATGCCCCGGCCCCGGAACGGCTGCCGGCGGATTTGATCAGGAAAATGTACGGTATCAAAAAAACGTCCCTCCCAGTCGAGCCAGGTGCCAAAGTGCATCAGTTCGCCCTGGGTGGTGCGGGTATCTTTGCGGCACACGTAATAGCCGGTCATGGTCACCAGTTGGTGCACATGATCGGCCATGGCGCGGGCCGGCAAACCCGGATGCTCCTGCCGGACCGCATCGTCGAGCAACTCAAAGGGCGAACAAAGCGGGAAGCCCAGCAATTCCAGTTCGTCGAAGGCCTGGTCGAAGGGGCCGTCTTCGAGTTCCGGCAAACGAAAGGCTTCGGCTTCTTCCGCAAACAGAAGGTTGGCGCCCAAGCCGCTTTCGCTGCTCAGCACCCGGCTTTTTTCCCAGAGCAAGGCGCATTTTTTCATCCCGGTAAACCGAAATGCCCCGCAGCGAATCAGGATTTCCAACTGCGTGGGGCTGATCCGTACCCGCCGCACAAAATCTTCCAGCGATTTGAAGGCCCCGAACTCCGCCCGCTGCTGCTCCAGGTCCTGGATGATGCCGGCTTCGAGCCCGCGCAGGTGGGTGAAACCCAGGTAAATCTGCGTGCCCTCGATGCGGGTGAGTTTCCGGCTCCGGTTGATACAGGGCGGATGCACCTGCGCGCCGGCCTTGCGGGCCTCGTGCACGTAGTATTCTGTGTTGTAAAAACCGCCAAAGTTGTTGATGACGGCCACCATGAATTCCAGCGGGAAATAGGTTTTCAAATACAAACTCTGAAACGACTCTACCGCAAAACTCGCCGAATGCGCCTTGCAAAAAGAGTAGCCGGCAAAACTTTCGATCTGGCGCCACACCTCCTTCGCCAGCGCCTCCGGGTAGCCTCGGGCCTTGCACTGGTCAAAATATTTTTGCTGCAAGCGGGCAAACGCCGCCGACGAACGGTGCTTGCCGGTCATCATCCGGCGCATCACATCGGCCTCATCCAGGCCCAGGCCGGCAAAATGGTGCAGAATTTTCATCACATCTTCCTGGTACACCATCACCCCGAAGGTCTCGGCGAGCTGCTCCTTGAACACCGGGTGCAAATATTCGAACCCATGCGGCTGGTGAAAGCGCTGGATGTACTCGCGCATCATGCCCGATTTGGCCACGCCGGGCCGGATAATGCTGCTGGCCGCCACCAGGTGGATGTAGGTGTCGCAGCGCAGTTTGCGCAGCAAGCCCCGCATCGCAGGACTTTCGATGTAAAAACAGCCCATACACTGGCTGCTGCGCAATTGCGCCCGCACCCGCTCGTCGGTTTTCAGGCGCTCCACCTGGTGCACATCCACCGCTTTGCCCTGGTTTTCGCGCACCAGCGCCACGCAGTCTTTGATGTGCCCAAGGCCCCGCTGGCTCAGCACGTCGAACTTGTGAAAGCCCCATTCCTCGGCGGCGTACATGTCGAAATGCGTGATGGGAAAGCCCTTGGGCATCAGTTGCAGGGCCGTGACCGTGCTCAGGGGTTTTTCGGAAATAATGATCCCGCCGGCATGAATCGACAGGTAGTTCGGAAACTCCAGCAGCCGCTCGCTGTAGTGCAGGATGTGTTTGGCCCAAGGGTGCAAGGGCGCGGCGTTTGCGCCTTCGGGCTGGCGGGCCGGCCGCGTTACCGGTAGCGACTGCGCCGGTTCTTCCCCTTTGCGGGCGCCCCATTCCCAACTGCCCGGCGTGGTGCTCGACCAGTAGTCTGCAATGGCGTCAATTTCCGCCTTGGTCAGCCCCAGGGCCTTGCCGATTTCGCGGATGGCGGCGGCATACTGGAAGGTGCTGTAGGTAGCCAGCAGGGCGGTGTGCTCGCGGCCATAGCGTTTGAAAATATAGTCGGTGACGTCGTCGCGTTCGTCCCAGGAAAAATCGATGTCGAAATCCGGCGGCGAACTGCGCTGCGGGTTGATGAAGCGCTCAAAGTACAGGTCGAGTTCGAGCGGCTCCACATCCGTAATGTACAGGCAATAGGCCACGATCGAATTGGCCCCGCTGCCGCGCCCGACGTGGTGGTAGCCCGACGACTCGGCGTAGCGCACAATATCCCAGGTGATGAGGAAATAGGTGGCAAAATCCAGTTCGGCGATGACCTTGAGTTCTTTCCGGACGCGCTCCTGGGCGCGCAGGTGCTGGGGACCGTAGCGGCGCGCGCAACCCTGTTCGGCCAGTTTGGTGAGCAGGTTCAAGTCGCCTTTTTTCGTCCCCATAAACGTGGCCCGGTTGAGTTGCAGGCCGGTGTCGAACCGAATGGAGCAGGCGTCGAGCAGGCGCCGGGTATTTTCAAGGATCTTGGGAAATTTGTCGAAGGGCTCCAGCAGATCGGCCTCCGGCCGAAAATATTCGTCGGGCCGGGCCATCGGCACGCTGTCCAGTTTGGTGACCAGTGTGTTGGCGTCGATGGCCCGCAGCAACTTGTGCAGGCGGTAGCCCTCGCTGTCCAGAAACGTGATGGGCTGCCAAAGCAGCAGCCGTTCGGGATTTCTTCGCCAGGCTGAAGAAAACAAGCCGCCCGCCTGGGCTGGCCGGATGCCGATAAATTCGTTGGGGCGGAACACCGCCAGCGGCTTCACTTCGCGTTCGTACACAATGAACACGTGCTCCATCGGCGGCGGCACCGCCGGCAGGGGCGTGCCCGACAGGGAGTGCTCCGTCAGCAGCGCGCAGAGCGCCGCCCAGCCCGCCGGGTTGCGGGCAATGCCGGTGAACAACAGTTGGTGCGCCGCGTCGCGAAACTCGATACCCAGCACCGGCTTGATCCCTTTCTCCTGGCAGGCCCGCACAAAGTCCAGCGCCGCCGACGTGTTGTTGATATCCGTCAGGACGAGGGTTTTTACCCGCAGCGCTGCGGCCGCCTCCACCAACTGACGCGGGGATAAGGTGCCGTAACGCAGACTAAAATAGGTATGCGCGTTGAGGTACATACACCGGCACAGGTTGGCTGATGCGCTGAACTAAATGTTTGATCCTGGGTAATCACCCGGTCATGCGGGAAAAGGCGGGCAGGGAAAAGGAGTATTTTTAAAACAATATGCGGCAAAAATAGACACAGGTTGTCTTTTTTGCTCCTTTGTAAAACAAATAATATTAAATGTAATTTCTGCGGCTGTTGAACAACGGCATTTGATTTACCACAACACCACGCCTGCGTGTATGCCCAGCAAAAGATCCGGGTAGGTACTTTTGCCGGTTTCCAATTGGAACGAAAACGGGCCCCGGTCGTCGAGGACTTCGGCGTCGGGCGGCAGGTCAAACGCCACGTCGTGCCACACGATACCCACCCCGAGATAGGGTTCCAGCAGCAAACGTTTCTGTTTGCCCAGGTAGAACTGCCAACCGGCCCTCGACGCCACGCCGTGGCTTCGGATGTCGCGCCGCAGCGCCAGGCCTTCCACATATTGCTGGCCCTGCCGGAACACCTCGCGCTGCTGCCAGTGCCGGATCGACTGGTACTTGCCCTCCACGCCGAGGTGAAAAGCCATGCGTTCCCGTTGGAGCAGGTAGTATTTCAGGCCGCCCCGCAGGCGCGGCCCCTTGTAGGACTCGCCCTGATGGCTGGCATATTCCAGCGAATAAAAAAAGGCCCCGGCCCCGACATCCACACTCAGGCGGGGCGCCAGGCGGATATCGGTCGTGAAGGCATACGCCTGTTTGATGGGGTTGACAAGCGTGGTCAGGTTTGTTTTGAAGGTAAAACGGGGCAAACCGCCGGTGTTGGGTTGGGCCAACACCCGGAGCGGCAGCAACAGCAGAAGTACGAAGAGGATGCGCATCTATTTTTCTATGGAGCCAATTTTTTTGATCAGCGGCAAGGCGCGGAGATCGTAAATCTGGAAATTGGTTTGGGTCGAAACGATCATTTTTTGGCCATCCACGATCAGGTCCTGGGGCTCCGTGATGTCGAGCGCCAAATCGTTCCGCTGTTGCAATTGTGTGGGGTCCGAAATATCGAATACCTCCAGGCGGTTCGAGCCCTGGTCGCACACAAACAGGTAGTTGTCCAGGTAGCCCAGGCCATTGGGGATCGAGAGCGGGTAGGTGCCCACATTGACCGGCGCGTTTTTGTTGCTGACGTCGTACACGATCAGGGCGCTCTGCGCAGCAACATTGCCGCAGATGTTCTGGATGATTTTGATCGTCGAATAGGCATACTGGCCTTTGACGACGACTGGGTCGCAGCCCCCCGAAAACCACTCCTCGCGGTTGCTTTTTGACAAAATCGAAGGCGCTGCCGGCTGGCTGATGTCCAGGATGTACAGGGCCGTGTTGGAGCCCAGGAAAATGGTGTTGTCGTACACGATAATCGTCTCCAGGCCGTAATCAGTGGCGAGCCGGTGTACCAACTGCGGCTGGTCGGGGTTTTGCAGGCTGTAGGTCAGTACTTCGTTGGGGTTGAGGGCGTACATATAGCCGTTGTGTACCGTAAAACGGGTGATGGAACCCGATTTGCCCGGCGAATCAAGGGCGCCGGCGTCTTTGTTGCAGGCTGTGGCAAACAGAAAAAGGCAGACGAGGAAAAGTCCGGTGTATTTCATACGAATGGATATTGAGATAGTGGGTTAGTTGACGGTGTAGCAGCGGACGTTTTCGAGGAAAACGTCTTCCCAGCCAACAACGGCGCCTTTGGATTCATCCACGCACTCGAAGAAGCCATTGTACAAGGGCGGGTAGAGTAGGGGGCTAAACGCATTGGTCTGCCGGCTGAGCAATGAAATATGGTACAAGTCGGAAATGTCGATGGTCACCAGGTCCCGCCAACTGTCGGCGTAGAGGCGATTGCCGCTGATGGTAAAATCGGTGACAGCCGGAATCTTGAAAAACGTCAGGCTGGCCACTGTGGAGGAGTCTTTGATGCTGAAAACATGAATTCCCTTTTTTTGCTCCAGCATAAAAAACAGGGTGTCTTGCAAAAAAATGGTCCCTGATTCCTGGATGACCTGCGGCGCCAGGTTGCCGATACTGTCCAGGGCTGCCACCGGGAGGTATACCGGCCGTTTGCCGGTACCGCTGTAGGTGTCGATCTCTTCCGGTACGCAGCCGTTCCAGAAGAGGCTGCACCACAGCAAGAGTGGAAAGATGTATTTTGCCGGCGCGAAAAACAAGCGACGTATGTGAGGGATCATGGAATGTCTGTGTTGGTTAAACGATACCTGCTTGACGGAGCCGGCGCGCTAAAGGTTGGGACTCCGCCGGTTTTTTTTACTAAACCGCCTCTACAGCGGGATTTTATTTTTCAACCACGTAGGCACGCAGGACTCTTAAGTTTTCTTAGTGGTTCAAAAAATATTGTCCGGTTTCCGAACAACGACTGTCCGTTTTCGGACACCGGCAAAGCAATTTTTTAATGTTATAAAATTGAATATTAGGTAGTTATGGCTGTGGCATACGTTTTGGAAAATGTACCTGCACCGATCCCAAGGCCAACGCGCCGACACAAACATTACCAACAAAACACGACATCATGCTTCGCAATTTTTTAAAAATAGCCTGGAGAAACCTGCTCAAAAACAAAGCCTTCAGCAGCATTAATATTGCCGGCCTGGCTATTGGTATGGCGGTAGCCATGATGATCGGCTTGTGGATGCGCGACGAACTGAGCTTCAATACCTGCCACCAACACTATAAGCGCCTGGCGCAGGTGCAGGTGAACCTTACGTTTAACGACAAAACCGGCTCCGGCGACGCTATCCCCTTGCCCGTCGGCCTTGCCCTGCGCAACGACTTCGCGTCAGATTTCGAACGGGTCGCCCGTGCGTCCTGGAATTTTGATCACCTGCTGAGCAAGGGCGAAAAGAAAATCATCCGCGAAGGGGTGTTTTGCGAACCCGAACTCCTGGCCATGTTCAGCCCCGAGATGCTCCAGGGCAACTATGCCAACGCCCTGCGCGACCCCCATTCCATCGTGCTCTCCGACTCGCTCGCCCGCACCCTGTTCGGCGACGAAGACCCCCTCAACCAAACCATCCGCCTCGACCAGGAAGTCGATTTGGTGGTCACCGGCGTATTCAAAGACCTGCCCTTCAATGCCGATTTGAAGGAGATCAAATTTTACCTGCCCTGGGCCCTGTACCTCAGCCAGCAGGATTGGGTGCGCAACTCGCAGGACAATTGGGAAAACCACTCGTTCCAACTGTTTGCCCAACTGCGCCCGGGCGCCGACATGGACGCGGTGAGCGCCAAAATCCGCGACGTGGAGAAAGCCCACAACAAAAACGGCAACCCGGAACTGTTCCTGCACGCCATGCCGCGCTGGCACCTCTACAGCGAGTTTAAAGACGGCAAAAACATCGGCGGCCGTATTCAATTTGTCTGGCTGTTTGGCATCATCGGGGTGTTCGTTTTGCTCCTGGCCTGTATCAATTTTATGAACCTGAGCACGGCCCGCTCCGAAAAGCGCGCCAAGGAAGTGGGCGTCCGCAAAACCGTCGGCTCGGGGCGGGGCCAACTGGTCCTCCAGTTCCTGAGCGAATCCATGCTCATCGTGTTCCTCTCCCTGCTGCTGGCCGGCGTGATCGTTCAACTGACGCTGCCGGGCTTCAACGAGTTGGCGGGCAAACAAATCTCCATCCCCTGGGCGCACCCGGTCTTTATCTCCGCCGTCGCTGGCTTTGCCTTGCTGACCGGTTTGCTGGCCGGTAGTTACCCGGCCTTTTATTTGTCCTCCTTCAAACCCCTGAAAGTCCTCAAAGGTACCTTTCGTGCCGGGCGTTTCGCTTCGTTGCCCCGGCAGGTGCTGGTGGTCCTGCAGTTCACGGTATCCATCGCCCTGATTATCGGCACTATGGTCGTATTTCACCAGATTCAGCACGCCAAAAACCGGCCGGTGGGCTATAGCCGCGAAGGGCTCCTGCAAGTGAACATCAGCAGGGCGCTGGAAGGGCATTACGATGCGCTGCGGCAAGACCTGCTGAACACCGGGACGGTGTACGACATGAGTACAGCCTCCAGCCCGACCACCGGCGTGTGGTCCAACCAAATCGGGTTCGATTGGGAAGGCAAGGACCCCAATGCCCTGCCCATGTTCGGCGTAGTGGCCGGCTCCCACGATTTCGGGCGCAGCATCGGCTGGCACATCAAAGAAGGCCGCGATTTTTCCAGAGACTTCGCTACCGATACTTCGGCCCTCATCCTGAACGAATCAGCCGTCGCCCTGACCGGCTTGAAGGACGTGCTGGGCAAAACCATCCGGCAAGACGGCAAGCCCTACCGGGTGATCGGTGTGGTGGAAGACCTCGTGATGGAATCGCCCTACACGCCGATAAAACCGACGCTCTTTTTCCTCAGTTACGACTGGGCGAACCTGATCAATGTAAAATTGAAGCCCGGAGTGCCTGTCCGGGATGCCCTGCAGCAGGTAGAAACCGTTTTTGCCAAACACGACCCCAACAGCCCGTTTGAATTCAAATTTGCCGACGATGAATACGAAGCCAAGTTCAGGTCCGAAGAACGCGTCGGCAAACTGGCCCGCTTGTTTGCGTTTTTGGCGGTGTTCATTTCCTGCCTCGGCCTGTTCGGTCTGTCGGCCTACGTAGCGGAGCAACGCACCAAGGAAATCGGTATCCGGAAGGTGCTTGGCGCATCGGTCACCAACCTGTGGGCTATGTTGTCGCGCGATTTTGTGCTGCTGGTCCTGGTTGCCTGCCTGATCGCCGCGCCGCTGGCCTGGCATTACCTGAACAACTGGCTGTCGGACTACGAGTACCGCGTCCAATTGGATTGGTGGGTCTTCGCCCTGGGCGGCGGTCTGGCGATAGTCGTGACGCTGCTCACCGTGAGTTTTCAGAGCGTCAAGGCGGCACTGGCCAACCCGATCCAGTCGCTGCGCAGCGAGTGAGATGCGTTGTGGCAGGTAAAATTGTTGGTTGGAAATGTAGAGGAAACAATACTTTGCGGCCGGTTTGGTAAACAGTCCCCCCGTTTTACGCTACCGCTGTCCTATTCCTCTCTGTCAATTGCTTAGGCATGTCCGAACAACCATTTGTAAAAGCAGCATGGCTCATGCTGGTTATCGTCGTTTCCGTAGTCGTCGGCTGGGAAATGTACCTGCGCAACCAGGGTATCACCGTCTCCTACGACGATGGCCCGTCCCTGTGGTCCGACAAACGGGCGCAGGTGTATGCGCCACCCGAACAAACCGTCGTCTTCGTCGGCTCTTCCCGGATCAAATACGACCTGGACATCGACACCTGGGAGCAAGGTACCGGCTGCCGGGCAGTGATGCTGGCTGTTGAGGGCAGTTCGCCGCGCCCGGCCCTGGAAGACCTGGCCAATGACCCCCAGTTCAAAGGCCGGCTGGTGGTGGACGTGACGGAGGGCTTGTTTTTCTCCAATGCGCCGCCCAACAACGCGCAGCCCTTGGAAAATATTCAATATTTCAAAGACCGGACGCCCGCGCAACAAGCCAGTTTCGAACTCAACCAGGTGCTGGAATCTCAACTGGTCTTCCTCGACAAGGATAACTTTTCCCTGAATGCGCGGCTGGATGCCCTCGAATTGCCCAGCCGCCCCGGCGTGTTTATGATGCCGATTTTCCCCCTGGAATTTGGTCGCGTCACGTTTGGGCGGCAGAATAAAATGACCGACCATTTTGTGGCCGATACCGCTCTGCAAAACCGGGTCAAGGGCATCTGGGCGTTTTTCAGAAGCCTGAGCAAGGAACCGCCGGCTTCGGGGGCGGTACTGGATGAGATCCTGAAATCGGTGAAAACGGCCACAGATAAAATCAAAGCCCGGGGCGGCGAGGTGCTTTTTGTGCGCACCCCTTCCAGCGGCCCGTTCTGGCAAGGTGAGCAAATGGGCTTCCCCAGGGAGAAATACTGGGACCGCCTGCTGGCCGAAACCCAGTGTCCGGGGATTCATTTTGCCGATTACCCGGCTATCGCCCATTTCGCCTGCCCGGAGTTTTCGCATTTGACGCCCGCTGATGCGGTTGTTTTCACCCGCCATTTTGCTGATATCCTGAAAAAAGACAAAGGCTGGGTTTTTCCCCGCTAGCCTGTACGCTGTCTGTTTGCCCTGTCCTTTTCTTCTGCCGGTTTTTTCGCCGCGCACCAACCCTGTCTGGTCATGTTGTTCAATTCCTATACGTTTGTTGTCTTTTTTGCGGTGATTTTGGTGTTGCACAACCTTCCTTTTTCCTGGAAGGTCAAAAAGACCAACCTGCTCATCGCCAGTTACATTTTCTATGCGGCCTGGAACCCGCCGTTTATCCTCCTGCTTTGGCTCTCCACCGTGGTCGATTACTTTGTGGGCCGGGCCTTGTACACCCAGGAGAACCCCTACAAGAAAAAACTGCTGCTCGTCGTCAGCCTGATCGGCAACCTGGGCATGCTCTGTTTCTTTAAATACGGCGGCTTTTTGCTGGACAATTTTGTTGCCCTCGTGAATGCCCTGGGCGGCGATTTTCACCCCGCCGCGCCCAATATCATTTTGCCGGCAGGCATCTCTTTTTACACCTTTACCACCCTGTGCTACACCATCGACATGTACCACAAAAAGAGCGAACCGGTAAAATCCCTGTTGGATTTTTCCCTCTTCGTGACCTTTTTTCCGCATTTGGTGGCCGGGCCAATCGTGCGTCCGCCGCAGTTGGTGCCGCAATTTGAATCGCCGCGCACAGCCACACAAAAGCAAATGCTGGAAGGCCTGTTGTTGCTCTCACTCGGTTTGTTCATGAAGGTGGTGCTGGCCGACAGCATGTTGTCGGGCCCTGCCGAAGAGGTGTTCAACACGCCCCAATGGCTCTCGGCGCTCGATGCCTGGATGGGTGTTTTTGCGTTTTCCGGGCAAATCTTTTTCGACTTTGCCGGCTACTCTACCTGCGCCATCGGCGCCGCCTTGTGCCTGGGTTTCATTTTGCCCCAAAACTTTCTGTACCCCTACGCTGCCATCGGGTTTTCCGACTTTTGGCGGCGCTGGCACATCACCCTCTCGGCCTGGCTGCGCGATTATTTGTACATCCCCCTGGGCGGAAACCGGCACGGAGCACTGCGCACCTATTTCAGCCTCATGGTCACGATGCTGCTGGGCGGCCTCTGGCATGGCGCCAGTTGGACCTTTGTGGTGTGGGGCGGCCTGCACGGGCTCTACCTGTGGATTGAACGCTTTTTCAAAGAGCGGGCCTCGGTGGCCGGCGGCGGCTTGTCCAACATCAACACCGAGGCGCCGCCGGCCCTGCGCGGCGGCTTTTTTACCAGCATCAACCTGCGCGGGTTCCTGTATGCGCTCCTGACCTTCATGCTGGTCAATATCACCTGGGTGTTTTTCCGGGCGGGGAGTTTTGACAAGGCCTGGCAAATGCTCCAGTCCATGTTTGGCATGGCGCCCGAAGGAGCGGCCGTGCTCACCACCCTGGCCATCATTAAAGTAACGGTCATCACCACAGGCATGGTGCTGACGCACTGGGTGATGCGCAATTCGCGGGTGCTGGATGTAGCCTACCGGATGTCGTGGTGGCTGCTCGGCCTGCTGTGGGCAACGCTGGTTTTGCTGCTGATCTGGAGCCAGGAAAGCGGCAGTTCTTTTATTTATTTTCAGTTTTAAAGACGCACCTCCTCCATCCGGGGCGTAAACAGGTGCATGATACCCCAGGCCAACAGATACGCGCAACCGCACAACACGAACAGGATGTTGTAGCCGGCTGTGATGTTGCCCAGCATTTTGTAATAATCAAGCAGGCGACCCACCACCAGCGGAAACAAAATGCCGCCGACAGCGCCGGCCATACCGCCGATGCCGACGATGGAACTCACGGCTTTTTTAGGAAACATGTCCGAGGCTGTGGTGAAAATATTGGCGCTCCAGGCTTGGTGCGCCGCTGCGGCCAGGCTGATCAGGCCCACGACTGCCCACACGTTGGTGGCGTACTGGGCCAGCACAATCGGCACCACGCAGAGGGCAAAAATCAGCATGGCCGTCTTGCGCGCCCGAAACACGGGCCAGCCGATGCGGATAAAATAGCCCGACAAATACCCGCCGCCAATGCTCCCGATGGTGGTGGCGGTATACACGATGGCCAACTCCAGGCTGGGTTTTTTCAGGTCGATCTGGAAGGTGCTGGAAAAATAGGAGGGCAACCAAAAGAGAAAAAACCACCAGATCGGGTCGGTGAGCATTTTGCCAAAAAAGAAGGCCCAGGTTTGCCGAACCGTCAGGAGCCGCGCCCAGCGCACGGGTTTTTCGTCGTCGACTTCAGGCGCGTCGCTGTGGATGTAGGCCAGTTCTGCGGCGCCGACACGGGGCTGTCGGGAAGGTATTTCATAAAAAATCCACCAGAAAATCAGCCAAATAAAGCCAATAGCGCCCGTGATCAAAAAGGCTTCCTGCCAGCCCCATAGCCCCAGTATCCAGGGCACCATGATGGGGGCCACCACGGCGCCGATGTTGGCGCCGGAGTTAAAAATACCCGTGGCCAGTGCGCGTTCTTTTTTAGGAAACCACTCCGCGATCGCCTTGATAGCCGCCGGAAAATTGCCGGCCTCGCCCAGGCCCAATGCCGCCCGCGCGACACCAAAGCCAACGGTGCTGCGCGCAAACGCATGCCCGATCGCCGCCAAACTCCAGCCGATGATGGAAATGATATAGCCCTTCTTGGTACCGATCCGGTCGATCACCTGCCCGAACATCAACAAGCCCAGCGCATAAGCCGCAGAAAAAGCCATGACGATGTTGCCATAGTCCGTTTCCGACCAGGTAAATTCTTTTTCCAAGGTCGGCTTTAGCAGGCCAATGACCTGACGGTCCAGGTAGTTGATCGTAGTCGCGAAAAAAAGCAACGCCACCACCGTCCAGCGGTATTTTCCAATTGTTTCTTGCATAGTTTTTTTTAATGTGGCGAATTTGTTGAATGTGGCCAATTTGTTTAATGTGGCCAATGTGGCTAATTAGACCAATGTGGCCAATCTTTTAAATGTGGTGAATGCCGGTAGCGCGGCGTTTACGCCGCCCTGGTCGAGGCCCTTTAGGGCCGAAAGGGCAAGTCGCATGTGTTGAATATGGTCAATTCGTTGAATATGGTCAATGTGGCCAATTAGACCAATGTGGCTAATTTTTTAAATGGATCAATACTGGTAGCGCGGCGTTTACGCCGCCCTGGTCGAGGCCCTTTAGGGCCGACAAGTACCCAACTTTTTGAATGTCGCCCTCTTATGGGCTAAATACCGGTTACGGCGTCCAATAAGGTCGCTATCCGGCGGGTAAGGGCCGGATAGTCTCCGGAAAAATCGCCGGTAAACAATTGAGAACCGATGCCGACGGCTTGCACACCCGCATCCAGCCATTCCCGGATGCTCTCGGCGTTGGGTTCCACACCGCCGGTTACCATCAGCGGCACATCCGGCATGGGGCCGCGCAAGGCCCGGATATACCCCGGACGCAGCACATGGCCCGGAAATACCTTCACCAGGGTGGCGCCCAATTGCCAGGCCGCCCAGATTTCATTGAGGGTCATCGCCCCCGGAATCCAGGGCTTGCCGGCTGCCCGGCACACGTCCGCGACTCCGGCTGTTGTCACCGGCTGCACCACAAAATCGGCCCCGGCAGCCAGAAACCGCTCTGCGTCGGCTGGCGTATAGATCGTTCCGATGCCCAACGACAGCCCCGGACACTCCGCCCGGACAAATCGACTCAGGTGCCCAAACACCTCGAAGGCCTCCGGCCCCCGGTTGGTAAATTCAAAAAAACGCAACCCGGCCCCATAGCAGGCCCCGACGATGTGTTGTGCGTATGCCGCATCCGGGTGAAAAAACACCGGAATGACAGGCGAGGAGTTCAGTTGTTCGAGCACAGTAGGGTAGAGGTGTGGGTGAAAAAATGGGTTAGCGCAGCAAACGGCCCGACACATCGCCGTCCACCACCTGCTCTATTTCGGCCGCCGTCGCAAGGTTGAAATCGCCCTCCACGGTGTGTTTGAGCGCCGAGGCCGCCGTGGCAAAAGCGAGGATGCGCGCCGGATCGCTGAAATGCAGCGACCCGTAGATATAGCCGGCCATAAACGCGTCGCCGCCGCCAATGCGGTCCACGATGGGGTTCAGGTCGAAGGTGGGCGATTCGTGGCAGCTTTGCCTGTCAAAACAAAGTCCGGTGAGCCGGTTGTGATTGGCGCTCAGGGTGTCGCGCCGGGTCGCAATGATCTGTTTCAGGTGGGGAAAACGCTGCATCATTTGTGCCGCCATATCCTGAAACCCATTGGTCTTCAAGCCAAACATATCGGCCGCGTCGCCCTCGGTGCACACCGCCACATCGCAGCCTTCCACCAGGGCCGGCATCACCTCAGCGGGTGTTTTGCCATACTGCCACAGCACCCGCCGGTAGTTCACGTCGGCGCTCACCGTGATGCCCAGGCGCCGCGCTGTGCGGATCGCATCGGCACAGGCCTGTGCTGCGGGGGCCGACACCGCTGGGGTGATCCCGGTCCAGTGTAGCCACCGGGCGCCTGAGAGGATGCTGTCCCAATCCAGCCGCGCGGGGTCCAGGTGGGCAAAAGCCGATTCGTAGCGGTCGTACACAATCCGGCTCGGGCGGATGCCGGCGCCTACCTCCATAAAATACAGGCCCAGGCGCCCCGGGCCATAGCCGACGTGTTGCATATCGATGCCCGCTTTGCGGAAAAAAGCAGCTGCGGCCCGGCCCAGGTCGTTGTCCGGAAACACCGTCACATGGGCCGCTGGCACGCCCATTTGGGCCAGCGCCGCCGCAGTATTGGCCTCGCCGCCGCCATACGTGATGCCCAGGCTGCTGGCTTGCGCAAAGCGCTGCTGGCCCGGCGCGGTCAGGCGCATCATGATTTCGCCGAAGGTGATAACCTTTGCCATAGTGAATCAACGCTGGTTTGAAAATCCAAAATAACGCTCGGCGTTGCGGTAGCAAATATCCTGCAACACCTCGCCGACCCATTCGAACTGGTCGGGAAGTTCGCCGTTCTCCATTTCCTGGCCAAACAAATTGCACAGGGTCCGTCGGAAATACTCGTGCCGGGGGTACGACAGGAAGGAACGCGAGTCGGTCAGCATACCCACAAATCGGCTGAGCAAACCCATGTTCGACAGGGCATTGAGTTGTTTTTCCATGCCGTCTTTCTGGTCCAGAAACCACCAGGCCGAGCCCCATTGTATTTTTCCGACCTCGTTGCCGTCGTTAAAATTGCCTGCCATCGTGGCAAAAAGTTCGTTGTCGGCCGGGTTCAGGTTGTACAAAATAGTTTTGGCCAGGCGGTTGTCCGAATCCAGGCGATCCAAAAACCGCGCGAGCGCCTGTCCCTGCCGGAAATCGCCGATGCTATCCCAGCCGGTGTCGGCGCCCAACTGGCGCGCAGCCCGGGCATTGTTGTTGCGCAAGGCGCCCAGGTGGAATTGTTGCACCCAGCCTTTTTCCCAGTTCCAGCCGGCCAGTTCCAGCAACACGGCGCTTTTAAATTGTAGCCGTTCCGGCAAATTCAGGATTTGCCCGCCCCTTATTTTTTGAAAAATAGCCCGGATTTCCGGTTCCGAAAAATCTTCGGCATACAAATGCTCCAGCCCGTGGTCGCTCAGGCTGCCCCCTTGTTGGGCAAAATAGTCGTGGCGTAGTTGGAGGGCCTGCATGAAATCGTCGTACCCGTCGATCCTGATGCCCGCTACGGCGCTCAGTTGGTCGGTCCAGGTATTGAAGGCCGCCGGGTCTTCGACGGCCATGGCTTTGTCGGGCCGGAAAGCGGGCAGGATGCGAATGTCCATCGTAGGGTCGGCAGCCAGTTGGCGGTGCCATTCCAGGGAATCCGTGGGGTCGTCGGTGGTGCACAAAACCCGGACCTTCATTTTGCGCAAGAGGTTGCGTACCGAGTAGGCCGGCGTGCGCAGCAGGGCATTGCAATGGTCAAAAATGTCGCGAGCGCTTTGCGGGCGCAGCAGTTCAGTGACGCCAAAGTAGCGTTGCAGTTCCAGGTGAGTCCAGTGGTACAGCGGGTTGCGGAGCGTGTAGGGCACGGTTGCGGCCCATTGTTCAAACTTTTCCCAATCGCTGGCTTCGCCGGTGCAATAGCGCTCCGGAATGCCGTTGGCCCGCATCGCCCGCCATTTGTAGTGGTCGCCGTAGAGCCAAACCTGGGTGAGGTTGT
>JADLDL010000112.1 GCA_020846655.1 Saprospiraceae bacterium | reverse complement strand
CCATACTTGGGGTCGCCGCTCGAACTGCTGAGGCCGAGCATTTTGCCATCGAATGAAATGACATGGTCGTTGTTGTTTTGGCGGATGAGGCCGGTGTTGAGCAGGGTAGGGGTTTGGGTAGCCAGATCGAGCCGATACATGAGCCCTTCGCTGTTGTAGATCAGTGCGTTGCCGTCGGCGGTCCAGTTGGGGGCTTGCAGCGAATTGGGAGCGGAGTACACCACCTGGCGGCGGCCGGTTGCGAGATCCAGGATTTCGATATGGCTCCCGATGTAGTCGCGGTAGGGTTGAAAATCAGATTGGGCAGGGATGACGATGCGCACGTTGTCGAACTCGGCCGTTTCAACCACGTCCTTGTTGTGCGAACAGATGAACAAGCCGGTAAACAGTTCGGCGGGCAGCTCGAAATCGGGCACTTCCACGGTCCAGAACGGTTCGCCAAAGCGGGCAACGGAGAGGAAAAAACTGCGGCCCCGGCGTTCCAATTGGATGACATCCGGCATTTTTACCGGCGATTTTACCTCCTCGATGCGTTCGCCGGGGCGTTTGCGGTACTGAATGGCCGTCAGGCCGTCGCCGTGTACCGTGGCGCAGACCATGGCGGCGCTGGTATCGAGGCTGGTGCGCAGCATCCAGCCGAACTTGCGGTGTGGGTCGACGCCGGCTCCCAGCAAGCGGGCGCGGGTTTGGAGCAGGCAATTGCCCTTGAGCCTGGAGTAGGCGAAATGGCACTCGTCTTTGGTAAACCAAATATTGGCCCCGGCGCCGCTGAGGCGATAGGTCTGGGTGGCGTCGTCGTATTCCGTATGTCCGGGATGCAGGACAGGGCCCACATCCGTGCTGTGTTCAAATACGCCAGCAGGCCTTGTTTGGGCGGAAAGATGCAGGGTAAAGAGCAGGACAAGGCCCCAACTCAGCGGCAGGCGGGCAGGCGGGTGTTTCATCGTGTTTTCATTCATGGTTCAACAAATCGGAGCTTCGGAGGCTGTTGCAAATATCGGTCGCCGGGCATTAAGGCGAGCGGGGGGATTTGCACCAAAAAGCGGGGGAAACGGATGCCGGCCCTAACATCAAATTTGCCCTGCGCTTTTGCCCGACAATCCGTCTGGTACTGGCCATTTGGGCGTTTTTTCGGCAGAATTAAAATGAGACTGGCAGCAGATTGCAAAAAAACCTTGTTCTTTGCTGTACGCTTCAAATAGCTTTGAATAATCCATGCCCGATCTCCCATATCCGGGCATTGTTCCTGCTCCCAACCAGTCATCCGGAGCGACACGTTTTCAACCACGAATCGATTATCAGGGTGCGCATAAGCCCTTCGTCAAGGAACCTTCGAGGCATTCCAACAGCTAAATAGTTTTGAAAATATACCCAAATCTTAAATCCTTGCTCGTGCTGAAACGATACTTTTTTGTCGGCCTTCGCGGCCTTGTATTTGCGGGTTTTCTGTTGTCTGGTGTAGCCGGCCTGGCTCAGCAATTGCAACAAGCCCCCTGGAACGATCCGGCGGTGGTGTGGCTGCCGGCAGCGCAGGCGCGCACCACGGTGTTGAACCAACTCCAGCAGATCGAGCCGCCATTGGCCGATCTCACGCCCGGCTCGGCGCCATACCACGATTTGCTGCGCCGCATTGTGTTTTATAAATCCATCCTGCGCGGTCTGAAAAACGCCTTGCCTGTGTCGCAGGCGATCCATGCTGCCCTGCCGGAAGCCGCTTCCTTGGGCGGTTTGTACGACCAAAGTTTTACTTCCGAAGCCACTTTGCGCGCGCTGTTTGACGAAGCCCTGGACTTATTGACCAGCTAGACGCAACGGCCTGTGCGCATCCTCCGTAGAGTTGTTTAATCATATCATATCAGAAATATCCATGAAAAGTCGACTTTACCCCGGTTACCTGATGACCGTGGGGCTGTTTTGGGGTGTTTTTAACGCCCTGCTTGCCCAAACCCCGGTAGCCATACCGCACAACACCGGACCGGCTAATATTACCCTGAGCCCGCCGGCCAACTGTTCGTTTCTCTTTACGGACGATGGCGGCGCGAATGGCGTCTACAGTTCGACCTCGCAAACGGGTTCTGTCATCACGTTTTGGCCTTCCTCAGCGGGCAATAAAATCGTCGTACAATTTCTTTCCTTTCATACCGAGCCTGATTTCGACGCACTTTTTGTGTACGATGGTCCAAGTGCCGCGTCGCCCCAGATCAGTTCGGGTGCGGCAACGCTGCTGGGCGGCGGTACCCACCCGTTTTCGAGTGGGCAAGGTGGCTGGCAGGGTAGCCAGGCGCCATACAACGTTGCCCCCAACATGGTGCGCGCCACGGCGACCAATAGCTCCGGCGCCCTGAGTTTTGCGTTTGATGCCGATCAGAGTATTGAAAAATCCGGCTGGACGGCCGTGGTTTCAGAAATCCCCGGCACCGCCTGCAGTTTGCAGGCGCCCGGGGCTCAAACCGTGGCGGCACAAGCCGGCAACTGCTACGCCAATGTGCAAACCGTTCCGCCGGCTATCCTGCCCGGCGCCTGCGCCCAGGTGCTCGAACTGCGCTACCGGATCAACGATGGCCCCGCGGTCACGGTCTCCTCGCCGGCCCCGCCGGCCATTTTGCTGAGCGGCCTGCCGGTCGGGCTGAACGTGCTGAGCTGGCAATTGGTCGAACCCTGCGGTGGCGGCCTGGTGGCTACTGCTGCACAATTCATCACGGTCACCGACCCGACGCCGCCAACGATCATCGTGCCGGCCAACGTCAGCCTCAACCTCGGGGCCGGTCTCTGTACCGCAAAATACAACTACCAGGTCAGTGCCGTCGACGATTGTGTGTTCAGTCCGGACTCCCGGGTAGATCACCCGGTCGACTTCAACAACGGCACCGCCGGGTTGATGTTTGATGTAAAAAACCTGAGCACTGAAGCCATCCGGATCACCGAATTCGGTCCGGTGCTCGACGCCGGCACCTGGCCCTTGGAAGTCTATATCACGACTGCCGCGAATAGCTGGCAGGGGGTAGCCGACAATCCGGCGGCCTGGCTTTTGGCCGGCAGCCGCACGGTCGTATCCGCCGGCGCGCAGTCGGGCACGCCTTTGACGGGCTTTGCCCTCGAACTGGCGCCTGGCGAATCGCGGGGCATCTACCTGACCAGCACCCTGGGCGCGCCCCTGCGTTGCACGGGCATTGGCGCGGGTACCCAGCGGCAGTTTGACGACGGCATCTTGCAGGTGTCTTCGGCGCCGGGGGCATCCAAAGGATTTCCGTTTGGCGCCACCACGCTGGCAAGAGCCTACAATGGTTATGTCAAATGCGCGCCATCGCGCAGTGTGCCTGAGCAAATTGCAGGCCTGCCGCCTGGCGCCGACTTTCCGGTAGGCACCACGGTCAATGTATTTCGTTGTACCGATGCGGCCGGCAATACCAGCACCGCGTCTTTTTCAGTGGTCGTGCAAGCCTTTTCGGGCGCCACCAATTCGCTGGTTTGTGCCGGCACGGTGAATACCTCGCTGGGACCGGATTGTGAAAAAAACCTGCGGGCCGACGATATTCTCTTCGGCGGACCCTACCGCTGCTACGATTCCTACCTGGTTCAACTCGACAAAATTCCGCCCTACAACAACGGCCCCTGGGTGCCGGCCTACCTGAACCACAGCGATATTGGCAAAACCTATGGTGTGCGGGTAACCGATCCGCTCAACAACAATTTTTGCCTGAGCAATGTGTTGGTGGAAGACAAACTACCGCCAACGCTTACCGGCGCCGTGGTGGAATTGCCCTGCAATTTCAATACCGAGCCTACCCTGACGGCGCCGGCTTCGGTGGTGCGGGTGTTTACGCCAGCCCAGTCGCTGCCACTCCAGGTGTCTGATTTTCAAAGCCTGGAACTGAGTATCCCGGCCACCGCTTCGGCGGATGCTGTAGTGGAGGATGTGGACCTGGAAATCCGGGTGAATGGCGATGTTTTTGAAAAAAACCTGCAAATCGAACTGGAAAGCCCGGCTGGTGTAAAACTACTGCTGTGGAACCAGGCGACCGGGTGCAGCGGCTCGCTGTGGGTGCGCTTCGACGACGAAGGCGACGGGAGTGCCGACTGCACGCAGTTTACGGCCAACCGCCGCTCGAAAATACCCTTTGGCGGCGCGTTGTTGTCGGCCTTCGACGGCAGCGCTCCTGCGGGCACCTGGAAATTGCGCTTGCGCGACCTGAATGGCTTCGGCGATGTGGCGACGCTCACCGAGGCGCGCCTGATCGTGCGGTATAAAGCCGCTTTTTCGGCGGGCTTTCCCAATGGATTGACTTTCCCGGGCCAACTGACGCAGGTGACGCCGACCAGTTTTGTGGCGGCTGCGCCGCTGATCGACGGTTGTACCGAAGTGACGCTGAATTATTCGGACGAAACGACGTCCAAGCCCTGTTCGACCGGGCTCTCGGCCATTATTGAGCGGACCTGGACGGCCCGCGACGTAGCCGGCAACACCAGTTCGTTGGTACAAACGATCCGTTTGCTGCGCCCCAGCCTCGAAGAGGTGGTGCTGCCGCCCAACTACAACGACCAGGATGCGCCGGCATTCGATTGTGGCGGACCCTACCCGACGCCCGCCTGGATCGAAAGCCAGGGCCTGGCCGGCACCCCGCATGTATTCGGGCAGTCGAACGGCTGCTCGGTGAACTGGTCGTACATGGACATCGTAGTGGATGTTTGCCCGGGCTCGTACACGATCAACCGCAATTGGTCGATCGTCGATGCTTGTTCCGGCCAGTCCAGGCAGGCCATGCAATTGATCCAGGTGCTCGACCAGAAAAAACCGGCGCTCACTTGCCCGGCCAACCTGACGGTGTCTACCAATTTGTACACCTGCTGTACCAACGTGAACCTGCCGGATATTGTGGTGGAAGACGCCTGTTCGGCGATGGCGAACCTGAACGCCAGTGTGGTGGTGTTTGAGCAATATTTCGGCGATACGCTTCAGATCAACAAAGTGGGCGGCTCGCTGACCACTTTTCCTGGCAACAATACGGCCGACCTGGATACGCTGGCGGCTTTTGGCACCACGGCGTGTTTGCCCATCGGCACACACCACGTGTACTACAAAGTGGAGGATGCTTGCGGCAATGCCCAGACTTGTTCGTACCAACTGACGATCTTGGATTATACGCCGCCGGTGGCTGTTGGACAAAGCCTCACGATCGTGGGCCTGAATGCCGACGATCCCGAAGATTGCTACGAGGCTCAGCCGGGTGGCGTGCATTTTGCAGGCGTATCCGTGGTGCCGGCTTCGGCGTTCGACCAGGGTTCCTACGACAACTGCAACTTCATCCGGCTGACGGTGCGCCGCAAAGCGCCGTATTCGCCGTTTATTCAATCGTTAAATGCCCAAAACGGCCATGCGCCCTGCCAGGATGCGTTTCCGGATGTAAAAAGTGAATTTGCCCGGGCGACAGCCGAGTCGGATTCCATTAAATTTTATTGCGGCGAAGCCGGCTCCACCCAAACCCTCGTGTTGCGCTGTTACCAACTGGATGCCCTGGGCGAGTACAGCAAAGGCCCCGATGGAGCACCCTTGTTCAACGAGACGGTCGTGCAGGTGGAAGTGCAGGACAAACTAAAACCCGGCTGCCAGCCGCCGGCGAACCTGACGGTGTCCTGCGAAAATTTTGACCCGACGCTGAGCATCTATGGTGCGCCGGGTTTGCAGGACAACTGTTGCCTGGACTCTACGAAAACCTACCTCAACCAAAGTGGCCTGAGCCACACCCCCGATTACACACAGTTTGACACCGTGTGCAACCGCGGTACCCTTGTGCGGACGTTTACGGTGTATGATTGCCAGGGGCAAACCAGCCAGTGCGCCCAGAAGATTGTAGTCAACCACAACCACAATTTTGCCATCAAATTCCCCGACGATGTGCTGGTATCAGTCTGCGATTCGAGCGGCCTGTACGGCAAACCGGAATTTTACGGACAGGGTTGCGCCTCGCTGGCCGTGAGTTTTCACGACGAAACCCTGACCGTGGTGCCCGATGCCTGCTACCTGATCGAACGGACCTGGCGAATCACCAACTGGTGCGATTACCTGCCCAGTGCCGCCTGTATTTCGGTACCCAATCCAACACCCAACGCGGTGAGCAACCACCCTGACAACCTGAGTGGGCCGATTGTGTCGCCGGCGGGTTTTCTGGCGCCCTGGACGGCCACCAAATCCAAACTGACCCCCGTTGATCCGCAGGCTACGGATTTTAGTTCATTCTGGAATCCGACGGTCAATTGTTACGAATACAAGCAGGTGATCAAGGTGAGTGATGTGCAGGAGCCCAAGGTGGAAAATTGTAGCGACACCACCTTGCAGGTCAAAGACCAAAGCCCCAACGCGGTCACCTACTGGAACGAATCGTACTGGAAAGACGGCCTCACGGGCACCCACAACCTGGGCGAGGGCGCGGTGGATCTGTCGGTATCGGGTTTTGATTTGTGTTCGGGAACGGATCTCCAAATCCGGTACCTGTTGTTTCTGGACCTCGATGGCGAGGGCCCCATGGAGACGGTCATCAGCAGCACCAACCTGCCCGGCGCCAACACGGTGATGTACAACAATGCGGCGAACCCCAACTTTGGCGGCGGTACGGCGCGCGCTTTCGACGAGCGCCCGGTGCCGGCCAACCAGAAGTATGGCTTTGCCTTGAAAACATCGGTTACCGGCAAACTAATGACCGCTTCGGTACGCTGGAACACGGCGCAGGACCCCGACACGTATGTGTTGCCGGAGTTGCCCTATGGCAACCACAAGGTAAAATGGGTGGTTTCGGATGGTTGCGGCAATGAGTCGGTCTGCGAATATGCCTTTAAAATACAAGATGCCAAGGCGCCGACGGTGGTGTGCCACAACGGCCTGAGCGTGAACATCATGCCTACAATGGGTATCCTGATGTGGGCCAATGATTTTCTGAAATATGCGGAAGACAACTTTACGCCCAGCGACCAATTGATCATCGGCGTGCGGCGTGTGGGCGCTGGCACGGGCTTTCCCTACAACCCCAACGGCACGCCGCAAACCAGCGTGTTGTTCACCTGCGACGACCTGGGGCCTCAGGCCGTGGAAATTTGGGCCCTGGACAAGGAGGGCAATGCCGACTACTGCGAAACCTATGTGTTGGTACAGGACAACAACCTGATCTGCCAAAACGGATCCAACCAGGCCATGGTTGCCGGGCAATTGGCCACGGAAGACGGCGGCGGTTTGCAAGAGGCGCAGATCGACCTGAGCAGTACGCCGGTCAGCGTTCCGCCGCTGGCGCAAACCGTTTTTACGGACATCGATGGCCAATACCTGCTGAGCGGGCTTCCGCTTACCGGCAATTATACGATCACACCTCTGAAAGACAACGACCCGCTCAATGGCGTATCGACCTTTGACCTGGTGTTGATCAACAAACATATTCTGGGCCTGGAGCCGCTCGATTCGCCGTTTAAAATGATTGCGGCCGACGCCAACGGGAGCCGTTCCATCACCACCCTCGATATCCTGGAGTTTCGGAAACTGATCCTGGGCATCTACACCGACTATCCGGCCAAGACGTCCTGGCGGTTTATCGACAAAACATATCAGTTCCCCAATCCGGCCAACCCGTTCCAGGAGATTTTTCCGGAAACCATCGAATTGCCCAACCTTCAAACCTCGCAGGTCGATCAGGACTTCGTGGCGGTGAAAACCGGCGATGTCAATGGCAACGCCGTGACCAACAACCTGGTGACGACCGACGACCGTTCGGCAGCGGAATTGTACTTCGATGTGCAACCGGTGTTGCCGGCTCCTAAGGGGGAAGGTGAGCAATTGTTGCAGGCCGGCGAAACCATCCGTGTGCGCTTTACCAGTGCTGAGCCGGTAGTGGGCTACCAATTTACGCTGGGCTTCCCCGACCTGGAGTTGGTGGATATCCAGCCCGGGGCCGGGATGTCGATGAGCCATTTTGCCGTGTTTGAACCGGAGCATGCGCTGACAACGTCTTTTGATGCGGGTGGTCTGGAGCCGCGTACGGGAAGTTTTGACTTGACGTTCCGGGTGTTGCGCGGCGGCATGTTAAGCCAGTTGTTGACGGTATCCAGCCGGATCACGAAAGCAGAAGCATACAAGATGAATGTGGCCAATTCGGGCAATGAGACCCATGTGGCCAATGAAAAAATGAATGTTGCGCTGCGTTTCAACGGCCAGAACGGTCCGGTGGTGGCCGCCCAAGGCTTCGAGTTGTACCAGAACCAGCCGAACCCCTGGCTGATGCGCACGCAGATCGGCTTCTACCTGCCGGAGGCTTCGGCAGCGACGCTGACGATTTACGACGAAACAGGCCGTACGGTGTTTGTTCAAAAAGGCGAGTACAGCAAGGGGCATAACGCCATCACGCTGGACAAATCCCTGCTGAACACCTCGGGTGTGCTCCAGTACAAACTGGAAACACCCACGCACAGCGCTGTGAAACAAATGATTCAAACCAGGTAGTGTAGGGCGAAATTGCATTTCGCCTGCCAGCAAGGTTTTCAACATTCATCGCCTCGTTCCGGGTATCCGGAGCGGGGCGATGGCGTTTTGTGAGAAAATGGGATGTAAAAAGACCAGTGGAATGCGGGGGACTCCCTCAAACCGGACCTTTGGTAAGGACGGACACTACCCGAACGGATGGTGGAGGCGGGTATTTGTTGTATTTGCCAAAATTAGACATATGGCGATACATTCTACTTTCATGCGAACAACCTATTCCAGCACTAATTTTTTTCTATACGGTGCCGGGTATCGCGCCGGCTCCAAAATCTGACTACCCTGAAATCTGGCTACTTCGCCAAGAAAAAAAAATTCTGGAGGTGGATTTTAAAATTCCTGGGTTACTTTTGCCCACAAATTGAAATGCTTTTAATCTTTGGTTCCTTTAATCGTAGTAATCTCATGACTGCTTTGGCAGCTTGCTCTCTTCAGATTAGTCGCTTTTGTCCGATGCTTTAAGTTTCCGGCCGGCCAAAACCTTTATCTTGAAAGTCTACCAGCTCACCTAAGGGGTCACCCATCTCAAGATTAATTCATTGGTGCAACGAATCCTGTCCTGACCTACAGGTAGGTTCCGTTCCGATATGCCATAGAAAACAGGTCTCCGCCGTGTGGGCGAGAGGCCATCATCTATATAGTTTCTTTTATTCCGGTTCATTAATAACTCATGAAAATGAACAAATTCTACAAACTTAATTTTGCTATGCAAGGGGCTGGAAAGGCCTGTTTGCGCATGATGTTGCTTACTGGTCTGATGGCCGCAACAGTGGGGATTAACCTGCTACAGGCTCAGGTCAACGTTACTTCGACCGGCGGTACGCCGATGGCGGGGTATACGACTCTTTCGGCGGCCATCACGGCTATCAACGCCGGTACCCACACGGGTACCATCGTGGTGGACGTGAATGCCGGGCATACCGAAACGCTGACCGGACGGATCAACCTGACGGCCACCGGTACGGCTGCCGACCCGATCACCATCCAAAAAAGCGGCGCCGGCGCCAATCCGGTACTGAGCTCGTACACAGGGGTGAACACCCCCACCAGCAATGAACGGGACGGCATGTTTAGCCTCTCGGGCAGCGACTGGGTGACGATCGACGGCATCGATCTTCAGGAAGCGGCCGGGAACACCGACGCGACGACCACCATGGAATACGGATACGGCTTGTTTAAGGCCTCCGACGTGGATGGTTGCCAAAACAACACCATCAAAAACTGCGTGGTTACGCTCAACCGGGTCAATAATGCAACCTGGACGGGCAACGGCCACAACGGTTCGATTGGGATCACCGTCAACAACTGCACCGCGTTGGTGAACACCTCCATCACGCCGACGGCAGCGACGGGCTCCAACTCGTTCAACAAATTTTACAGCAACACGATTCAGAATTGCAATGCCGGTATTTCGTTCACGGCCTATGCGGCGCCTTCGCCGTTTACGCTGGGCGATACGGGCAACGATGTGGGCGGCGCCAGCGCCGCTACGGGCAATACGATTTTGAACTTTGGCGGCGGTGCCGGTGCTACCAACCCAGCTACCGGTGTTTTTGCCAACAACCAATGGGGGTTCAATTGCTCGCGCAACACCATCAACAACAACGACGGCGGCGGGGTAAACCACGTCAACGTGCTGCGGGGGATCTTTATGAACGCCTCCTCTGCCAGCGCCAGCGCCGATTGCAATTTCAACACCATTTCGCTGAAAGGCGGCGGCACTACTTCGCAGCTGACCGGTATTGAAAATGGTTTCGGATCAACCGCAGCCGGCAACACCATCAATATCAACAACAACACCATTACCAACTGCACCTACACTACTGCCACCAGCGGGGTGTTTTACGGCATTTACAACAATGCGGCTACACCAGCCAACCTCAATATCAACAACAATACCTTTAGCAACAACTCGACGGCCGCTACCAGCGGGTCTTACTATCCGTACTACAACACCGGTGCGGTAACGACAAGCCTGAGCGTGAGCAACAACAGCATCAACGGCGTGTCGTTCACGGCTGCTGCTACCTCGCTCATTTTCCGGAGTATTTATATCACAACGGCTGCCAGCGCCAGTGCGCAAACCGTGAGCAACAACACCTTCCAATCGTACTCCTACGCCGGTACGGCTTCGGGCGAATTTGCATTTATTTATGCAGCAGGTACGGCGGCGAGCTATACCATCTCGGGCAACTCGGCCTCTGGTATCAGCATCCCGACCACCAGCACGGCGTACCAAATTTACAACAGCACGTCTACGCCCAATACCACCATTACCAACAACGCCCTTACCGGATTTTCCAAAACCGGTGCAGGCGGCACGGTATATGGCTACTACAACTTCGGCTCGCCATCTGGTGGCACCGCCACCCTGAGTGGCAATACCGTATCCAACATCACGGTGACTGGTGCTACGACGGTTTATGGTCTGTACCAAGCCACCTCGACCACGCAGGTCGAAAAATTATTGAACAACACCGTCTCCAACATCACCGGCGGTACCTCGACCATCTTTGGTATCCACCACAATTACGGTGCCGTTGGCAGCGAAAACAGTGGCAATACGGTATCCGGCCTTTCCGGCGCCGGTATTGTAACCGGTATCCAGATCGGCAACTCTACTGCCAGTTTGGGCATGTCGATGTTCAACAATACGGTAAGTGGACTGAGCAGCACCGGCGCTTCTGCGGTAAATGGTATTATCCACACCTCGGGCAACGCCACCAATATGTTTAAAAACAAGGTGTACAACCTTCAGGCTAACAATGCCGGCGGTACCGTATTCGGTATCAGCATCACCGGTGGCCTTAGCGTAACGGTGTACAACAACCTGGTCGGTGAACTGACCGCTCCCATCTCCAGCGGAAACGATGCGGTGCGTGGGATTAGCGTGAGCTCCAGTACCGCCAACTCTGCTGTTAACGTGTATTACAATACAGTGTACCTGAACGCGACGTCTACGGGTGTCAATTTCGGTTCATCCGCTGTATTCCATACCGTTTCGGCTACGGCCACCACGGCTGTGCTGACCTTGCGCAACAATATTTTTGTCAATACCTCTACACCGGCTGGGACGGGCGCCACTGTGGCCTACCGCCGCTCCGGTACGGCCCTGAACAACTACGGATCGGCCTCGAACAACAACCTGTTCTACGCCGGCACACCGGGTGCCGCCAACCTGATTTTCACGGACGGCACCAACGCGGACCAGATGCTCTCCGCCTACAAAACCCGCGTAGCGCCGCTGGATGCCAACTCGGTTACGGAAAACCCGAGCTTCCTGAGCACCACGGGCGCCTCGGCCGACTTCCTGCACCTGAACGCCGCTGTGCCAACGCAGGCTGAAAGCGCCGCTACCAATATTGCCGGTATCACCACCGACTATGACGATGTGGTGCGCCAGGGCAACGGCGGCTACGCCGGAACGGGCAGCAGCCCCGACCTCGGCGCCGACGAAGGCGAGTTTATCCTCGTCGATTTGACCGGCCCGGCCATTTCCTATACCAATATCGCCAACTCGGTTTGTGTTTCGTCCCTCACCTTGAACGCTACGATCACCGATGCTACCGGGGTAAATACCTCGGCCGGCACCAAACCGCGGATCTGGTTCAAAAAATCAACCGAAAATAACGAGTTGCCCGCCACGAACACCGCAGCCGACAATGGCTGGAAATACGTGGAAGCCAGCAACGCAAGTTCGCCTTTCTCCTTTACTATAGACTACAGCCTGCTGACCAGCGCTGTAGTCAATGGTGATGTGATTGAATATTTCGTCGTGGCGCAAGACCTGATCAGCCCGGCCAACGTAGGTACGAATGCGGCTAACTATGCTGCCGGTTTCACGCCTGCTAGCGTGGCATTGGCCGCCGGTGCATTTCCGGTAACCAACCCGCGTTCGTATTCGATTATTGCTAGTCCGGTGACCATCACGACGGTGGCTTCCCGCACGACCCTGTGTATCAGCGAGAACGTAACTTTGTCGCTCACCGGCAGTGTTACCACCGGCGCTGAATACCAATGGCAAAGTTCGCCGGCCGGCGCCAACAACTGGACCTCGATCCCCGGCGCCAACGGCCCGAGCTATAGCGCCGTAGCCGTTAACTCGTCCACAGACTATCGTTGCGTTGTCAGCTGCGGCGGCACGCCTGTTGCCGCTTCGCCGTCGACACCGGTTTCTGTGACGGTAAACAGCCCTGCCCTCCTGAGCACTACCCCTGGAACAGAGTGTGGCCCCGGACCGGTGGCCGTTACCCTGGGCGCTACGGCAAACGCCGGCTCGACCATCAACTGGTTTGCAGCCTTAACCGGCGGCCTCAGCCTCGGCACGGGTACATCTTTTGTGACACCGCCGATTTCAGCCACTACCACGTACTACGCAGAAGCCAGCACGGGTGGCGGTACCGAACAAGCCGGCAAACCGACCTATGTTACAACAGCCAACACCATTGGTTCCGCTTGGGGCTTGGTGTTTAATGTAGTAAATGCACCCATCACCCTTCAAACGGTAGATGTTTACGCAGTAGGCGCCACCACCGGTACCATTTCCGTACAACTGACGGACAATGCCGGTACGGTGTTGCAAACGGCAGGTCCTTTCGCATTCCCGACCGGCACCGTAGCCGCACCGGTAACGGTAACCCTTCCGCTCAACTTTACTGTGCCAATTGGCACCGGCTACCGCCTTTTGTCGGCTAGCGCGAGCGGCGGCGCCCTGATTCGTGAAACCTCGGGCATCGCATATCCGTACACATCGGCGAGCACCAACGTAGTGGTAACCAGCGGGTATATTGGCGGCACTACGGCCAGCACCTACTACTGGTTCTACAACTGGCAGGTATCCTCCGGTTGTGCTGCAGCCCGTACGCCGGTTACTGCCACCGTTGTCACCGATCCCCCCACGTGCCCATCGAACACCTCGGTTTGCGTCAATGCAGCGGCGTTTACCCTGAGCGGCGGCTTGCCTGCCGGTGGCACGTACAGCGGCAATGGCGTGAGCGGCGACCAGTTCGACCCATCTGCTGCGGGTGTTGGCACGCATACGATCACATACACGAGTTGCGCCCTTGCCTGCACGTTCCAAATCACGGTAAATCCCTTGCCGGCTGCGGCAATTTCGATTGCCGAAACCTCTGGCACTACGAATAACGACGGGCTACTTTGCGCCGGCGCAACGGCTACGTTGATGGCCAGCGGCGGCGGCACTTACCTGTGGAGTACGAACGAAACGACTGCGGAAATCTCCGTTTCGAGCACCGGTACCTACCAGGTGACGGTAACGAGTGCAGATGGCTGCGTGGCCTCGACCTCGGTT
>JADLDL010000111.1 GCA_020846655.1 Saprospiraceae bacterium | reverse complement strand
TGTTTTTTCAACCATAACGCTCATAATCGCACAGAACATGAGCGCAGCACCTATTCCCCAACAACTCTTACTTTTGCCGCAAAACTGCCGACATGCGCCGCTACCACTTTCTGCTCCTCGCGTTTTCCATACTCCTCGGACTGTTTGGCTGTGTGCCGCCCGACGGACAGCGCCCGGAGTCCCAGATCATCAACATTGACCTGAACAACAAGCAGGTACAACACCTGTACAACCTCCGCGACGAAGGCAAAACCGACAGCCTCGTGGCTTACCTCAGCCACCCCACCGCCACCATGCGGTACCTGGCGGCCCTGTCGTTCGCTTCCGTGCGCGACTCCGCCGCCGTGGAGCCGCTCGTCACCCTGCTGCGCGACACCCTGGAGGAAATCCGCATCGCAGCAGCCTTTTCGCTGGGACAAATCGGCTCGGCGCGCGCCGAATTGCCCCTGCTGAACGCCTTCCGGCAGGACGACTCCCTCTCACAGCACCAGCGCTTCAACGCCGTGGTACTGGAAGCCATCGGCAAGTGCGGTGGGCCGGTCAACCTCGCGCACATCGCCTCGGTCAGCACGTATTTCCCCACCGACACCCTCCTGCTGGAAGGCCAGTGCCGCGCCATTTACCGCTACGCCCTGCGCAAAATAACCGACCGGGCCGGCACCGCGCGTATGGTGAGTTATGTGGCCAACGAACGTATCCCCGGCACGGCGCGGCTCATGGCGGCGCACTACCTCGCCCGCACCCCCGAGGTGGTGCCCGACAGCACGCAGGCCGTGGAACTGGCCGCCGCCTATGTGCGCTCGTCAGACCCCGACATCCGCATGGCTTTGGCCAAAGCGCTGGGAAAATCCGGCGCCAGGCCCGCATTCGCCATGCTCTCCAAAGTCATCAAAACCGAACAGGACTGGCGCGTGAAGTGCAACCTGATTCAGGCGATAGCCAAATTTGAGTATGATACCGTGCGGGCGCTGGTGTCGCCGTTTGTGCTGGACAACAACCCCCACGTGTCGCGCACGGCTGCCGAGTTTTTTGTGGCCAACGGCCAGCCACAGGACGGCGACTACTACTGGCGCATCGCCCGCGATAACCCCGAACTGCCCTGGCCCACCCGCATTGCGCTGTACCGGGCCTCGTACAAATGGATTCCGGGTTTCGGGCAGCCGGAGAAAAAGGAATACATCAACTACCGCCTGCGCGATTTTTTCCTGAAAGCCACCAACCCCTACGAACGCGCCGCTTGCCTGAATGCCCTGACAGAATTCGGCTGGCAGTTCAAGTGGATTCACGACAAGGGCTTCAGCGACCCTAATCCCATTGTGAAAAGTGCCGCCGTGGAAGCCATCGCCGCCATTTGCAAAAACCCGGAGTTTTATCGCGCCTTCGGCGAAAACGCCCGCAATGTGCGCCGCGACCTGTTTGATTACCTCCTGGAGGCCATCGCTACCGGCGACCCGGGCATGGTGGCCGCTGCCGCCGACGGCCTCTGCGCACCCGTGCTCCAGTACCACACCTTCGCCGATTCGGCTCAGATCGGCGACTTGCGCGCAGCGCTGACCCGGCTCCAGGTTCCGCGCGACTACGAGGCATACATCGCCCTTGAAAAAGCCGTAGCCTGCCTCGAAGGCAACCCCGAACCGGCGGCGACAAAGCCGCCGTACAACCACCCGATTGACTGGAAACTGCTCACCAGCATCAACTCGGCCACACGCGTGGTGCTGCAAACCGCCAAAGGGAACATCAGCCTGCAATTGTACCCCGCCTGGGCGCCCGGCTCGGTCGTGAACTTCCTTGACCTGGCCAAAAAGGGATTTTTTGACAAAAAAACCTTCCACCGCGTGGTGCCCAACTTCGTCGTGCAGGCCGGCTGCCCGCGCGGCGACGGCTACGGCTCGCTCGATTATTCCATCCGCACCGAAATCGGCATGGCCTGGTACGACGACGAGGGCTACCTCGGCATGGCATCTGCCGGCGCCGACACCGAGGGCACCCAGTTTTTTATCACCCACTCCCCCACCCCGCACCTTGACGGGCGCTATACCATTTTCGGAAAAGTAGCCCAGGGCATGGACGTGGTACACAAACTCCAGCCTGGCGACACCATCGAAAAGGTCACCTTCCAATGATCCTAAACCTTCCAGGTTTTAAAAACCGCCGCTGTTGGCGTCCCCGCCAACAGCAAAAGTAACGCTCGGGGTTGCTGTTGGCGGGGACGCCAACAGCGGCAGAAGCGCTCGAGGTTGTTGTTGGCGAGACGCCAACAGCGGCGAAACCAGAAACCCTCCAACCAGAAACCTTCTAACCTATGTCTAGCATTGTTTCGTACAACGTCAACGGCCTGCGCTCGGCCATTTCCAAGGGATTTTTGGACTGGCTGGGCCGGGAGCATTTCGACATCGTGTGCCTGCAGGAAACCAAGGCCACGCCTGAGGATATTCCGTTGCTGGAAATCGAGGCGCTCGGCTACCGGCACTACTGGCATTCTGCCGAAAAAAAAGGCTACAGTGGCGTCGGCACCCTGAGCCAACGCGAACCCGACGATGTGGTAGTGGGCTGCGGCATCGAAAAATACGACCGCGAGGGCCGCATCCTGCGCACCGATTTCGGCGACTGGTCGGTGCTGAACTGCTACTTCCCCTCCGGCACCACCGGCGAGGAGCGGCAGGCATTCAAAATGGTTTTCCTCGACGACTTTTTTCGCTGGGTAGCCGAACTGA
>JADLDL010000110.1 GCA_020846655.1 Saprospiraceae bacterium | reverse complement strand
TTCGGTTTCGGTGCGATAGAAGTTGTCGATCGTCAGGCGGTCCTGCGGCTCAATTTCCAAAAACTCTTTGCCGCACGAACCCAGGAAGAGCACGAGCGTCAGCGAAAAGAGATATTTCTTATTCATGATATTGATTTTTAATAATGAAATGTCGTTTGGTGCGGTACTGACCCGGCTCTTGCGCAGGTCAGCAAGGGGCAACCAACGTTAAAAATCCACGTCGATTCCGAAGGTGAACGTGCGTGGCGAGGGGTAACGGCCCATGTCTACGTTTTGCAGGAGCGGGTCCTGGTTGAATGCCCCGATTTCGGGGTCGTAGCCGCTGTAGTTGGTGAACGTTTTCACGTTTTGCGCATTGGCGTACACCCGGAGGCGTTCTACCCGGAATTTGGTGGTCAGCGTGCGGGGCAGTGTGTACCCAAGCCGGATGTTCTGGATGCGCAGGTAGGAGCCGTCCTCGATGAAGCGGTCCGACATGCGGTTGTTCCGGTTGTTGTCGGTCGTGGTCGGGCGCGGAATATCGGTGCCCGGGTTGGCCAGGTACACGTTGGCCGGGTCGAGGTCGGAACCGCTGGGGTCGTACAGCAGATACTGGGCGCGGTTGAACACCGTGGCGGCCTGGTTGGCGTACACGTTGGTCATGCCTTCGATAGCCACGCGGGAGTAGTTGAGGATTTCACCGCCGTAGGAGCCGTTGAGGTACACGATCAGGTCGAGCGGACCGAAAGAGAAGGAGTTGTTGAAGCCAAAGGTAAAGTCTGGGTTCGGGTTGCCGATGATGGTTTGGTCCTCGGTGTCGATCACGCCGTCGCCGTTCAGGTCTTTGAATTTCACGTCGCCGATCCACACGCCGGTACGTTTGTCCACCAGGTTTTTGCCGTCGTTGGCGGGGTCTTTTACTTGTACGGCATGGCTCAGGATGTCGGCTTCATTTTGGAAAATGCCTTCCGTCTGGTAGCCGTAGAACAGGCCGAGCGGTTCGCCGGCGCTGGTTTTGGTAGCCGTTTGGAATTCGCTGTACCAGTAGAGGTTGCGCCAGTAGATGCGGTTGGCATCGTCCAGTTCTTTCACCTTGTTGCGGTTGTGCGAGAAGGTCAGGTCGGTATCCCAGCGGAATTTGCCGGTATTGATGTTGTGCGTACGGATGGAGAGGTCAACGCCTTTGTTTTCCATTTTGCCCACATTGGCATAGGGCGCGCGGATGTCGGAATAGTTGCTGCCGCCCAGGTAACTCGGGATGGAGAGTTGGAGCAGCATATCGGTGGTTTGTTTGTTGTACACATCCACAGCCAGTTCTACCCGGCCTTTGAACAGCGAGAGGTCGAGGCCGGCGTTGAATTGTTTGGTGGCTTCCCAGCGCAGCTTGGGGTTGGAAATTTTCTCCAGGCGGTAGGCGGTACCAAACGGCGAGTTGATGGCCAGCAGGGAGGAGCCGTAGAGGTAGTTGGCGATGGCCTGGTTGCCCACTTCGCCGTAGCCCAGGCGGAGTTTCAGGTTGCTGTTGAGCGAGCGCAGGAAGGGTTCTTCGCCGATGCGCCAGGCGATGGCGGCGGAGGGGAAATAGCCCCAGCGGTTGTCAGGCCCGAATTTGGAAGAGCCATCGGCGCGCATCGTGAAGGTGAAGAGGTAGCGGTTGAGCAGGCTGTAGTTGAAGCGGCCAAAATACGAGGCCAGGGAGGCGGCATCTTTCCAGCCACTGGTGCGCGAGGTCACGTCTTCGCCTTCGCTCAGCACCTGGATGTCGTTGGAGGAGAAGTTTTTCTTCGTCACCTGCGAGCCCTGCCAGGTCGATTTTTGCGCTTCCTGGCCGGCCAGCACGGTGAGGTTGTGCAGGTCATTTTGGAAAACGTTGTAGGTCAGGTAGTTTTTCCAGATCCAGAAGAAACTGCTCTCTTCGCGCTGGCGGAGCTGGTTTTCGGTATTGATGAGGGCGCCCCAGCGGTAGGTGGGGTGGAAGGCCACGTTGAGGCCGTGGTTGTCGTCGAATCCGATTTCGGAGCGGAAGGTCAGGTTTTTGATCAGGCGCACGTCGCCGAACACATTGCCCATGAGGCGCTGCCGCTTGAACGTGTTGTTGCGCTGGAGGGCAGCGGCCACGGGGTTGTAGGAGGCGCCGGCGTAGGTCACTTCCGGACCCGCGTAGTTGCCGTTGATGTCCTTCACCGCGATATCGGGTTGGCTCAGCAGGGCTTGCATGATGACGCCGTCGCCGCCGTCGTTGAGGGTAATTTTTTCGTTGGTACTGGCATACGACAAAGAGCCGCCGATTTTAAACCAGTCTTTCACCTGGTTGTCGAGGTTGATCCGCGTGGTGTAGCGCTGAAAATCGGAACCGATGACAATGCCGTCCTGGTCAAAAAAGCCGCCGGAAATGGCGTAGTTGGTTTTGTCGGTACCACCGCTCACCGAAATTTGGTGGCTTTGCATACCGGCTGTTCTGAAAATTTCGCTTTGCCAGTCGGTACCGGTGCCCAGCAGGCTGGGATCGAGGTAGCGCTGGTTGGGCACCAGATTGACGTCGTTGGCGATCTGCAACTGGTAGTCTGCAAACTGTTGCAGGTTCATCATATCCAATTGGTTGGGCAGCGATTGGGTGCCGTAAAAGCCGTTGTAGGAAATTTTGCTTTCGCCTTTTTTGCCCCGTTTGGTGCTGATGAGCACCACGCCGTTGGCAGCGCGGGCGCCGTAAATGGCGGAGGCCGAGGCGTCTTTGAGCACCTCGATGCTCACAATGTCGTTGGGATTGATCGCCGAGAGGGGGTTGACGCGGTTTTGACCATTCGCGCCGCCCGCCCAGTCGAAACCGGCCACCGAGGTGCCGTCGCCCTGGAACGGAATGCCATCGATCACGTAAAGGGGCTCGTTGGAGCCCGTGATCGAACTGGCGCCCCGGATGCGGATGGAGGCTGCGCCGCCGGGCGCGCCGGAGTTTTGGGTGACTTGCACCCCGGCAATGCGGCCCTGGAGGGCCTGGTCGATGTTGGTGGTCACTGTGCTGCGGAGTTCGTCGCCGGTAACGGAGGCCACCGAGCCGGTCAGGTCGCTTTTTTTAGCGGTGCCGTAGCCGATCACGACGGTCTCGTTGAGCAAGAGGGCGGAGCCTTCCAGCACAACCGTGAACGAGGTCTCCGCGCCGAGGGTCATGGTGCGGGTGGCATAGCCGGTGTAGGCGATGCTGAGGACCTCGCCACTGGCGGCCTCGATCGAAAATTTGCCGTCGGCATTGGTGACGGTGCCTCTGGACTGGGCGTTTTCCACCCGAATCGTGGCGCCGATCACCGGTTCGCCTTCGGCTGAATTCACGGTACCCGAGTAGGTCCGGAGTTGGGCGTTCAGCCCGGTGGCGAGCAGCAGACCCAGGGAAAGGGTCAGCCAACGCCGGGCTGAGAGAACAGTAGTAACGATTTGCATAAATAGAATCAGTTTAGCTAGTTTGCCGGAATACGAATGCTTCCGATTTCCAAAGGTCTTTTTAGCAAATCGAAACATTAGGGGAGGGAATTTTCAATAACAGGGGGCATTTGTCACCTGGCGGTTTTGTTGCCCAAATGTTATTTGCAAAGC
>JADLDL010000109.1 GCA_020846655.1 Saprospiraceae bacterium | reverse complement strand
CAGGTCGCGTTGGCCAATTGCTCAATCGGCAAAATATCGCGCTCGAAGCAGGGGTGTCCGATAAAACGGTAGAGGCTTGGTTGGGCATCTTACAGGCTAGTTATATCGTGTTTCTGTTGCCGCCTTGGTTTCAGAATTTCAACAAACGGATCGTAAAATCACCCAAACTCTACTTTTACGACACGGGCTTAGCTTGTTACTTGCTTGGAATCCGCCGGCCAGAAGACTTGCGCTTGCACCCATTCCGGGGAGCACTTTTTGAAAACCTGATAGTAGTTGAAATGCTCAAAGCACGGCTCAATCAGGGTGAACGCTCCAATCTTTTCCATTGGCGCGACAGCACAGGAAATGAAGTGGACGTAATTGTAGATAAGGGAATCCTACAAAAGGCAGTGGAAATAAAATCCAGTCAAACCATCTCTGACACTTTTTTTAAAGGCTTGCGCTATTGGGAAAAATTAAGCGAACAATCGGGCGGTACTATAGTTTATGGTGGTGACGAAACCCAAATCAGAAGCAGCGGCCTTCAGGTAATTCCATGGCGCGAAGCCGGGAAGATTTGACAACTTTCCGCCTCGCTTGGTGCTACAGTCCCCGCCAAGCGCTATCACCTAGCCCAAGCAGCGCGCTTGGGCCTCCCTCCAGGCGGCGCTTAAGAGGGAAGCTGCGGAAGACCTGACGAGGGAGAAGGTTAAATTTTTCGGGCGAGTGGGAATCAACGGGCGCTATGCCCCCAGCTGCACCAACTCCCGCAACTCCGAATCCGACAACTCGCCCAACCATTTTTCCCCGGCTGTTACGGCGAGGTTGGTAAAGATACGTTTTGAAGCCATGTTAGTATACCCTAAAGGGTACTACGATGGTTTGAAATAATAAAATTACACCCGAAAGGGTGCATATTTCTAAAAAAACCTATCTTTGTACCCGAAAGGGTATATTCATGCAATTAAATACTTTTGTCAAAGAAAAAAGACGGCTTGCCGGGCTCACCCAGCCGGAACTGGCAGAAAAAGCCGGCGTAGGGCTTCGTTTTGTGCGGGAACTGGAACAGGGTAAAACAACCCTGCGGCTCGACAAGGTGAACCAGGTTTTACAACTTTTTGGACACCAGGTCGGACCTGTGCCTGTAAGCCGAACTATCGAATGAAATGAGAAAGGCTGAAATCAAATTATATGACACCACTGCCGGTTGGCTGACACAAGACGAGGAGGGATACCACTTCGAATATGACTCCGATTATCAAAACCAGTTTGAAGCGGAACCAGTCAGCCTAACCTTGCCTGTACAAACCAAGCCCTTTACCAGCAATGTGTTGTTCCCATTTTTTGATGGCCTGATTCCGGAAGGCTGGTTACTGGAAATTGCTGAAAAAAACTGGAAATTAAATCCACGCGACCGTATGGGATTATTGCTGGCTTGCTGCAGGGATTGTATCGGCGCGGTTAGCGTTCACCCAATTATAACGGAGGAAGCCCCATGAACAGATGCCTGTTTTGCTACCAACCGCTGGAGGCGGGAGAGTCTGGTTTCCATGCCAGGTGCAGCAAAAAGATATTCGGTCAGCAGATACCTCCCGTATTGCCGTACAGCGAAGAACAGATGGAGGAATTGGCTACACAAGTAATCCGAAGCCAGATGACAGTGACCGGTGTGCAGCCTAAAATATCACTAAGTCTTGGTTCGGGCGGAAGCCGGGGGGAACTGAAGCGTTTTACTATTGTTGGGCTTTGGGGCGCCTATATCCTGAAGCCTCCCACGCCACATTACCCGCAACTTCCGGAAGTGGAAGACCTGACGATGCATCTTGCGGAAATCGCCCGGATAGCCGTAGTACCCCACAGTTTGATCCGTTTACAATCAGGGAATCTGGCGTACATCACTAAAAGAATTGACCGCATTGGGACAAATAAATTGCACATGGAAGACATGTGCCAACTGACGGAAAAATTGACGGAAGACAAGTATCAGGGCTCCTACGAACAGGTCGCCAAAACGATCCGGAAATACTCCGCCAACCCGGGCCTGGATGTGGTGAATTTCTTCGAACAAGTCCTGTTTTCCTTCCTCACCGGCAATGCCGATATGCACCTGAAGAACTTTTCCCTCATCCGGTTCCCCCAGAATCGTCATGTGTTGGCGCCAGGATATGATCTGGTCGCCACGGCACTGGTGAACCCGGCAGATGATGAAGACCTTGCACTAAACCTGAACGGCAAAAAGAAAAAAATCAAACGAGACGATTTTATCGCGGCCTTTGCCACCTGCAACCTGGACGGGAAACAACAGGAAAATATCTTCCTGAAAATGGAGCGGGCAAAGCAAGCCTGGTTAGACTTTATTGAGCTCAGTTTTCTGAGCGACAACTTGCAGTTGGAATATAAAAAACTCTTGCAAGACCGGTTCGACCGGCTCAGATAATTCCCTGGTTTTTTAGCCCGCTTGTGGACAAAACTATTTTTCCTCGTCGACCCAAATCCACCCGATACCCCAGAAAAAAGCAGCCCGCCGCAACACTATCCAGTATTGCGGCGGGCTCTTGGTTTTACGCTTTTGGGCCGCCTATTCCGTCCAACGAATCCCCAGCCGCAAGCCGGCTTCCAATTGATTCACGGCGCTTTCGTTCAGCGTCGCGTCTGCTGCTGCGTTGCCGGGCAGGCGCTCGTTCAAGCCTTCCCACTCCACCCCGAAATGGCGTTTGATGCGGGCATAAGGCGTGAGGGTCAGGAAATCCGAAAGGCCGATATCCAGGCCAATGCCGATGCCCAGGTGAAAGGCAACATTGGAATAGTCGAAGGCATTGGGCTCGCCGCTGGCCTCGACCACACTGTTTTGGCTATACAATACGCCCGGGGAGACTTGAAAGAAGAACCCTTTTTTGAAAAACGGATTCTGTTTGGACCAGGTCGGGCAGTGGCAATCCCCTTCGAAGTCAAAAGGGTAAATATTGGTATTCAGCGCGAACCCGAAGGCCGACAGTTTGAATTGTGCGACGAGGTCGGAGGCGTTCGCCAAAGCCTGCGTTTGTTTAAACTGTGCATAAGAAAGCGTTGGAAAGAACTCAATGCGGTAATCTTTCAGGCGAAACCAGTAATCAACCCCCAACTGGTACGTGGGCTTGAACTGGAAATCTGGTCCAAAAGCATAGCGGTCGCTCCCGTTGAACAGGGTTTCCCAATCCGGCGCGGCAATTTTGGTAAAACTTCCGGAAAATCCGATTTGAGCAACCGACAGCTGCGCGATGCAACAAAAAGACAAACAGAGCAGGGCATTTTTCATGGTGACGTTTTATGTGCAGGTGAATTATTTCAAACAAAATCGGCTACTCCCAACAGATGCATACGTTTGATTGGGCGTTGCCTGCCCCGTCCATAAATTGGCCGGGAATCTTCCCAAACGAAAAACCCGCCGCAACACAGATCTGTGTTGCGGCGGGTTTTGGTTTTCATCAAGCGTAAACATGCCTTATCTGGGCAACACCCGGAACTCCGTACGCCGGTTTTGGGCATGCTGCCCATCCGGGCATTCCACGCCGTTGCCGCAATGGTTGACCAGTTGGCTTTCTCCATAGCCGTGGTACTCCAGGCGCGAGCGTTTGATGCCGCGCGACACCAGATAGTCCACCACGCCTTTGGCCCGGCGTTTAGACAGGTCCAGGTTAAACGCCTCGGATGCCCGCGAGTCGGTGTGCGAGTTGATTTCCACCCGGATTTCGGGTCTTTTGAGCAGCAGGCTCAGCAATTTTTCGTCGATCACCGATTGAGCCCGCGGCGACAGCACATCGCTGTTGACGGCATAATAAATGGGCAGCAGGTTGAAATCCAGTAAGGAACACTCGATTTTCCGCCATTCGTACCAATCGCCCGTGCTGCTGCTGCGCCGGTCGTGCGCAAGGAATACTTCTTCCCGCTCCACCGGCGTCACCAGGGTCGAATCGACCGTAGCATCCTTTTCAATCACCCGCTTTTGAATCGTGGCATATTCAGCCGGGATCTCCACTTCCCGAATGGTGGCCGGCGTCTCAATGACCTGCCGTTTGATGGTGCGGTAGCGACCGTTTTCGGGCGTTTGGCGCTCGAACCCGGGCAGGGTCACAATTTTTTTGACCGGAATTTGCTTGGTAATGGCCGGGTAAGACACATAACAAATCACGTCGCAATCGCCCGGCACCGGCGAGGTGCAGCCGTCAATGGCCGGGCGCGTTTCAAAGCGCGAATAGGCCGGCTCCACCTCAAAAGTCTCGAAGGTATCGATGGTTTTTACGGCGGTGATCGTGTACGTGCTGAACGGCTCTTCCACCAGCAGGGTATCGGTCACCTCCCGGTATACCGCCGGTACATACTCGAAGCGCTTGGAGGCTTCTTTGATCAAAATGCGTTCTTCGACGGTTTTGTACACCGCCGGCACCACCTTGTATTGCATGTACGCTGGCGTGGTCACAACTTTTTCCACTTCCGAAATTTCCTCAATCGGACACCGGATGTAGCAAGCGCCCGGCTCAGGATTCTCCGGGTAATTTTGTGCGGAAAGGGCAACGCCGGCAAATTGCGCCAGCAGCAAAAAGAAGGTGGAAATGCGCATTTTTACGATTATGATGTTCAAAAACTGCTTTTATTGACGAATTTTATGCTTTATGGAAACAGTTGGACCTCAAATTACATCCGCAGGCTGCCAAACAAGCGCGTAAATCTAAATACATTGCCTAAACCACGTAATATGTTTCTTCGAAAATAACGGCAATTTTCCCGGATGGCTTTTTTTTGCCGGGCCGGGCCGGCTTTCGCACAACAACCCGCCCCCTGCCATTCCACCGCCCCTGCCAGCAACAAGCCTTCGCATCCTATGCCTCAACGTTTCTTATTTTTTCTGTTCGCTTTTTTCGCCATTGTCATCGGGCTGTACCCCGGCCTGTATTTTATGCTCGACCGGGAGTTTGGCCTGCTCAGCACCAAGGACGAGGCCTTGTTGCAGGATATCGCCTGGAAAATCGGTTTTTACACCCACATCATTGGCGGCGGGCTGGCGCTGCTCATCGGCTGGACGCAGTTCAAAGCGTCCTGGCGGGCCCAATACCCGCGCGCGCACCGGCGTACCGGCAAACTATACCTCCTGTCCGTTTTGCTGAGCGGATCGGCGGGCGTATACATCGGTTTTTCTGCCACCGGCGGCCCGCTTGCGGCCTCCGGTTTTATCAGCCTGGGCCTCATCTGGCTGTACACCAGCCTCCAGGCGTATCGTTTTATCCGGCGCCAGGACATAGAGCGGCACCGCCGGATGATGATCTACAGCTACGCGGCATGTTTTGCGGCGGTAACCCTGCGCCTGTGGCTGCCCTTGCTCGTGGCTGTTTTTCAAGATTTTATCCCGGCATACCGGATCGTCGCCTGGTTGTGCTGGGTGCCCAATCTGCTCGTAGCGCATGTGGGTTGGGTTGCCCGGCGGAATTAACAATGCGCTGCCCATCTTTGGAGACGCGGCGTTGCATTGACAGGCTGCCAGCAAAAGCCTTATATTTGGCCTACACTCTTGATATAAAACCCAATACCATGAAACGCATCCCCTCCTTATTTCTGTTTGTCGTCCTGTTTGTCCAGCCAGCCCTGGCCCAACGCGATACCGCAAACACGGTCCGGCCACCGGGAATGGCAGCGGAAATTACCCAGGCACCGTCCTTTCCCGGCGGCGAGCCCGGCTTGCTTCAGTTCCTGAGCGACCATCTCCAATATCCGCCTAAAGCCCGCGAAAAAGGCATTGAGGGTGTTGTTACGGTGTCTTTTGTGGTACAACGAAATGGCCGGATTGCCGCTGGCAAAATTGTAGAAGATATTGGAGAAGGCTGTGGCGCTGAAGTGCTCCGAATCCTGGATAGTATGCCGGCCTGGAAGCCCGGCGAAGTCGACGGCTGGCCGGTGAACATACGATACACCCTGCCGGTTCGGTTTGCTCTGGAAGCCGTGGAAGAAGAGCCCCAGGCCCAGGGGCTCCTGCGCCCCCGCTCGGGGCAGCCGGAAATAATGTCGGACCAGTACCTCGCTAAACATCAATATGTACCGCTGGACGAAGGCATGTGTTTCGCGAATTTCAACCCCAGCGGTTGGAACGACAATTTTTTAAGCGAGGTAAGCGACCCATACTATTTCGGGGTCGCAGCCGATGCGCGCCAACGCATTCCGGATCAAATGCCCCTTTTCCCGGATGGGTTTGAAGGATTGCAATTCTACTTTTATTTTCACATGAAATACCCCGAGGAGGCCTTGCGAAAGAAAATCAGCGGGCGGGCGGTCATGGCTATCGATATTGATGCCGCCGGAATCGTGCAGCATGTGGAGGCCATCAAAACAGAACACCACAGCTTCGGCAAGGCGGCAGAAGAGGCCATTTACAACCTGCCGCCATTCTTCCCTGCCATACAAGACGGCGTATTCGTGCCCCTGCGCTTGTACATTCCCGTAAAATTTTCATTGAATTAGAATTGGTTGCTTCCTATTCCACCGGCATGAAATATCTATTGCTTTTTGCTTTCCTGAACATCGCTTCACCGCTGTTCGCCAAACAATGGAACGTGGGCCCCAGCCGGCCCTACCCTACCCCGGCCGCCGTGAGCAACCTGGTCAACCACGGCGATACGATACTGATCGACGCGGCCCTGTATGCCAACCACCCACAGGTGTATTTTACCAAAAACAATCTATTGATCCGCGGCATCGGCGGCCGGCCGCGCCTGGAAGCCGGTGCGGCATTGGCTGGCAATGCCAACGGCAAAGCCATTTTTGTCATTAGCGGCAGCCACTGCCGGGTCGAACACATCGAGTTTGCCAATGCCGCCGTGCCCGACCACAACGGCGCGGGCATCCGGCAGGAAGGCTGCGATCTGTTCGTTCGCGATTGTTTTTTTACGGGCAATGAAATGGGCATCCTGGGCGGCGCCTATTCGCCCTGCACCGTTACGCTGGAGCACAATGTTTTTGCCAACAATGGCAGCAGCGCCAATCCGGGCTACCAGCACAATGTGTATATCGGGAAAATAGACACCCTGATCTTCCGCTACAACTACAGCGTAAATGCCATTGCCGAAGGGCACGAACTGAAAAGCCGCGCCAAAAACAATATCCTGTTGTACAACTTTATCGGCAACCTCAGCACCATCGACAGCCGGACGGTAGACCTGCCCAACGGCGGCGCCGCCATTCTGGTCGGCAATATCCTGGAACAAGGCCCCAACTCAGCCAACAGCAACATCTTTGGTTATGGGCTGGAAGGCCTGGTCAATCCGCCGCCACACCAACTCTGGATGGCGCACAATACCCTGGTGAACAAAAAATCTACCGGCAATTTTATTCAAATCGCCGCCGGCACGGATACGCTGTGGCTGAAAAACAACATCCTGGTGGGCCCCAAAACGTCCGGCCTGATAGTTGGAGCCGCCCTGCACCTGGACTCTGCCCACAACCTGGTGCACAACAATGTTGCTGTGGCGGGATTTGCAAACGCTGCACAATCGGACTACCGGCTACGGGCGGGCTCGCCGGCAATCGATCAGGGTGCATTCCTGGACCAATACCAGTGGGGCAACTACCCCCTGATGGCTACCTTTCACTACGCAGATACGGCGAATTTTGGCCTGCGGCCCCTGGTGGGCTGGCCGGATATCGGCGCCTACGAATTCGCAGCGGCCACTTCGGTTGCGGCGCCACTGCTGCCCGACGTTACGATTTTCCCCAATCCCTGCCAGAACATACTCTCGGTTAGCGGCGCGGCAGCCCATGCGCCCTACCGGATCTATACCTCGTCGGGGCAGTATGTCAAAGGCGGCATCGTGATGCAGGGCGTCGTAGCAGTGGAAGACCTCCCCAATGGGGTGTATTGGATCGAGATCTGCCTCAACAAGCGTCCTTGCACCAAAAAAATAGCCATCCAGCGCCCGGGAGAATAGCCCCCCGCACGATCAAGATCAACACCCGGATTGATATAAACAGCAACTGGCCCTTGGCCGCACCGGTACATTTGATGTATAAAAAAAATGAACCGTTATGAAAGCCCGTTTGGAGCGAAGCCAGTATCCTCTCCTGACGGCAATCATGTGTCTACTTGTTGTAAATCATGTATTGGGCTGGCAAAGCATAGGACTTTTATCTCGCTTAAGATAGCGTCCCAGAACCCACCCGGCCTGGGCAGCCTTCAGGGCACTCTATCCGATACTACTGCCGGCGCTGGTATTCCAGCCCGACAGTAGTATTCTGGCAGGTATTTTTTCGTGCTGAAAAAACCCGGGTCAAATGCAAAAAATTCTCATCATCGATGACAACGCCGATGTTCGCAACAATTTGGAGGAAATTCTGAAACTAAGCGGATATGACGTGATCGCAGCAGCCAACGGGAAAGAAGGTATTCAAAAGTCATTGGATAGCCTCCCCGATCTTATCCTCTGTGATATTATCATGCCCAACCTGGACGGCTACGGCACGCTCGAAATTCTGAGTAAGAATCCAAAAACGGCCAGCATTCCACTCATTTTTCTCACCGCCAAATCTGAAAAAGAAGATTTCCGGAAAGGCATGTCGCTGGGCGCTTACGACTATATTACCAAACCCTTCGACGATGTCAACCTCCTGAAAACCATCGAAACCCGGCTACACAAGCATGAATTGTTAAAAAAAGCCTCTGAACCGCCAGCCGGGTCGCTGGATCAGTTTATCTACGAAGCACGCGGCCTGGAAGCCCTCGACCAACTGTCGGACAACCGCGAAGCCCGGTCCTACCAAAAAAAAGACATTCTCTATCAGGAGGGCGAAAACCCGTTCTGGCTTTTCTATGTGGAGAAAGGTAAAATCAAAATTTATAAAACCTCCGACGACGGCCGCGAACTGATCGTCGGGATCTACAGTGCCGGCGAATTTGTAGGATACCTCGATCTGTTCCGCAATTCGGCCTACACCGAAAATGCCGCAGCCCTGGAAAACGCCCTTGTGCGGCTCATTCCCAAATCAGATTTCCTGCACCTGGTTTTCAGCAACCGCGATGTGGCCACCCGGTTTATAAAAATGCTCGCCGGGCATGTCATTGAGCGCGAAAACCAATTGATGCAGGTGGCGTATACCTCTGTCCGCAAACGCGTGGCCGATGCTTTGCTGAAACTATTCGATGAAACCGGGCAGCCCATCCGCATCTTCCGGGGCGACCTGGCCTCGATCATCGGCGCCGCCAAAGAAACCCTGATCAGAACCCTGGCCGAATTCAGAAAAGAAGGCCTGATTCAAATCAGCGGCGAAACCATCACCTTGCTAAACCTGCCCAAGCTTCGGAGCCTCTCCGGTTGACTGGGCCCCAGTCAGGGCATCCACCTCTGATATCAATCAACGGCAGGCTTGATCCAATGCATTGCCTGAGTCGTTCGCCAGGGGATACCTTTGATTCCATTGGTATATTCCCAAAAAAAACAACGAAAAGACGGGACGGGTAAGCGTTCTGCCGTTTCAAAAATCAAAACGCGTATGAAGGCGATGCTCCTCGACCGGGTAACAGACCTTTCCCTGAATAAAAACCCGTTGCGCCTGGCCGAAATCCCCACGCCAGTGCCCAAGGCCGGCGAAGTATTGGTGCGTACGTCCGTGTGCGGCATATCCGATACCGAACTCGACGAAATAGAAGGCCGGCTTCCTCCGGCATTTTTCCCGATCGTTCCGGGGCACCAGATCGTGGGCGAAGTAGTAGAACTGGGCCCCCGTGTGCGTGCGCTCAAAACCGGCGATCGGGTAGGCATCGCCTGGATTTTTTCGGCCTGTGGCCGCTGCGACTTTTGCCTTAACGGACATGAAAACCTCTGTGCGGCGTTTCAGGCTACCGGCCAGGATGTCAATGGTGGTTACGCCGAATACATTACCGTTCCAGAGGCCTTTACGTTTCGTATCCCGCCAGTGTTCAAAGATGCCGAAGCAGCGCCGCTCTTGTGTGCCGGCGCGCTGGGCTACCGCTCGCTGCGCCTGAGCCATCTGCAAAATGGCCAACCCCTGGGCCTCACCGGTTTTGGCGCCGCCGCACACCTCGTTTTGAACATGGTGAAATACCTGTTTCCCAGCACCCGGGTATACGTCCTGGCCAATACAGAACAAGAACAACGCAGGGCGCTCGAATATGGCGCCGTGTGGGCGGGAAACCTGCGGGATACCCCGCCCCAAAAACTAGATGCCATCATCGATACCGCGCCGTTTTGGAAACCGGTTTCCAAGGTGCTGCGACACCTGAACACCGGAGGCCAACTGGTAGTCAATTCGATTCAAAAAGAAAACGGACAGTCCCAGGCGATGCTTTCCAGACCGCAAAAAGTGGTGCGCCACGTGGCCAATTTACTGCGCCGGGATGTGCAGGATTTTTTGCAACTCGCGGCGACCATTCCGCTTCGGCCAGATTACGAAGAATATCCACTGGAATCAGCCAACAGGGCCTTGCTGGAACTAAAAACCGGGCAAACCAAAGGGGCGATTGTTCTCGTGCCGCCTTTTGGCGCCTGAGCAGGCCTGGCACGGAAATGGTGGCCGAAGGCATGAGCACTTGCCAAACATGGCCTACCTTCGGGCGTCCGTAATTGAAAAAATATGATACCAACGCTGCAATCGCCTGCCCGCCCGTGGCTGATCGTCCTGCTGTTTTTCCTCCCGCACCAACAGGCCTTCCCGCAAAGCGCCGCCGACAGCCTCAGCGCCCTGCTGCCCGGCATGGACGACACGCGAAAAGCCGCTTTTATCAACGAACATTTTTACACTTTTTATACCCACAATTACGACTCGGCGATTGCCCTCGGCGAACTGGCGCTCCGCATCGCCCGCCAACAAAAACTCGGCGCCACAGAGGCCCTGACCCTGAAAAATATCGGTATCGCCGAGTACATGAAAGGTAATTACGAAAAAGCGCTGGCCTTGTACCAACAAGCGCTCGACCTGTACGAAGCCGCCAACGACCGCCTCGGCCAGGGCCAGGTGTTGCGCGAAATGGGTAATTATTTCAAAAAAACCGGCCAGCACGACAAAGCCCTGGCCCAACTCGCACAGTCCATCCAACTGTGCGCCGAAGCCCACGATACCGACGGCGTAGCCTCCTCGCTCGACATCCGGGGCGTTGTGCTGCTCGAGCTGGGCCGGCTCGACGAAGCGGAGGCCGATTTTTTGCAGGAAAAAGCCATCCTCGAGCGCAGCGGCAACGAACTCGGCCTCAGTTACACACTCAACAACCTGGCAGCGATCGCCACTGAACGCGGTTTTTACGCCCAGGCTATCCCCCTGCTCGAACGCGCCACCGCGATCCGCCAACGGGCCGGCGACGAACACGGGGTGGCCATCAACATCAACAACATGGGCGAAACCTGGCTCCAGGCCGACCGCCCCGACAAGGCCCTGCCCTACTTCCAGCAGGCCTTGCTAAAAGCCGAAAAAATAGGCTTCAACGACCTGCGCCGGCACATCATGCAAATGCTGGCCGACGCCTTTGCCGCCAACGGCAACCACGCACTGGCCATGCAATGGCTCCAAAAAAGTTATGTGCTCAAAGACAGCCTCTTCAACGTGGAGCGCAGCCGCCAAATCGCCGAAATGGCCACCCGGTACGAATCCGCAAAAAAAGAACAGGAAATCGCCCGCCAGGAAGTGAAACTCCAACGCCGCAATGTCCTGCTCAGCCTCTCGGTGTTTGGGCTGGTGCTCCTGGCCCTCGTTTTTGCCTTCGTTTGGCGCCAACAAAGCATGAAACAGCGCCAACTGGAGCGCGAAGCCGAACTCAAAACCAACCTCGCCCGCGCCGAACTCTCCAACCGCCTCCAAACCGAACGCCTGCGCATTTCGCGCGACCTGCACGACAACCTCGGCGCCGAACTCACTATCATCGGCAGCGCCCTCGCCCGCAAAGCCACACAGGTGGCCAGCCCCGGCGAAAAACAGGAACTTGAAGCCATCGGCAGCAACGCCCGCCAAGCCATGAACCAGCTCCGCGAAACCATTTGGGCCATTCGGCACGAACATTTCACCCTGGAACAACTCGCCGAAAAAATCAGCGACTTTGCCCAGCGGGCCACCACCCTACCCCTCCGCACCCAGCTTCCGGACGGCGCCCTCCAACTCAGCCCCACCCAAACCCTGAACCTCTACCGCATCGCACAGGAAAGCCTGACCAATGCCGCCAAACACGCCGAGGCCAAAACCGTCGAACTCCGTTTTGCCGTCGCGCCGGAGGGCGCCCGCCTGCACATGAGCCTGGCCGACGACGGCAAGGGCATTGAAAGCACCGATGCTCAGGGCGGCCACAGCGGCTATGGCTTATCCAACATGCAAGCCCGGGCCGCCGAACTGGGCGGCAGCCTCAGCGTGTGCCAGAGCGGCAGCGGCACCATCGTGGAAACCGATATCCCGTTGTAACAAGCCGGCCGCCGCAGCGCCACACCGAAATACGCAATTCATCGTATTGTGCCCGCAAGAGCCCGGGCACACCTTTGTGGCTATATTCAAAACAGTTCTTTTACCAGAGAAAACACCCGTGGTATAGCGGTCCGTTTCTTTTCATTTCCAACTATTTATGAAAAACACCTACATCCTGGTCCTCGCCATGTGGCTCTCACAGATTGGCCTGGTGCTGGCGCAGACGCCCGCCGAAAACCTTCAAGCCGGCGTGGAAATCTACAACGCCTTGCGGACGTTCCAGGACACGCTGTCAGCCAAAACCATTACGCCGGAAAACGTCAGAGCGATCAAAACCCGCGTCGACAAAGGCGTTGCCCTGCTCGACAAGGTCATCTCAGACGGCAGCGACGAAGAAGCACGCAGCGCCCGCTATTTTAAAACCAATCTCAGGTACCAATATGGCTTCGCCCTGGGCATGCATGACGAGAATGAGAAAGCCTACGAAGTGCTCAGCGCCCTTGAGCCCGAGATGACGGCACTCACGCCCGCCAGTTTCCCGTTTCGGTACGTTTTTTTTGATAAAAATTTCGTTGTAAAATGGGAAAACTTCGCAGCCTCTCAGGCAGAGTACTACACAGGAATGGGTGAAATGGCTTATGTCTATAAAAAATATGGAGACGCACTCCGGTTCATTCGCCTGGGCCTGACGCACCCCAACACCACCGAGTGGCTGAAATACATTGGCATCAATAAAATCCTGGATATCTATGCGAAAGACCAGGCACTGCTGACGCAGGAAGAATACCTCGATGCGGCGCTGCAATCCATCCGGTACTACGACCTGCTGCCGGAAGACAACAAAAAACAAGTGGCCGACTACGAATACCCCACCGTCTTGCGGGGCCTGCGCAGCCTGAGCGGTGCTGCCGCTGAAAAAAACGATGCCCGCAGTATCGCGCGGTTTATGGAAGCCGGCGCCACGGCTGCCCGGTACGAGCCCAAAAGTGTTGTCGTCCTGAAAATGCTGGCCCTGTGCTATTCCGGTGAGCCGGCCGGCGACATCCCGTTCCACAAAATAGCGCAGGCCTACGCCCAGACCAACTTCCTGCTCGACCGCACGCTGGCCGAAAAAACCGGCGTGTCGGCCACCGACCGCCTGGCCGCCCTCACGCCAACCTCGGATTGCGCCGGCTTGCAGGAAGTGGCCAATCTGTATGCCCACTGGCGGCGCAGCGAGCCGGAGGCTACCTTTCGGAAAAAAGCGGAAAACTGCCTGGCCGAGCAGGAAAAAGCGCGCAAAAAAGCCGAACGCGCCAGCCGGCGGGCCAACAGCCATTTCAACCTCTACCTCGGCGCCAATATTTTGCCCCTCCTGAACACCAACGCCAGACGTGACTATGGCGGCGTGCTCAATTTCGTGTTCGAGCACACGGCATTCGAGTTCTCGTATTTGAAAATTAACCAAAACAAGGAAAACATCTTCGACCTCTGGATCAACGAAGTGGAAGGCGCCGACCAGGACAATATTTCGCGCTGGGATGGCTTCAAAGCGCATTTTCAGCCCAAGTTTTTTACCAAAAACGGCAAGGGCGGCTACGTGGGCATCCTCCTGGGCTACAATGAAAAAAACTTCGAGCCCCTTACCGTCACTGCCACGCACGATACCGACGGCGCCATCAGCCAGCAAAGCTTCGACCCTTCGGTGACGCAGTATACCGCCATGCTCAACCTGGGCGCCATGAAACTGTTTCGGGGTTTCGGCCTCGACATATTTTTCGGAGTGGGCGCCAACTACAGCCAGTTCGACGCGGGCAACCCCATCGACCGCAGCGCCTACACCATCGACAACCCCCTGCTCGAATTCCGCAAAGACAAGTACTTTGGGGTGTTTTTCAGAACGGGTATTACCTTCGGTTTGAATTTCGGGCCGGGGAACGACTAGCCGCCACACATGCGCCCATACGACGTCCATATCACCGAAGACTTGCCGCGCCTCGCTCAAATGTTGCGCGAACACCTGGAACTCTCGCCCGATTTCCGGGTGAGCGGGCTGGCCCGGAACGGCCGCGATTTGCTGGAGCAACTGAGTGCCGCGCCGGCCCTGCCTGACATCGTGCTGATGGATATTCAGATGCCCGAAATGGATGGCCTGGCGGCTACTGCGCTGGTCAAAGCCCGGCACCCGCAGATTAAAATCGTGATGGCCACGGTGTTTGACGACGACGAAAGCATCTTCAACGCCATCCTGGCCGGCGCCGACGGCTATTTGTTAAAAGACGAATCCCCCGAGAGTTTGCACCGCGCCCTGCTGGAGGTGATGGACGGCGGCGCTCCCATGTCGCCGGCGATTGCCCGGAAAGCCCTGAGCCTGTTGCGCCGCGCGCCGGCGCCGGCGCCGGCTGCCGAACACGACCTGTCTGCCCGGGAAATTGAGTTGTTGGAACAATTGAGCAAAGGGCTTCGCTACGAGCAAATCGGCGAGAATTTGTTCATCAGCACGGGCACGGTGCGCAAACACATTGAAAACATTTACCGCAAATTGCAGGTACACAACAAATTGGAAGCCGTGGAGGCCGCGCGGAAAAAAGGCCTGATTTGAACGCTTGGGTTGCTCGGCCAAAAACGGCATTTCCCCGGAAGAGGCAACTACCTGAAGCGGCGAAGCCGTAGTTTTCTGGCAAAAAAAGATGCCAGAAACATCCGTGATTACTGCCGTACGCGCCACTTCCGACCGGATTCGGCTGGAATACTGGCTGTTTGCCGGGGTGGCGGCTTGCTATTTGCTGGGCTGGGGGTTATTCCGGGAAAACGGGTTTGATATTTTTCAAACAGCAGGCAAAAGCACCCCGCTTTTGCTCAATTTTCTCAACATGCACCTCACGATACCGGCCACGTTGTTTGCCGGCATATCGTTTATTTCCATCCGGCAGTTTTTGTGGAAAAACAGGATGGAGGTGCCCGCCGACAACCAGTTGGAAGGCTTGTTTTGGCTGACCGCCACCATGTGGCTTTGGGCGGTAGCCAGTTTGCAAGGCCTGTTTTTTTTGCGCGAAGCCAGCATCTGGGCCAAAATCGCTGATTCGCTGGTGTCGGCCCTCAACTCGGTGACCATGTTGCTGGCCCTGCGCTTTATCGACCAGCGGGGTCGAATGTTCAACACCTGGTTGTTTCGGCGCCTGCGCATCAACGCCGCCCGCTACACCCGGTTTATCGCCTGGGTGTACGGCCTTTTTTTCGCCGGCGATGTGTTGTTCAAGTACCTGGCGCAGGGCGAGACGGGCAACAGCCTGCTGAAAATACTGTCCGAAACCCTGTTGGTCGTACCGGACTTATTGCTGTTCTGCCCTTTGCTCGCGATCGTGTTGCGGCAAACCTTTGTGGAGCGCAAACTGCCGCTGGTTGGCGCTATGACCACCTTTTCGATCCTTACCCTGGCCTTGTCGCAAGTGTTGACAGCCATTTTTCATGCTCTGGACGGCAAAGCCAGCCTGGAACTGTCGTTTTGGGTCACATTCAGCCTGCTGGGCTACAAAATCCTGTTGATTATGATTTTTCTGGCGGAGTCCTTTTTGTGGCTTTGGGGGCAGAAAAACAGGCTGTTGGAATTGCAGCGGCAAGACATGAACCACTCCATCCGGGGCAGTCTGGACACCTTGTATTTTGACCTGCGGAAGTACGAAAAATCGGCAGGCGAGGCCCAGCCGGTCCTGCGCGAAGTGTACCAGGACCTGCGGGTGCGGGTGGGCCTTATCAGCAAGTTGCACAACCTCATGGTGAAAAACAAAATGACGGATGCCGTCGACCTGGAGTTGTTTTTACATGAAATAGCGGCCATCCTGGCCGAATCGCAGGGCCTGCCGCCCGGCGCCATCCGCACCGATATCCAGTTGCCGGCGTTCCGCTCGGTACCTGCTTTCCGGGCCGACCTGATCGGCGCCTCCATGCTGGAACTATGCCTCAACGCCTTCAAGGCGTACCGGGATGTTCCTGTAGAAAAAAGAATCCTGCACATCAGCGCCCAAACCCAGGGCCCCAACCTGCTGATCGGCGTACGGGATCAGGGGCCTGGCTACGACTCCGAAGCGAACCGCCAAGCCACCAACGGCGGCACCAAATACCTGAACCAGGCCATCCGGGACACCCTGCACGGCACCTGGGCAGCCAAGTCACAGCCGCAGGGCGGCACATTAGCCACCATCACCATTCCCATCACCAATATTTTGTAAACCATGAAAGCACTGATTCTTGACGATGAATTTAAGTTCCGCGACGAACTCGCCGGATTGCTCCAGGAAGTCGATTTTGAAACAACCTGCTGTCAAAACGAGGAAGAGGTAGATGCGTTTTTTACACAAGCCCGGGCAGACCAGTCGCTGCTGCCTGATGTGATGCTCTTCGACATCAACCTTACCCGCAGCGGCGGCGCGCGCGATGGCGGTATCCGCTCCGCCGCCAAGTGGTATCCCAAAGTGCAAAAACCTCTGATTTTTATCTCCCAGCATTTCGATGAGCCTGAATTCACCGAACAAATGCGGCGGCTCAACTTGCCGACGCATAACTTTTTGAACAAGGAAGACCTGAAAAACCCTGAGATCTTTATCGAACGGGTGTACCACGCCATTCACCAGCACAGCCGGGAAAACCTGGCAGAGTGGATCTTTCGCTCCCGCCGGAAAGTGGGCTTTACGACTGAAAAAGGCGAGACGGAATTTATCGGAGCCGATGATATCGTGTATGTCGAGCCCCGGCGCGACAACCCGAATCGGACCCTGATCTACCTGGAAGACGGGAATATGCTCGAAATAAAAACCCACCTCAAGCCGGTAGGCCACTATTTGTACTTCAATTTCCCCAACCTGTTTCGCCTCAATAAATCGCTGTACATCAACCTGGAAAAAATACACCGGATTGTAGACGGTACGATCTATTTCACCAACGGGAAATACACCGACCTGAGCAACGTCGATGTGTCGCGTCTGCGCAATGCCAACCTGGTGTTTCGAACTAAAATATAACTGAATATAGAAATCATATAAAAAGGGGCGTCGCCAATTGGCGACGCCCCTTTTTATATGGCCTACTCCAATTCTATCCCATCCAGTTCCTCGGCTCATTCGCGCTTTAATTTGCAACGGCCACACGGGCACAGCTCTTGCCGGTACATTTGGTACATAATGATTGCGAAATATATTTTTTTCTATAAAAATACATTTCCGGCGCCAACCTCGACGCGACAAGAGAGGACCACCATTTCAAACATCTGTATCATGTACCCAATCCGCACGTTTAGTACTGTCACCCTGATCACTGTTTGCCTGTTCCTGTCGGGCGCCTGCACCAAAGAAAACCTGCCAGCCATACCCGGCGCCGACGAAGCCGCCCAGGCGATAGCCGCTTGTGGCAGCCCCACCAATGTGGTGGCCTCCTGGTCGCCCTGCGCCGAAGGCTACTGCCGGCTGCGCCTGAACACCACGCCAGTGCCACTGGCCAAAAAGTACAACTGGAGCATGCACTGGGTGTACCAGGGCATTGTCGACCCGACGCCCTACGCCACGGCCACGACGTCGGGCGCCGTATGGAGCTACGGTTGCTTGGGCGACCCCGATTGCTTCGTCATCCGGGTGACGGCTGTGTGCCCGAGCGGCGCGGGCAAAACCTATGTCTCCAAAGTCAAATGCCCACCGGCCGGCTGCCTGTACCCCTTTGGTCCGGTTGAACAAGCCGATTTCTAAACATCCACCAGCCCGGCGCCGCTGCGGGCTACCGCAGCGGCGCCGAGTTTCTATCTGACATTTTCCATCTCCAATCACTATTTCTGCTATGCGTTTTCTATTTTTTCTCCTGTTTTTCGCCACCGCAAGGGCAAGCGTTCCGGTTGTTACCACAACAGATTGCCCAACCTGTACGCGCTGCAAAGGCTCCGGTGAAATTATTTCCCGTTGCCGGCCGATTATCCCGGATTGCGACCCCGGGCCCTACCCCCATAGCCATCGACTTAAACGTTTGAAGGCGCTTTTTTTACTTCGACATTCGATATTCTGCGGTTCGATATTCGATATTTTTTAATCCATTAACGTTGGAATATCGAACCGCAGAATATCGAATGTCGAAGTAAGTAAACCTTAAGTTGATGGTTATGGGGCGCATCCCTCCAGGCGGCCCCGCCCTTCGCCCTCCTGCGTCGGGCGTCAGGCCGATGCCGCCTTCCGGGCCGGGCTGCTCCGGGCTCGCTGCGCTCGGCCCGGCTCGTGCCTCGCCGGGCTGCGCCGCAAGCGGCGCCCCCTCCACATCCCTTGCGCTACACCTTCTTGCGTTGCGGTCGGGCTGCGCAAATCAGTTATCTTTCTTTTTGCACCACCTTTTTAAGTAGCCAGTGGCTACAAGAAGCAACCACCATTCCAAATAGAATTGCGACGGCGAATCTTTTGCAAATGGTACTGATATCCAAATTGACATCAGGCAAAATACTACTGAGAAAGATCACTAAAGTAAAAATGGAGATACTGGTTAAGGAGGATTTCTTCATCCCAAGATCATTTTATTTTGGGTGAGCAGGAGAAGGAGGGTTCGATATCTTATAGTCCGTTTTTTTAGGCGGTTCGTGAAATATCGCTGACCGATTAGCCCTGCGCACTTGCGCTGCTGCTAGTTTTCGGCGGCTTTTCAGTACCTGGCGCCAGCAAAAAAGCCCGGCAGGCGGCCGGGCTGGAAGCCTCGTTGGGTTGAAGAAGGGCTGGAAGGCAGCCATTTCTAATACGTTGTGCAACATGACACAAGGATCTTGTCCGAAAAAGTTACCCAAAACGTCCGCCACGGGGGCACTCAACAGCCACAAAACCCTGAAAATGAACAGACTAAAAATCTGGTTGTGGTCCCGACGGGAATCGAACCCATATCTAAGGTTTAGGAAACCTCTATTCTATCCGTTGAACTACGGGACCGGTCTGCGCGGCGCAGCGGCGCAAAAGTAGCGTCTTGCCGGCAAATTTTTCAAGCGTTCCTGCCCCGCGCACCCAATTCGATCACCTGAAGTTCGCGGATGGCGCCCTCGTCCAGCACAAAGCGCATCAGCGTTTTCACCTGGTGCCAGCCCTCGTTGCCGCAGGCCCCCGGGTTGAGGTGCAAAAAGTGCAGTTTTTTGTCCGGCATCGCTTTCAAAATATGCGAATGCCCGCTGATAAACAGGCCGTGCAGGGGCGGGTCCTGCTCCAGCAACACCCGCACCCTCGGGTGGTAACGCCCGGGGTAGCCGCCGATATGGGTCATAAAAACCGGCACCCCGGCACAGGTAAAACGCAAATCCAGCGGCATTTCCGCCTGAATCTGGGCGTTGTCGATGTTGCCGTACACGCCGCGCAGGGGCTTGAAGGCCCGCAGCCGGTCGATGACGGCCATGGAGCCGAAGTCGCCCGCGTGCCAGATTTCATCGCATTCGGCAAAATGTTCGAACACCCGTTCGTCCAGAAAAGAATGCGTATCCGAAAGCAGCCCTATTTTTTTCATGGCACAAAAATCACTCATTCCACCATCAAATTACAACCCCGCAACTCCGCCACATCGAGCCGGCCCAGCACCTCGAAGCGGCCGTCGGCATACACCTTGCCCACATCCTCCGTGGCGATAAAACTACAGGTGTCCAGGTTGGCCAGGTCCACCATGTTCAGCAGGCCCGGGCGCCCGGGCGGCTGCACGCAAAACGGGTCGTTGATTTCGGTCGCCAGCACCCGCAACCTCGGCGCCGGCACAAACACCACGGCGGCTCCCCCAGGGTCCGGCTGGCTGTAGGCCTGCGACAGGAGTTCCGTCATGCCGTACTCCGAGTGCAAGCCAGGCAGTTGAAAGGCCTGCCCGAGTACGCGGTGCAGTTCCGAGCGGGTCAGTTCCTTGCGGCGGCCTTTCATGCCGCCGGTTTCCATCACCACCACGCCGCGCAGGTCCATCGGGTAGCGTTCGGCAAAATCCAGCAAGCCAAAACTCACGCCCAACAGCAGCGTCGGGATGCCCTGCGCCCGGCAGTGCAGCAGGGTGTCGCGCAAATTTTCAAAATCATGCAGGAAAAATCCGCTCTCGGGGTATTTGGACGCTCGGATAAAAAAATCCGCCATCGCCACCAGCGAGGAGCCTTCGCGCTCCAGGTACGAGGGCAGTAGCGCCAGGGTACACCAGTCGGCCGGGTCGCCGTAAAAATGCGCAAACCCGCGCCGGGTATTGTCGAGGTAGGCCTGCAGGTGGCGCACCCGGTGCCGGGAAGGCGCCTGGCCAGTGGTGCCGCTGCTGGTAAACTCCGTTTCCGGCGTCCAGTCGCCGCTTTGCACCACATGGTTTTTGAACAAACCGATGGGCAAAAACGGAATTTGCGCGAGCGCCTGCACGCTGGCTGGGTCGCGGCCCAGCAAGTGCAGGTAGCGGGCCAGCACCGGATTGTGCCGCGCCTGGTACCGGAATACGGCCAGGGCTGTCTCTTCAAAGCCACCGGGGGACAAATCCGCCAGTTTTGACAATAATTCTAGGTGTTCCGCTGTTTGCATTGCGCTTAAATGCCGGTAATTTGGGCTCAAATTATAACCGTATGAAAAAATCAATCCTGGGCGTAACCCTTCTTGTACTGGCTGCTGCCGCCACGCTTCCCTTTTGCGTCCAACCGCCCGATTATTCGGATACGCCAGTGATCGAATTCAAATCCATCAGCAAAGATACGCTGCTCACCAGCCGGTATGGGGGCGACAGCACCACCATAACCCTCAGTTATACTGACGGCGACGGCGACCTGGGCAGCATGCCCAACGACACCTCCAGCCGCGTCTTTCTGTTCGACTCCCGCGACAACAGCCCCAAAGCCGCCTATACCCTACCCTTCATCGAGCAGCAAGGCGCCGGCAACGGCATTTCGGGCGACATCTCGATTTTTATCAAAAGTGACAACAACGCCTTCAAGTTTTGCTGCATCTACGGCGGCAATTTGCCGCCCTGCGAACTGGACCCCGCACCGCAAAACACGGATACGCTGACCTTTAAAATTTATATCAAAGACCGCGCAGGGCATGTCAGCAATGTGGTGGAAACCGCGCCAATCATCCTCATTTGTCAAAAATAAAATCGCTTATTCGGCTGCGGCTTCGTTGCTGAAAAAACTAAAAAAGGTTTGGCCGTAGTGCCGCACATCGAACAGGTGCGGGTGGTTGGTGAAATCGTGGTGCGGGTTGTGCTCCAGCACAAACCAGCCCTCCGGCAGCAGCAATTGTTTTTCAAAAATCAGGTCCGGGATCATATCGAGCGTCGGCAAGCCATAGGGCGGGCCGGCAAAAATATAGTCGTACTGCGTGGTAGCGTGGCCGATAAACCGGAACACATCCATGGGCATAATTTTCAGGCTGGGTTCGATGTCCAGTTGCTGTGCCAGTTTGCGTACAAACTGAACGCAACCCGGAAATTTGTCCACGTAGGTGGCATCCGTGCAGCCCCGGGAAATAAATTCGTAGCAATGGCTGCCGGTGCCGCCAAACAAGTCGAGCATTTTCACCGCTTCAAAATCCAGGTAGTTGTTCAGGATGTTGAACAAGGCCTCTTTGGCCACATCCGTGGTGGGCCGGGTGGGCCAGTTGTCGGCAGGCGGGCTGAAGCGCCGGCCTTTGAATTTTCCTCCAATAATTCGCACAAGAAATCTGATCTACAGGTTTTTAAGACAAAACAAATCCACGTGGCAGTGCCCGGGCAGCACCTGCGTGTCGTCTGCAATTTTAAAATGAGTGGGCGCCGGGGCAAATTGAATCTCGCGGATAAAGCGGTACAGCACCCGGTACAATTCCGAATCGCTCAGGATCGTGCCCGACACCACGAGTGGAATATCGGCCGGGCGGAGCCGGAACTGCTCATAGGCCAGCAGCACAAAATACAGCAAGTCTGAAGCCGAGGGGAATGAAAATGCGTTGTAAAACAACAGGTTCTGGCGTTCAAATACCGCCAGTTGGGCCGATTGGTGGCGCAGGTTCAGAAACATGCGGTGCTCCTGGTCGCCTGCCGCCTGCCGCCAGTACCGCAACAGCGATGCCGCCAAATGGCGGTGCCGGGCATGCGGAAAAAACTCATACAGCAGTTTGATCTGCGCGGCGTTGCTGGCATACACCAGGTAGGCGTCCAGTTCGGACAATTCGTCGTAGGTATAGGTGTATTCGCCCGGAGGCAACAGCAGTTTGAAATAGTTGGCCAGGGCGCCATGCTGAAACAGGCGGCGCGGCACCAGGGTCGTCTGGTGGTGCTCGAGCGCACAAATGACGCGGCCATAGGGCAGCGCAAACAAGGGCTCGTCGCGCAGCACCCGGCGCAAGTCCCAGCCCAGTTCATCCGCCGAGCGGCCGGTATCCGAAAAACTCCAGGATTGCAAGGCCAGCACTTCACCGGGGGTATCGGCTGCCAGCATGGAAATACTTTCCTGCCCCAAAATCACCTGCAAGGTGCATTGGGGAGCAATGTCCGCCGACAGGCGGGTATCTTTCAACTCGAGGGTGTGTGTGTCCATGCCTCTACGGAAATGGCCAACCGCCATTTTTCACCCGTAAAGATGCGAAATCAATTTTTAGCAGCACTACCCGAATCGCCGATTTTACAGGAGCCATTGTAGCGGGCTCCTTCTTCCACAATCATGGTTTTGGCGGTAATGTTGCCTTCGATCACGGCGGTTTCCAGCAGGTGCAGGGCTTCTTTGACGGAAATATCCCCTTTGATGCGGCCTTTGATGGTAGCGTTGGTGGATTGGATGTTGCCGTGGATAAAACTGCCGTCGCCGAGTACCAGGCGCTTGTCCACTTGCACTTCGCCGTGGATCGAGCCGTCGAGGCGTACGTTGTCGGCGCAAATGAATTTGCCTTCGATGACGGTGCCTTTGGCAATTACGGTGGTTTGGTTGCTGTCTTTGTCGGTGCCGATGGCAAGCGCGGCACTGCCGTTGGCGGGTTTTTTATCTTTGGTAGACGATGAAAACATGCTGGAAGCGGAGGATTTGATGAACAAAAGTAGGGTCCACCCGTTGGGGAGTAACCGGCTGCCGTTCAGAAACAAATAATCGTGCCAATTTGCTGCCGGAAAACACGGGAAGGCCCGGGGCGGGTGGGCAAAAGTCGTACTTTTGCGGCGCCGCCAAAACACCTGGCCCGCTTTATTTATGACGAACAACATGCCGGTGCCGGCCACTATTTTAGCCATTGAATCTTCCTGCGACGACACCTCTGCGGCGGTGATCCGCGACGGCGTGGTGTTGTCCAACTGCGTGGCCAGTCAGGACATACACCGCTTATACGGCGGCGTGGTGCCGGAAGTGGCCTCCCGGGCGCACCAGGCCAACATCATTCCGGTGGTCGACCAGGCCCTGAAATCGGCCGGCATCGACAAGCAGGCGGTCACGGCCGTGGCGTTTACCCGGGGCCCCGGCCTGATGGGCTCGCTGCTGGTGGGCACCTCGTTTGCCAAAGCCTTTGCTCTGAGTTTTGACTTGCCCCTCATCGAGGTCAACCACATGCAGGCCCATGTGCTGGCGCATTTTGCGGAAGACCCCAAGCCGGAATTCCCGTTTTTGTGCCTGACCGTCAGCGGCGGTCACACCCAAATCATCCGGGTCAACGATTACCTCGACATGGAAGTGTTGGGCGAGACCATCGACGATGCTGCCGGCGAGGCCTTCGACAAGACCGGTAAAATACTGGGGCTGGGCTATCCGGCCGGGCCACTGATCGACCGCCATGCCCGCGACGGCGAGGCCCGATTTGCGTTTCCGGAACCGGCCATTCCCGGCTTGAATTTTAGTTTCAGTGGCCTGAAAACCGCGATATTGTATTTTTTGCGCGACCAAACAGCGAAACAGCCGGATTTTGTCCAGGAAAACCTGGCGGACATCTGCGCCTCCATCCAGCACCGGATTGTTACGATCCTGCTCAGCAAATTGCGCAAAGCAGCGCGCCAAACGGGCATTCGGCACATTGCCCTGGCCGGCGGTGTGAGCGCCAACTCCGGTTTGCGGCAAGCCCTGGCTGACATGGGCGCGCGGGAAGGCTGGACCACCTATGTGCCGCGCCTCGAATTTTGTACCGACAATGCCGCCATGATCGGCATCACCGGGTATTTCAAATACCTGCGCGGCGAATTTTGCGGCCAAGATGCCAGCCCCTATGCCCGCGGATTCACCGGCTGATCCCTCCCTCCACACCGAACCACCCGAGCACATGCCTTTTCTGGTCTTTTATGTCACCTGTCCGGACGAAGACAACGCCCGGAATATCTCCCAGCACTTGTTGCAACAACGGCTGGTGGCCTGCGCCAATATGTTTCCCATCAGCAGCGCCTTTTGGTGGGATGGGGCCATCCAACAGGACCGCGAATGGGTGGCCATCCTCAAAACCCAGCCGGCACTCGAAGCCGCCCTGGAAGCGGAAATCCAAGGCCTGCACCCCTACGACACGCCCTGTATTTTGCGCGTCGAAGCGCGTGCCAATGCCGCCTAT
>JADLDL010000108.1 GCA_020846655.1 Saprospiraceae bacterium | reverse complement strand
TCATGCACTCACTCTATGGCTAACCGCTATAGGGTGAGTGCTATTGCATTTACATAAAACCTTCCTTTGCATGAAATACGCAATGATATATATCTTTTTAATCACGTCCATTTCACTAATTGCTCAGTATCGTTATGATTATGTTTGGCCTTTGGGGTACGGGAAAATATTTTTTTCATCAAATGGGATTGTACAGGGTGGCATCTTTATGGATTTCAACAAAAGGCCATTTCAACTGTCGCATCATAATTTTATTTTAAAAGATCCAAGCGCAGCCACATGCAATACTATGGGGAATTTAGTAGCTTATACCGATGGTTGTGACATAGCAAACAGTATCAATGAAATAATGCTTAATGGAGATACAATAAGCCCCGGAGAGGTTTTTAATGAGTTTTGCACAAATTTTCCCTATCCAGTATATCAAGGCGCCCTGTTTTTACCTGACCCAAACTCAGAGAATCTATTTTATTTATTTTATTTTTTATTAGACGATTGGTCCTGGGACCCAAGATACTTTCTGTATGCAATAGTCGACGAAAACGGTGATAATAGCAAAGGGGCTGTGATTGAAAAAAAACAAGTGATATTTGAAGACTTCAAACTCAGCAAATACATAATAGCCACCCGCCACGCCAACGGCCGCGACTGGTGGATCATCGCTCCCAATCGCAATTCCGATCTACACCACCTCTGCCTGCTCAGTCCAGAAGGGGTGCAGCGCATCGGCACCCAGGCAATCGGCACACCCGACAGCATTCATTGGGGCGGACAGACTGGCTTTTCGCCCGACGGCAGCCTATATTTCAAAGCCCACCAGGACGGTATCCGGATCATGGACTTCGATCGCTGTACCGGCGCCCTGTCCAATTTCCGCTTCCTGCACCACCCTGGACCGGCTGGCGCCGGCGGCTTGGCTGTGTCGCCCAATGGGCGGTATTTGTATACAACCAATGGCACCTATCTTTCACAATACGACCTTTGGGCTACTGACATTGAGGCTAGTGGTCAGATAGTGGCCACCTACGACGGTTTCCAATCCCCCTTCAATACTGCTTTCTACCAGGGCCGCCTGGCCCCCGACGGCAAAATCTACTTCTCCACCGGCAGCACCAACAACGTCATGCACATCGTTCACTACCCTGACCGGCCCGGGCCGGCCTGCGGCGTAGAGCAGCACGGCCTCCACCTGCCCGCCCTCATGGGCTTTTGGCCACCCAACTTCGCCAACTACCGCCTCGGTCCCCTCGACGGCTCCGCCTGTGACACCCTCGGCCTCGACAACCTGCCCCAGGCCTGGTGGCTACCTGAAGCCGATACCGCCGATGCCCGCTCTGTTTTTTTCCGCGATCTTTCCTACTTCGATCCTACCCATTGGTCCTGGGATTTCGGCGATGGCTCGCCCGCCAGTACCGAACCCAGCCCCGACCACAGTTTCAGCGGCCCCGGCCTGTACACCGTCTGCCTCACCGTAAGCAACGCCTACGGCTCAGACACGCACTGCGAAACCCTACGCATCGGCCTCACGGCCCAGGACAACCCCGACTGGGCTGCCCGCTTCGAGATCTGGCCCAATCCCTTCGACGCTCAGTTGCAAATTCTGCTGAGTCCGGGCCTGCCCAGCCCGGTGTTGCGGCTCTATGATGCCACCGGCAGGCTGCTGCGCAGCCTGCGCCTCACGCCGGGCGTGCAGGACATCGACACCACTGCCTGGCCGCCAGGGTTTTACGTCTGGGAACTCAGCGCGCGCGGCGAGCGGGTGAAAACAGGGAAACTGGTGAAATAACCCCTGCCCCCTACTGCTTAATCAAACTACCCGCAGCCGTTCCATTTCCGGCCGTCAGGCGCCAAAAATAAACACCCGGCGCCCAGGTCCGGCAGGGTACGACCATCGAATTGGTCCCTGTGCCGGCTTGCCAGGTTTGCAGGTACACTTGTTTGCCTTCCGGGTTGAACACCTCCAACTGCGTCGGGCCGGAGATCCACGCCAACTCAAACACGGCCTTGTCTTCCACTGGATTTGGAAACACCGTCACCTGCGGCGCCAACACTTCGCCGGCGCCCAAGGGGCCCAAACTCAGTGCTTTTTCCACCGCCGCCAGGGCATCCACCCGGCCGTAGCCGTACGAATTGTTCGGATAGGCCATGGCGCCCAGGCTGCCGCAATCCACGGTATCGAAGCCGGGCACGGCCGTTTGTTCGATGATGTCTTCGATCAGGTCCACCTCGCCGGCCAGGTCGGGGCGGGCCGAAAGCACCAAGGCCACCAGGCCCGCCACATGCGGGCCGGCCATGCTGGTGCCCCAGAAGTGCTGGTAGCCGCCGAAACGCACGCTCGAGCGAACAGCTGCACCGGGCGCCACTACGTTGGGCTTGAGCCGGAAACTGCCGTCGATGGTCACCGGGCCGCGGCTGCTGAAATTGGTGATCGTATCGTTGATGGCTGTAGCGCCGACGCTGAAACTTTCTTCGAAATAGGCGGGCGGACCGTAGGTCGTGTTGCAGCCCGAGCTCCCGAAGTTGCCATTGCTGACCACCACCACCACACCGGCGGCTTTGAGGTTGATGACCACTTGCCGCATCATTTCATTGATCGTCAAGTCTGTGCAACCTTCGCCGACCGAGCAATACCAGGAGTTGTTGATCACGTGGGGGGCTTTGCTCACATCCGGGTTTTGGTTGTTCAGGTCCGTGGGCGCCAAAAACCATTGGAAGCACTCGATATACGTAGAGGGCTGGCCGTTGCCGCGCTCCATGTTGCGGCAGGCTACCCATTGGGCGCCGGGCGCCACGCCGATCTGGTTGTCCTGGCCGTCGTCGCCCACCATGGTGCCCATGGTATGGGTGCCGTGGTTGTGGTCGTCGCAGGGCACCTGTGAATTGACGCCGCAGGGATTGTTGGCGGGATCGGGGATGCTATCGCCGTTGAGCGGATTGATTTCGTGGATGGCATCGTGCCAGTTGTAGGCATGGTTGGCGGTGCCCGCCAGCTTGTTCCAGCCCCGGTAATGCGCTTTCAGCGCAGGGTGTTCCCATTCGTAGCCGGTATCGGCGCCGGCCACGGTGATACCCTGGCCGGTATAGCCCAGGGCCCAAACCTCAGGCGCGTGGATTTTCTGGACGCCCCATTCGATGGTGCCGCGCTCGGTCACAGGGCCGGGGAAACGCTCCGGCTCCGACATCGGGATGAGCGGATCGGCAGCGATGAACCGGACTTCCGGCAGTTGGGCCAGGTCCTGCATCAGTTGAAGATCGGCGTGCCGGACAGCGATCACGTTGACCAGAAAATAACTGTTGACGTAGGCTTCCCGGCCCTGAAGGAGCCGCAGGGCATTGGCCTGGCTACGGGTGGCTGTGGCCACCAGTTGGTTGTACACAAATTGTGCTTTGGCTGCTTTGCCTTTGATAAAACGGGCCCCGCGCACATCGGCTTGTTCCTGCATGACCACCAGAATATCGGCGACCGGGGCCTGCTGGATGGACTGGAGAATTTCAGGTGCAATTTTTGAGCGCCAAGGCGCAAATTCCGGGCTTTGGGCCAGGGTTGACGTGAGAAAACAGACCAGCAACAGGAGAACAATCGAACAAGAGCGCATAGCAGTGTGTTTTTGTATAGAACAAGGGCGGCAAAAGTACGTTTACCCCGGGAAAGGTGCTTTCGGGCGAAAGGCCAAAATGAGCAAAGCCGGCATAAAGGCAAAATTCTATCTTTGCCGGCCGTTTCACCGTAAAACACTACCGCAACATGAAAATTGCCATAGGCTGCGATCACGCAGGATTTCCGATCAAAAATGGAATCATGACCATGCTTCAAAGCCAGGGCCACATGGTACTTGATTTTGGTACGCACTCCCTTGAGTCCGTTGATTATCCGGATTTTGCCCATGCGGTGGCCGAATCGGTCGAGTCCGGCCAGGCCGACCGCGGGATCGTGATTTGCGGCAGCGGCAACGGCGTGGCCATCACCGCCAACAAACACCAGGGCATCCGCTGCGCCCTTTGTTGGACCGAAGAAATTGCCGCCCTGGCCCGCCAGCACAACAACGCCAATGTCATCGCCCTCCCGGCCCGCTTTGTTCCCGAAATTTTGGCGCAAGCCATGGTCCGGATTTTCCTCAACACGGAGTTTGAAGGAGGCCGGCATGGCCGCCGGGTCGATAAAATTGCCTGCGGCTAGGCCCGGTTTTTGCAGCCCAACGCGTTCACCTTTGTTTTTTCATTCAATTTCTACTTGACTCTCCCGTATGAAACTTCGCATCCTGTTGTTTCTCCTTTTGCCGGCTATGGCTGGAATGGCCCAGCCCGGCGCGACCAAAGACTCTGTGAGCACCACCACGGTGACACCACGCCCCAAAAAACGGCCCTACACGGTGCCGGATGCCCGGGCGTACGCCGAAACCATCACGGCCGCCGATTTGAAAATACTGATCGACACCCTGGCCTCCAACACGATGGCCGGCCGCGAAACCGGCGAAGAAGGCCAACGCCTGGCCGCCGATTTTATCGCCCAGCAATTCAAAGATCTGGGCTTGCCGCCGGTGGCCGACCGCCGCTCCTATTTCCAAAACATTCAACTGCAAAATGAATCCTGGAAAGACCTGTCCCTGAAAGTGGGCGATCAGGAGTTTAAAAAATGGACGGATTTTTATGTCTACACCTCCGAAAATCCAAACAAACCGCTGATCCAGTTGAAAGAAGTCGTTTTTGTGGGCTACGGCATCGACGACCCCAAATACAGCGACTACGGCAAAACCAAAGTGGAAGGGAAAGCCGTCATTTTTTACAATGGCGAACCGATGGACAACAACGGCCGCTCGCTGATTACCGGCAAGGAGTTTCGCTCAAGTTGGTCGCTGGATTGGAAACGCAAAATAAAACTGGCCAAGGAAAAAGGCGCTACGATGGCGTTTATCATCGATCCCAACCTGGCAGCGTTTGTCAAAACCAACCGCCGCAAACTCGCGAGTTGGGGCTGGCACTCGCAGTCGCCCGATTTCGGCTCGGTTGACAAAGCCATGATCAACAATATGTTCATTTCGCAAGACGTCGCCAACGCTATTTTGGGCAAAAAGACGGGCAAAGTAGAAGAAGAATTTGCCGACTTGCGCAACAAGGAAGGTTTCAAACCGGTAAAAGTCAAATCCAATATTGAAGTCCACTTCGACAAGGAATTTAAAACATTGTCCGGTTCTAATGTGGTGGGTGTCATCGAAGGTACCGACGAACGCCTGAAAAATGAGTACGTCTTTGTCACCGCGCACTACGACCACCTGGGTCATGCCGACGAAGTAATTTACCACGGCGCCGACGACAATGCCTCCGGCACCGCCGCGGTGATCCGCATTGCCCGCGCCTTTGCCGATGCCAAGAAAAACGGCATTGGCCCAAAACGTACAGTCGTTTGTATGCTGGTCAGCGGTGAGGAAAAAGGTCTGCTGGGTTCGCGGTTTTACGTAGATTTTCCTTTGTTTACGCTGGAAAAAACCGTGGTCGACGTCAATATCGACATGATCGGCCGGGTAGATGACCGACATGCCGGCAACCCGAACTATGTGTATGTGATTGGCTCCAACCGCATGAGCAGCGATTTGCACGAAATCAACGAATACGTCAACAGCACGTATACCAAATTGGAGTTGGATTACAAGTACAACGCCAAAGACGACCCCAACCACTACTACGAGCGCAGCGACCATTACAATTTTGCCGAACGCGGCATTCCAGCCATTTTTTATTTCAACGGTACGCACGCCGATTACCACAAACCCACCGACACGGCGGATAAAATTGACGCCGCCGCTGCCGCCAAACGCGCCCAACTGGCTTTTTATACGGCTTGGGATATTGCCAACCGGCCTCATCGCCTGACGGTGGATGTGAGCGAAAAATAAGGAACCCACATTTCCGGATCGCCCCCCTGGCGCCGATGACCAGTATCCGCAAGGATGCACCGGTCTGGCACCAGGGGGGCTTTTTGTTTTTGGTGGCCAAACATTTGTTCACCACTTTCTCAGCCTGTGTTCAATAGTAGCAAATTTGATTTTTGTTTAACTATTTTAAACCATATTCAGAACATCATTAAACAAAACCTGTTCAGAAGAGCATTGTTTAACCAAGTTTTACAATCCACTTTTGCTTTTATGAAAACCTTCACCACGTCCTTTCTGCTTTTGTTCCTGTTTGCTGCCGGCCTTTTTGGCCAAACGGCGCGGGTTCAAGTGATCCACAATTCGCCATCCGGAACCGTGGATGTGTGGGCCAACGATAACTTGCTGCTCGACAACTTTACGTTCCGGTCCGCCACTCCTTTTATTGATGTTCCGGCCGGCGTTGATATCGTGTTGGGTATCGCCCCGGAATCCAGCACATCCGCGGCCTCCTCTCTAGCTACTTTTCCGGTAAACCTGGAAAGTGGAAAAACCTACATCGTGACGGC
>JADLDL010000107.1 GCA_020846655.1 Saprospiraceae bacterium | reverse complement strand
GGGAACCTGCTGTCCGGCGCCAGCGGCCCTGCCCCTGTGGCCGACGCGCCGGGGTTGTATGCCCTGCTGGTTACCGATAGCCTGAACGGCTGCACCAGCACGGCTTCGGTGACGGTGCAACAGGATATCGCCATCCCGCAGGCCAGCATCGCGCCAGCGCCCACGCTGACCTGCGTATTGTTGCAAACGACGTTGCAGGGTACGATTCAGGCGGGCTCCGGCATTGAGGTGCTTTGGACGACGAGCAATGGGAATCTGGTGTCGGGCGCCAACAGTGCCAGTCCGACCGTTGACCAACCCGGCGATTACCTGATGACTGTGACGAACACCGGCAATGGCTGCGTCAATACCGCGAGCCTGAGTGTGTTGCAAAATATCGTTTTGCCGACGGCAAATGCAGGACCCGATGCCACGCTGAGTTGCGCGGTTAGTAACCTGACCCTGCAAGGCACGGCGACCATCAACGGCGTTCCGCAATTTTTGTGGACGCCTTCCGCCGGCGGGAATATCGCGAGCGGGGGCAATACCCTTTCTCCCCTGATCGACGCTCCAGGTACCTATACCTTACTGGTGACCGACCAGGACAATGGCTGCACCGCTACCGATCTGGTTACCATTCTCAACGACGCCAGCGCGCCCAACGCCGCCGTCGCTACACCAGGAACGCTCACCTGCACCGTCACCCAACTGAACCTCCAGGGCTTCGGCAGCCTGGGCGGCAATTTCACCCACCAATGGGCCGCCAGCGCCGGTGGCAACATTACCGGCGGCGCGAATACTCTGACTCCGGCTGTAGATGAACCCGGCGTGTATACCCTGACCGTGACCAACGAGACCAATGGCTGTACCGCCACCGCACAAGCGACGGTCAATCAAAATATTACGCCACCCGTAGTTTCCATTGCCGCTCCGGCTACCCTGAGCTGCGCCGTGGGCACCGTGTCCTTGTCGGCATCCCCCAGCAGCGGAGGGTTTGCCTATTTTTGGGATACCACCAACGGCCAACTCGTCTCCGGGGGCGCCACCCCCGCGCCGGTGATCAGTAAGCCCGGCACATACCTCCTCCGGGTAACCAGCCTGAACAACGGCTGTACGGCTACGGCCACCGTGCAGGTCGCCATTGATACCCTGCACCCAACTATTGCCGCTGCTCCGCCGGCTGTGCTGAATTGTTTGGTCAAACAAATTCAATTGACCGGCAGCGTCAGCCAGCCCGGTTCAAATTTCACCGCCGCCTGGACGAGCACCAACGGGCATTTCGTCAGTGGCCAAAACAGCCTGTCGCCCACAGTGGATGCGCCCGGTACGTATGTATTGACCGTAAAAAATTCGCTCAACGGCTGCACCAGCACCACGACCGCCCTCGCCACCCAAAACATCACGCCCCCGCAAGCCAGCGCCGCTGCGCCGCCGGTGCTGAGCTGCGCCCAACCACAACAAAGCCTGGATGCTTCGGGCTCCACGGGCATTGGCGCCCTGAGTTTTGCCTGGTCGGGCGGCCAGATCCTGAGTGGCGCCACGAGCCCCAATCCGGTTGTCAACACTGCGGCCAGTTACAGCCTCACCGTCACCGACGCCGCCAACGGCTGCACCGCCGCGATCAGCGTATTGGTTACGGAAAATAAAACGCCGCCCGTCGTGACCATCCTGCCGCCGGGCTTATTGACCTGCGCGGTAAGCACACTGCCCATCGACGCCGGTGAGTCCAGTACAGGTCCGAATTTTGCCATCCAATGGGCGACCAGCAACGGGCATTTCAGCAACGGCCAAAACACCTTGCTGCCCACGGTGGATGCGCCCGGAACGTATGTGCTAACCCTGGTGGACCAAACCAACGGCTGTAGCCAGTCGGCCACCGTGGCCGTTGCCCAGGACCTGGCGCCGCCGGCAGTCGATGCCGGCCCGGCCGATGAATTGCATTGCCTGCACCCGCAGACCACCTTGCAAGGCAGTAGTTCCACAACCGGAACACTGTTGTTTCAATGGAGCACCAGCAACGGGAATATCGCGTCTGGCGCCAACCAAGCCACCCCGACGGTGGATGCACCGGGCCAGTACCTGCTTGTGGTGACCAGCGCGGCCAACGGCTGTAGCGCCAGCGACCTCGTCACCATTACCGAGGTGCCTCCGCCGGCGTTTTCGGCAACGCCCGATCAGCCCGATTGTCTTCAGCCCAATGGCGCTTTTGCGTTTGGGACGGTCAGTGGCGGCACGGCGCCGTATTCGTATTCGATCAACAACGGCCAGAGTTTTCAGGCTTCTGCCAATTTCAGCAACCTGGCCCCGGGCGACTATGTGCTCGTGGTCCGCGACGCGAACGGCTGCACGGATACCGAGCTGCAGAGTTTGTTTGCGCCGGCTTATCCCACCGTGGAATTGCCCGACTGGCACCTGATTGCACAGGGCGACTCGGTGCAGTTGCAGCCGGTAACGACACCGCCGGCGCTGCTGATTGCCGATTGGCAATGGTCGCCGGCGGAAGGGCTTTCCTGTGCTGATTGTCCGGAGCCCTGGGCCAAACCCCTGCTGCCGGTCGTGTACAGCCTGACCATCACCGACCAAAACGGCTGCACCGCCCGCTCGGAAGTTCAATTGCGCGTCGATCGCCGCCGCCAATTGTACATTCCCAATATTTTTTCGCCGAATGGCGATGGCGAAAACGACATCTTTTTGGTGTTCGGACGAGGCGTCGTCGAGGTGCGGAACCTGCGTGTTTTTGACCGTTGGGGCAACCAGTTGTTTGAAAATGAGCACCTTCCGGTAAACGACCCGGCAGAGGGTTGGGACGGCAATTTCCGGGGCCAGGCCATGCAGCCGGGGGTGTACATTTGGCAGGCGGTGGTCGAGTTTATCGATGGTCAGGTGGAGGTATATGCCGGCGACGTTACGATCCTTCGCTAATGTAGCGCGAATTTTCAATTCGCTTACCCTACGCGTGCCCTCGTTGGACGAACGTAGCGTGCGCGAATTGAAAATTCGCGCTACAATAGGTTGATTACTGCTACACCGAGCACCACCAGGCCGCCGCCGGCCAACACGGTCCAATGTACGGTTTCGTGCAGGAGCAGGACGGAGAGCAAGACGCCAAAAACCGGTACCAGGTTGTTGAAAATAGCCGTCCGGGTGGTGCCCAGAGTTTGAATACCTTCTGCGTACCAAACAAAGCCCAGCACGGTGCCCATCCAGCCCAAATAGGCCAGCGATACCCACACCTCAGGGGGCAGCCCCCGGAGCGACAAACCTTCCAGCAAGGCCAGCGGCAGCAGCCCCAGGGTGCCGAGCAGGCATGCGATGGTGGTGGTGACCAGGGGCGATTGCGCCCGGGAGATTTGGCGGCTCACCAGGGTGTACACCGCCCAGGTCGCCGGGCAGCCCAGGGCCAGCACTTCGCCCCAGCCAAAATGATCGAACAGGTGCCGCAAATCGCCCCGGGCAATCACCACGACGGCGCCGCACAAGGACAACAAGCCGCCGAGTACCTGCGCCCAACGCAGTTTTTCACCAAACACCAGGGCCGTGGCAAACAACACCATAACCGGGTTGAGGGCTACGAGCAGCGCCGCCCGACTGGCCGGAAGTATGTTTAAAGCGCTGAAAAAGAAAAAATTATAGGCAATGATACCCGAGGCGGCGAGGCTCAGGTGCAGCAACCAGCCCTGCCGGTCGAGCCGGGGCCATTGTTTTTTCTGGAGCACCATGACCGCGAGAAGGCCGGCGCTGGCGAACAAAAAGCGCAAAAAAGCGCCCGAGAAAGGCGTCAGGTGCTGGGCGGCGATGCGGGTGGCGATAAACGTGCCGCCCCAAACGAAGGCCACCAGAAGTAGTTTGACATAGATCATGGCAGACAGGAACTGGGCCGAAGGTAAGTGGAAATCTGCGGCAAGCGGCGGTTTTGCCAAAACCGGCCGATCCGGAATAGGCGGGAAGCGGAATTATTTTCCGTTATTTGCCTCTATAAAACACCCTATCCTATTTCACCAATACCCGGCTGAGATAGGATTTTCTTTTTTAGACCAAAACCGCCTTTGTTATGCTGCCCGTTGCGAAAAAACTCCGGTTCCCAATTCACCTGTCCTTACTCCTGTCGCTGTTGTTGCCGTTGAGCAGCCAGGCGCAGGTCAGTTGCTCGCCGGCATTTCCCAAAGTGAACGACGACGTGACCATCACCTTCGATGCCACACAGGGCAACGGCGCCTTGGCCGGCACGTCGCCCGTATATGCCCACATGGGCGTCATCACCAACGAGAGCACTTCGGCCACCGACTGGAAACACGTGAGCACCACCTGGGGCATTGCCGATCCGGTGGGTATGATGAACAACCCCAGCCCGAATATTTGGACCAAGTCGTTCAACATCAAGTCCTTTTTCAATATTCAGCCGGGCGAAACGGTGCTCCAGTTGTCGTTTGTGTTCCGCAACACCAACGGCAGCATCGTAGGCCGCGCCGCCGACGGCAGTGATATTTTCTATCCGGTTTATCCGGACAATTTCGGCTTGGTCACGACTTTTCTGACCCCTTCGGGCAGCTCGGTGCTGACCAGCAGCGGGGCGCAAATTGCCGTACACGCCGAAGCCTCGCAGTCGGCCAGCCTGTTGCTGTTCGACAATGGCGTACAGGTAGCCAGCAACACCGGCACCAGCCTGCAAACATCCCTGACCGCCAGTTCGGGCGTGCATACCGTCGAACTGCGGGCCGCTACCGCCACGGAAAAAGACACCTCGCGGTTTCTGTACATCGCCCCGGTCAGCCAGCCTGCCCAGGACCCGCCGGCGGGCACCACCTACGGCATCAACTATGTGAACGACCAAACCGTGCGCCTCCAACTGTACGCCCCGGGCAAGCAGGTGGTGCATGTGATCGGCGATTTTAACGACTGGACGCCGAGCGACGCATTTCAGATGAAACGCAACCCCATTGGCAACGTTTGGTGGCTCGAAATCGGCGGTTTGCAGGCCGGGCAAATCTACCGCTTCCAGTACCTGGTCGATGGGGTGCTGCGCATTGCCGACCCACTCAGTACCCTGGTGCTCGATCCCTGGAACGATCCCTACGTGCCGGCAGTCACCTACCCCAACCTGCCGGCCTATCCGACGGGTAAAACCAACGGTATCGTATCAGTGCTCCAAACGGCACAACAGCCCTACAACTGGCAGGCAACGAACTACACCCGGCCCAAAAAAACCGACCTCGTGGTGTACGAATTGTTGCTGCGCGATTTCCTGGACCGCCACGATTACGCTACTCTGCTCGATACGCTCGACTACCTGGACCGGCTGGGCGTGACGGCCATCGAACTCATGCCGGTGAGCGAGTTTGACGGCAACAACAGCTGGGGCTACAACCCTTCCTACCACAAGGCCTTGGACAAATACTACGGCACGGCCCAGGATTTCAAGCGTTTTATCGACGCTTGCCACCAACGCAACATCGCGGTGATCCTCGATGTCGTGTTCAACCAGGCGACCGGCGCCAGTCCGCTGGCCCAACTCTACTGGGACGCCGCCAACAACCGTCCGGCCGCCAACAACCCTTGGCTGAACCCCATCGCCAAACACGAATTCAACGTGTTCAACGATTTCAACCATGAGAGTGCGCTGACCAAGATTTATGTCAAAAATTGCCTGCAATATTGGTTGAGTGAATTCCGGGTGGATGGTTTCCGCTTCGACCTCTCAAAAGGATTTACCCAAAAAAATACCCTGGGCAACCTAGCCGCCTGGGGGCAGTATGACGCTTCCCGGATCGCCATTTGGAAAGATTATTCCAGTTACATCTGGGGCATCGACCCAACGGCCTATGTCATCCTCGAACATTTTGCCGACAACAACGAAGAGAAAGAACTGGCCGAAAACGGCATGATGCTCTGGGGCAACATGCGCGGCGCCTACAAAGACGTAGCCCTGGGCTTCAATTCGGCCCTGACGGCCGACCTGCGTTGGGTGGCGCACAGCCAGCGCGGCTGGAACGTGCCCCACCTGATCGGCTACATGGAAAGCCACGACGAGGAACGCATTGGTTTCGAGTGCATTACCTATGGCAATGCCTCGAATACGGCCTACAACGTGCGGAGCCCGATCATTGCCAACCGGCGCCTGGAATTGCTGGCTAACCTGCTCTACACGGTGCCCGGCCCCAAGATGTTTTGGGAATTTGGCGAACTGGGCTACGACTATTCCATCAACCGCTGCACCGACGGCACCGTCAACAATTGCCGGCTCGATCCCAAGCCCATTCGCTGGGATTTTCTGGACGACCCTTACCGCCGCCGCCTGCACGACGTGGTGGCCGCCCTGTTGCAGCTGCGTAAAAATTACGATGTTTTTGAAACGGCCGATTATCAACTGAATATCGGCAGCGGGCAGGTGCGCACGATTTACCTGAACAGCCCCGGCATGAACGTGGCTGTGGTGACCAACGCCGGCACTACCGCCACGCTTGCGGGCGTCAATTTTCAACACACCGGCACCTGGTACGAGTACTACAGTGGCGCTACCTTGTCCGTAGCCGGTGCTTCCGATAGCCTGAACCTGGCCCCGGGCGAATACCGCCTGTACCTCGACCAGTTCGTGCCCTTGCCTGGCGGCCTGATGCCCACGCCTACCGAGGCGCCGAGCGGCCTGCTCAGCGGGCTGCTGCTCTATCCCAATCCGGTGGAGGACCAGTTGTTGGTGTATTTTACGCTGGCGCAACCCACTGCGGTGTGGCTGGAGGTCAGCGATGCGAGTGGCCGGCGCGTGGCGCAGCGGTTGCTGGAGGATTTGCCTGCCGGCGAACAACAGATCCGGCTGGATGCCAGCACCTGGGCGCCAGGCCTGTACTACCTGCACTTGCAGGATAGCCGGGGCGGTCGTCTGGTTCGAAAAGTGGTGCGCTAGCGGGATGGTGGTTGGCGGCTGGAAACAGACGAAAGGTACAGCGCCGTATCGTCTGGAAAAATTCACGACATTTGCAGAGAAAAGCCCTGCTCATGTTAGAATCTGAACGCCACTTTACCCCGGAAGACCTGACAGCCGTCGAACGCGAACGGGAAGAAAACCAGAAAACCGCTAAAACCCGCATCGTAAAGGACTGGCTGCCGCGCTACACGGGCATGCCCCTGGAGAAATTCGGCGAGTACATCCTGCTGGTCAATTTTGGCAACTATGTGCGCATGTTTGCCGACAAGCATGATGTGCCCGTGTATGGCGCCGACAAGCCCATGCAAGCGGCTACTGCGAACAACATTACCATCATCAATTTTGGGATCGGCAGCCCCAATGCCGGTCTGATTATCGACTTGCTGGAGGCCATACAACCGCATGCCGTGCTTTTCCTGGGCAAATGCGGCGGGGTGCGCACCGGCAAAAACCAGATCGGCGACCTGATCCTGCCCATCGCTGCCATTCGGGGCGAAGGCACCAGTAACGACTACCTGCCGCCCGAGGTGCCGGCTTTGCCCGCTTTTGCTCTGCAAAAAGCCATCTCCACTACGATTCGGGAGTACGAACTCGACTACTGGACCGGCGTGGTGTATACCACCAACAAACGCGTGTGGGAGCACCGCGAGGATTTTAAGCAACGCCTGCGCGACCTGCGCTGCCACGCCATCGACATGGAAACCGCTACCTTGTTTGTGGCGGCCTTCAAAAACCGTATGCCGGCGGGGGCCTTATTGCTGGTCAGCGATATGCCCATGACCGACGAGGGGATCAAAACGGAAGAAAGCGACAAAAAAGTAACGGCCAATTTTGCCGAAATACACCTCGCCATCGGCGTCGGTTCACTCCAGCAATTGATCAACAAAGGCCTGACGGTGAAACACTTGCGGTTCGAGTGATCAATATAAAAATCAATTGGCTTATTTCTGCCGGCGTTCGTACACTTCGGCCTTGATGCCTTTTTTCCGCAATTCAGCCTTGATTCGTTCGGCTTCGCTTTTGCTGTCGGTGCGTTTCACGATCACTACGGCGTATTTGCCACGGTTGAAACGCCCGACTTCGGCGTCCTCATAGCCCATTTTAATCACCCGTTCCATTTCGCGCCGCGCGCCGTCCATCACCGTAAAGGAACCGGCAATCACCCGGTACCGGCCATCACTGCTCGGATAATCGTTGGTGTCCAGGTTGCGTTCGCGGGTGGTGGTGGTCGTCGCAGGGGCCGGGTCCTTGACCACCGGAGCAGTACTCTTTCCAGGGCTACTGCTCTTTCCACTGCTACTGCCACTGCCACTGCTACTGCCACTGCCTCCAGAATAGTCATCTTCGATGCCATCTGAACTGACGGGTGTGTTGCCGGAAGGCTTGGACGTAGTAGGGCTGGAGGTGGTGGAAGTGCCGGCTGCATCGCCATCGCCTGTGTATTCGCTTCCGGTGGAGTCTTCTTCTATATAGCCCAGGTCGCGCAGGGTTTTCTGAAATTCAGCGCTTTCCTTGGCGGTTTGTGCCTGTTCGCGTTTCATCTGGCAAGCCTTATAGCCGACCACACAAATCAGGCCGATCAACAGGGCGTACAAGAGATAGGTGAGCAACGTGTTTGTCTTCATACGGCGGATTGTTTTATGAAAAACCCAAATGTAGGAGGAATCAGTCTTTTTTCCAGGTATTGTTTTTCCGGATGCTGTCGGGGATGGTGCGTTCGCCCAGCGTTGCGCCGACGATGTTTTTGCCCGGCCGGCCCCTCATTTCCAACACTGTTTTTCCGTCTTTCCACACGGCAGCCGACTGGCGCAGTATGTCTTTTGTCCCATCGGCATAACTGAGTTCCAGGTATACCGGAACGGGCACATTTCCCTTTTTTACCACATACACAACGTCGGCATCCCCGCCTTCCGTATGGCTGACCGACTGGATGTCCAGGTCCGGGTAGCCCCACTCAAAAAACCAGGGTTTCCAGTACCAATCCAGGTTTTGCCCCGACACCTCGTTCCAGGTATTGAAAAAATCATAGGGCGTTGGGTGTTTGCCTTTCCAGCGGTCCATGTAAGTGACCATGCAGCGGTGAAAGGTGTCGTAGCCCAGCAAATCCAGCAAACCCAGGTAAGCATTTTGCGGCCGGCCATAGGAGGCATTGCCGTAGGCGCGGCCGCTGAGGTAGCGGGAGCGGACCATCGGTGGCACATCCGCATCGGTGCCGGCCACACCCGAATAGCCGCGTACGGTGCCGGTTTTGTCGCCGGTAAGCGAGTCGGCCAGGTTGAAATCGAAGAAGGAGGCCCAGCCCTCGTCCATCCAGGCATAGTCTTGCTCGTTGATGCCCATCATGAATGGGAAATAGGTATGCGACACTTCGTGCAGCGTCAGGGAAGCCACCGCACTTTCACTCACACTGGCGTCGTTGACCATCATCGGGTATTCCATGCCGTCGTTGCCGTTGAACACGGTCATGCTGGGGTAGGGGAAGGGGTATCCTGGTAGCCAGGTGCTCATCAAGCGGATGCCCTCGGCAGCAATGCGCGCCACCTGGGTAAAATCCTTCGACTGCGTCAGATACGCTGCGCTGACAAAGGTGCGCCGGCCGCTGCGGTCGTCGACCACCACAGAGCGCGCGTCCCAGTTGTAATGGTCGCTGGCGGCAAAGGTGAAATCCGGCACCTCGCTGGCGGTATACCGGAACACGTGTTGTTTGGCTTTTTTAAACACGGTGCCGGTTTTTAGTTCGGCTTCCGTAAAAATGGGGACTACTTCGGCGGCCGTGTGCGCTTGCCGGAAGCGTTGCAGATAGGTGTCGGTCAGCAGTTCTTCCGGGTTTTGCCACTCGCCGGTGGCCCACACCATGTAGCCCTTGGGCATGGTGATGCGCACGTTGTAGTCGGCAAAATCATTGTAAAACTCCTGTTCGCCGTTGTAGGGCGCATCGGCCCAGCCCTGGCAGTCGTCGTACACGGCCACTTGCGGGTACCAATAGGGGACGAAGAAGGTGCTGGCATCGCACACACATTCGCGGGTAGCTCCGGGGTCGGAGGGCAGGGTGTAGGACCAGCGGACGCTGATGGTGCCTGTTGCCTTGCTGCGCAACACATTGGTGCCCAACTGGATATCCAGAAAGGTGTTGCGGCGTCGTTGTTTGTCCTCTGGTACGGGTATGCCGTTGTAACTCAGGGCTTCGATGATCACGCCGTCGTCGATGTCGTCGGGATTCACTTCGGATTGTCGCAGGCCGCCTTTGCGGTACAGGTCGTGGGCGAGTTTCAGCCGGATCATTTTCAGCGAATCCGGGCTGTTGTTGGTGTAGGTGATCGTCGCTGACCCGCTGAGTCGGCGTTTTTTGGGCTCCAATTGTACCTGGATGTCGTAGTTGGAGCGGTTTTGCCAGTATTTGGCGCCCGGCTGGCCATCGGCGCTGCGGGTACCTTTGGTGTAGGCGCGCTGGATGTTGCGGGGTATAAAAAGGTCCGATTGGGCCAACAATATTTGGGCTGCGCCCAACAAAAAGAGGGTAGTGAACAGACGAAACATAACAGGGTGGTTTCGCGCAAAGGTAAGTATGCCGTGGCAGTTTGCAGTAGCCGTTTGCAGGGGCAGTTTGCAGTGGGCAGTAGCAGTTTGCAGTAGCAGTAGCAGTAGCAGTAGCAGTTTGCAGTAGCAGTTTGCAGTGGCAGTTTGCAGTAGCAGTTTGCAGTGGGCAGTAGCAGTTTGCAGTAGCAGTAGCAGTGGCAGTTTGCAGTAGCAGTTTGCAGTGGGCAG
>JADLDL010000106.1 GCA_020846655.1 Saprospiraceae bacterium | reverse complement strand
GTCATTGTATAGTTTTCCACTCCACCTCGTTCCCGATACTTTCCAGCGTTACATTTTCCACCTGGCAGCGATTCTTTCCAATCAGGATTCGGTCCTGCTTTTTGAAGAGCCGGAGTCGCACTCCTATCCGCCTTATATTTATCAACTGGCTCAGCACATCTTGCAGGATGACCGGAACAACCAATTTTTCCTCACCACCCACAATCCATATTTGCTGACCCCGATTTTGGAAGAAACAAAAGATGTCGCCTTGTTTGTGACCTGGTATGAAGATTTTCAAACCCACGCCAGGAAACTTTCTCCGGAAGAAATTCGGGAAGTACTCAACGACGGGCTGGATGTGTTTCTGAACCTAAACCACTTCGTACCGGAACATGACTCATAACCAAATTATTCCGGAGTGTTTTGCGGATACGCTGCTGGTTAAGATTTTAGGCTTCCACCGTGCCAACCACCAAGGCGGTATCGGAAGGGTGTTAAAAGTACTGGAACAAAATTTTAAAAACCGGCCTTCCGTGGGCATTGTGGACGACGACAAAACGACACCTAAAGACCTGGACCAATTTGTTGTAGTTGAGGAGCGCGAAAAGGTCCGGAAACTATGCAAACCGAATAGCCAGCATGTCATTTTGGTAGTTAGCCCCGCATTTGAAGATTGGGTTTTTGAAAACGCAAAGGCTGTTCAGGTAAATCCGGAGCAGTATGGCTTCCGCACCCGAAAATATTTTCGGGAGGTGTGCAAAAGTCCAAACGTTGATCATAATCAGCAGATTAAACAATTCCTCAATACCCTCAAACAAAAAGACGCACCCGGTTTCTGCCAACTCAAAGACTGGATTTGTGATGCCGCAGGCATCGATAAAAATCAGGTTTGAGGTCTGAACCCGCCGCCCTATCTTGTTCCCCAGAACAAACCTTCCTCCGCATGCGGCGCCGTGTTATTTTTCTGCTCTTCCTGTGTCTGCCGGCCTGCTCCGGCGCCTACGCTCAAGTCCGCACCGAAACCGTCCGCATCCCCGGCTCCGACAAGGCTTTTCCCCTGGCCCTGCTGCCCGCCGGCACCTTTCTGATGGGCGATACCGGCGCCAGCCACGCGGTGCGGCTCGACAGTTTTTGGATTGGCGTCTACGAAGTGCGCTACGACGAGTTTGCCCTCTTCCAATTCCAGCACCTCGACTCCGACTCCGCCTACGCGCCCGGTTTCCGGGCCGACGCCATCGCCCGGCCCTCGCCGCCCTACTACGATTTCACCTATGGCCGGGGTAAAGCCGGCGGCTATCCTGCTACCACCATGACCCAGCAGGCCGCCCTGCGCTATTGCCAGTGGCTGTCCGACAAAACCGGCGATTTCTACCGCCTGCCCACCGAGGCCGAGTGGGAATACGCCTGCCGGGCCGGCACCAGCACTGCCTGGTCCTGGGGCGACGACCCCGCCCAAGCGCCCGAATACGCCTGGTTTTACGACAACAGCAGCGGCGCCTACCAGAAAACCGGCACCAAAAAACCCAACTCCTGGGGCTTGTACGACATGCACGGCAACGTCATGGAATGGTGCCTCGATTTTTATGTGGCCGACTACCTGCAGCGCCTCGATTCCGCCTCCGTCAATCCCCTGATTTATCCCCTGAAAAAACACTCGCGCACGGTGCGCGGCGGCAGTTTTGAAGACGATGTGGCCGCCTTGCGCGCCGGCCTGCGCCGCAAAAGCGAGCCCAAATGGCAGGCCCGCGACCCCCAGATCCCCAAGAGCCGCTGGTGGAACCCCGAATCGCCCTTTCTCGGGTTCCGACTGGTGCGCGAATGCCGTCCGGCCACCAAAAGCCAACGCGACGCCTTTTTTGAAAAAGTTATAAAAGATTGACCGTCATGTCAAAAACTTCCCGACGCAATTTCCTCAAGACCTCGGCGGCACTCACCGGCGGGGCCATGCTCGGCAGCCTGCCCCTGGCGCAAGCCGCCAACAGCCTGACCGACGACAGCATCAAAGTGGCCCTCATCGGCTGCGGCGGCCGCGGCACCGGCGCCGCCTTCCAAGCGCTGCAAAGTCAGCAAAACGTGCGCCTCGTGGCCATGGCTGATGCCTTTCGGGGCCGCCTGGACGAGGCTTACAAAAACCTGATGTCCGACGAAGAGGGCTCCGTCAAAGACCGTGTGGACGTGCCCGAAGAACGCAGGTACACCGGTTTCGATGCCTACCAGAAAGCCATGCGCCATGCCGATGTGGTTATTCTGGCCACACCGCCGGGCTTTCGACCCTTGCATTTCGCGGAAGCGGTGGAGCAGGGCAAACATATTTTTATGGAAAAACCCGTGGCCACCGATGCGCCGGGTATCCGTAAGGTGCTGGCCGCTGCCGAAAAAGCCAAACAAAAACGCCTCAATGTGGTGGTGGGGCTCCAACGCCACTACCAAACTGTGTACCGCCAATGGGTGGAACGCCTCCAGCAAGGCGTGATCGGCGACATCGTGGCCTCCCGCGTGTACTGGAACATGGGCGCGCTCTGGGTGAAACCCCGGCAGCCCAACATGACTGAAATGGAATACCAGATGACCAACTGGTACTATTTCACCTGGCTCTGCGGCGACCATATCGTGGAGCAGCACGTACACAACCTCGACGTGTCCAACTGGGTCAAACAAGCCTATCCCATCCGCGCCTATGGCAGCGGCGGCCGCCAGGTGCGCGTCGGGCAGGAATACGGCGAAATTTTTGACCACCACCTCGTGGAGTATGAATACGCCGACGGCTCGCGCATGTTCAGCCAATGCCGCCAGATTCCAGGCACCAAAGAGGCGGTCACCGAAGGATTTCACGGCACCAACGGCTCCGCGCCCTGGCCCGGCCGCATCCAGACCCGCAACGGCTATGTGCTCTGGAACCACGACGACAAACTGGACCCCAACCCCTACCAGGTGGAGCACGACGAATTGTTCGCGGCCATCGCCCGCTCGGAATACAAATTTGCGGACGCTGAAAACGCGGCCAAAAGCACCCTGACCGCCATCATGGGCCGCATGGCTACCTACTCCGGCCAACTGATCGAATGGGACGCTGCGCTGCAATCGAACATCGACCTGATGCCGGCCAAGTTCAGTTGGGACGCTATGCCTAAAATTGTACCCGGTGCCGGCGGGTTGTACCCCAGCGCCGTGCCGGGCGTCACCAAAGTGATCTAAGCCAAGAGAGCGCGCGCCTATGTTTGTTCGCTGCTGCTTCGTATTGTTGGGCCTGCTGCCGCAAAAAATAGTCGCACAGGACGCGCTGCGGCGCTACGAGTTTTCGCATCCGCAAATGGGCACCGTGTTTCGGCTGGTGTTGTACAGCGCTTTGGACTCTACGGCCGCCGCAACGTTGGCCCGAACGGTATTTGCCCGGGTGGATACGCTGAACGCGCTGTTTTCGGACTACCAGCCCGAGAGCGAACTCAACCGCCTCAGCGACTGCGCCGGCCAGCCGGAAGGCCTCGTGGTGTCGGCCGAACTGGAGGATATTTTGCGGCGGGCCCGCCGGTTTTCCCGCGCCTCGGACGGGGCTTTCGACGTCACCGTCGGCGCCCTCACCCGCTTGTGGCGCCGGGCCCGGCACCAGCAGGAATTGCCCGATCCGGCGCGCCTCGCGGCGGCACGGGCCACGGTCGGCTGGCGTTC
>JADLDL010000105.1 GCA_020846655.1 Saprospiraceae bacterium | reverse complement strand
TTCCGTGCCACCACTATTCCGCTCAACGGGCGTGCAAGTTATGCCGGTGGCGGCGCTCGCCTGATCTTAAGTTTTCACAATATTTTCCGTGCCACCACTATTCCGCTCAACGGGCGTGCAAGTTATGCCGGTGGCGGCGCTCGCCTGATCTTAAGTTTTCACAATATTTTCCGTGCCACCACTATTCCGCTCAACGGGCGTGTCAGTTATGCCGGTGGTGGCGCTCGCCCGCATCTAAATTTTCACAAAAATCTTCCGCCGGTACAGCACCAGGCACACCGACCAGCAGATCAGCATAAACGACAGCGCAAACACCAGCGAACCGAAGGGGCCGTCGTTCAGGGGCTTGATCAGCTGCTCGTAGGGCCAGCCGAAGGCCGACACTTCTTCGCCGTCCACGGTCCAGCGTATCATGCCGAACACGCGGGTGATGAGGCCCGCCAACACGTAGGCAAACAGGGGGTTGGCGCCAAACACGAGGAAAAATGTAGCGTAGCGTTTGCTGCCGCCGGCGATATCGAGCGCCCACACGCTGGCCGCCAGGAAAATCATGGAGAGGCCGCCGGCATAGAGCACGAAGGTGCTGGTCCAGAGGCTTTTGTTGATCGGGAAGGCCACATCCCAGAGCAGTCCGGCGCTGGCCAGCACCACGCCCCAGCCCAGCAGGTCGCGCACAGCCAGCATCTTCTGCTCCTGCCGGCGCTGCATGATCTGGCCGCTCCACCAGCCCAGCAACACCGTGACGATGGAGGGCAGGGTGCTCAGGATGCCTTCGGGATCGAAGGGGATGCCCTTGCCGTCCCAGAGGTGCTTGGAGCCCAGCACAGCCAGGTCAAACTGCCGCACAGCGTTGTGCACCAGCCCGTAAGGGTCTTCGAGCGGGGGCGCTGCGCCGAGCAGGATGCCCCAGTAGCCAAACAAAAGCGCCGCCGCCACCGCATACAGCCAGCGCCCGGGAAAGGTGACCGCCAGCAGGGCGGCCAGCCCATAGCCCAGGGCCAGGCGCTGCAACACACCCATGATCCGCACCTCTTCCCAGCCTTCCCAATAGATCGGAAACTTGGCCAGCAAAATACCGATCCCGAAAATCAGCGCCGTGCGGCGGAAGATTTTCCAGCCCAGTTCGCGGTTCAGTTGGCGGCCGTATTTTTCAAACGAAAACCACATCGACACACCGATGATGAACATGAAGGAGGGAAATACCAGGTCCGTGGGGGTGCAGCCATGCCAATCGGCATGCAGCAGCGGCGGGTACACCGTGCTCCAACTGCCCGGCGTGTTCACGATGAGCATGAAGGCAATGGTGATGCCGCGATAAAAATCAATGGATTGGTAACGCATGGTAAGCCAGAAAAGGGTGAGACAATAGGTGTTTTCAAAAACGAAAGAGCGCATACCCGCCATAATCCGGTTTCGAGCGGCGGGCATCGCTTTTTTCCAGTGGCGGGGTGCCGGCGAAGGTAAAATGCCGGCACAATTATTTGTAAAAAAATTGCAAGAGCAACGCTGGCTGGAATAATTGATTTAGTAAAACAGAATGCGCTGAATAATCTGCCTGTGAATTGAATTTTACAAAAATTTAAACAGGTCACGCCCCCCGAAACACGCACCCCGAAACACGCGCCCCGAAACACGCACCCCGAAACACGCCCCCCCGCGCCCCGAAACACGACAAAACAGCAGCAAATGCGCCAAGCCCTGTATCTTGCTTCAAATTCGGTTTTCCTATGCGGTTCATAACAGTACTGCTCACCCTGTCGCTGGGGTTAATCCATGAAAGTCTGCTTGCTCAACCCCTTTCCTGTGGCCAGGCCGAGCGCTGGCAAGCCTGGTTGCAACAAGACCCGGCCCTGGAACAGCGGCAGGCCAAACTGGACAACATGCGCGCCCAACAACTGGCCAACGGCCAGCCTATTGCCGATGGCTCGGCGCTGTACACCATCCCGGTGGTCGTGCACATCATCCACCAAAATGGTGTCGAAAACATCAGCGACGCACAGGTGCAACAAGGCATCCAGCACCTCAACCTCGCGTTTGCCAACAGCGGCTATTACGACCACAACGACGGCGTGCCCACGCCTTTCCAGTTTTGTCTGGCCCGGCGCGACCCCGCCGGCAATGCCACCACGGGCATCAACCGCGTCGTGTCGCCCCTGACCAACATGACCAAGGAAACCGAAGACCAGGACCTGAAAAACCTGATCCGCTGGAACCCCACGCTCTACGCCAACATCTGGCTGGTGGCCAGTATCAACAGCCTCAGCAGCGGGGCCGGGGTGGCCGCCTATGCTACCCTGCCGCCGGCACACGGCAGTTCCATCGATGGTATCGTGATCGAAGCGCAGTGGTTCGGGGCCTCGGAGATCGGTTCCGGCGTCACGGTCCACGAAATGGGGCACTACCTGGGCCTGTACCACACCTTTGAAGGCGGCTGCACCAACGACAATTGCAACCTCGACGGCGACCGCGTCTGCGACACGCCCCCCGACCAGTCGACCGCCTCCCTGCCCTGCAACGCAGTCGAAAATTCCTGCCAAACCGATACCGACTCCGGCTTTGCCACCGACCAGAACGACATGACCATCAATTACATGGACTATGCCAACCTGGCCTGTTACAATGCCTTCACCGCCGGCCAGCGCGACCGGATGGAGTTTTTTATCCTCCAGACCCGGGAAAGCCTGCTGAATTCGGACGGTTGTCAGGACCCCTGTACCTTGCCGGTGACGGCCTCATTTACGGCCTCGGCTGGGCCGCTGGTGCCGGTGGGTACTACGGTTTTGTTCAGCAATACCTCCCTCAACGGCCTCAGTTTCGAATGGAGCATCAATGGCACGCCCTGGGCCAATACGCCCAATACGAGTTATTTATTCGGGACCATTGGCCAATACGTGGTTCAGTTGACGATCAAAGGCGCCGACCCCAATTGCAGCGGCGTATTTTCAGATACCCTCACCGTTTTTTGCCCGCTCCTGGCCGATTTTACCCAAGACAATCCTGACCCCTTGCCCGGTGCAACGGTCACGTTCAGCAGCCAGGCCGGCAATGCCGACGAATACGAGTGGACGGTTAACGGCCTGTTTTTCGGCGCCACACCCACCCTCAGCATCACCCTGCCCACGGCGGCCGATTATGCCGTTTGCCTGACGGTGGCCGACGACTGGTGCCAGCAGACGCACTGTGCCTACCTGACGGTGGAGGATACCATCCCCTGCCCGAGTGCCTTTATCCAGGAATTTAAAAACGATGCCGGCCTGCAACTGGGGCTCATGGAACTGGACTGGTTGTCGGGGGGTGATTTGTTTGCCGGCGGCTATTTGCCCTCGCCGGGTCAAAATACCGCCCTGGCGCGCTTGTCCAAAAATGGCGCGGTGTTGCAAGCCTGGGCCATGAAATTGCCGGCAGACTCCCCCAACCTGCTGATGGAACTGGCGCCCGTGGAAAACGACCGGCTGCTCGGCCTCTTGTCTACGCCCGACGGCGCCGAAGCGCCGGAAATGCGGATGTTCAAATTCGATCCGGTATCCGGCAACCTGCTCTGGAACAAACAATTTGACTACGACTATGCCATGAGCGCCCGGCTGGCTTTTGAGCACCCGGTCTCGCACACCTACTGGGTAAGCGGGCGAATCCGCCGGCCGGACTTGCCAGCCGACCAGGTGTTTTGGTACGACGTAGACCCGGCTACCGGCAACGTGCTGGCGCAACACCTGTATTCCAATGCGGAACTGCCCTTCAGCATGGTGTCGGTGGCGCACAACGGCAATGTGTATGTGGCCGGCGAACTTCAGGGCCCGCCCAACAGCACACGCCCCTATGGCGTGGCTTGCCTGGCCCCCGACGGCTCCGTGCTCTGGTCCAAACAATACAGTTGGGCCAACAATGGTTTCGGTACGTTTTGTGAAATCCAGGTCGATGGCAACGACTTGGTCGTAGCGGGCTACACCAGTTTCAACGAACCGGTGGTGATGAAACTGGACCTGAACGGCAACGTGCTGTGGACCCGGCGGTTCAGCTCGACCCTGGTCAACTCCATTTACGGCAACGGCGAACCCGTACACCTGCGGGCAAGCCCCGGTGGCTATTTGCTGACCACGCAGTACCTAACCGGCGGCAGCCCCAGTTACCACTACATGGTTTTTTACCAACTGGATAAACAAGGAAATTACGTGGGTTCCAAAATGGTCCGGCACACCGGACAATTTTCCGGAATCGATGTGGTGAGCGACGACAGTTACCAATACACCCTGACCGGGGCATTTTCGCCGCCCACCACCGCCGCCGAACTGGTGCGCATTGGCCTGGATTTAAATTTCGATCCCTTGTGTCAAACGGAAAAAGCCCCCGCCTTTACGCCGTTTCCCTCAACCACCACTACCGTGAGCGCCCTGGCGCCCCAGGAACAACCCATTTTGCCCCTAAAAGTGTCGGTAAACAACATTTTGGTGGAAGCCCTGGCCATCGGCGACGAACGCATCTGCGAATACAAATTTTGCACGGAATATTGCCAAAACGGCCTCGACGACGACGGCGACGGCTATGTGGACTGTTACGACGTGGCTGATTGCCCCTGCCTGGTCGATCTGCCACCCTGCTCGGTGTCGGTGCCCGATCTGCCCCACAGGGGCATCGGCGCGCGCCTGGCCTGGGAAAACCCGACCGACGAGGTCAACCTCTTTTCCAGTCCGGCCGTGGCCAACATGAACCCTGCGCAGGACAACATTCCGGAAATCATTGTAGCCCGGAGCAACGATCCGGCCAACCCCGGCAGCAGCGAATGGCTCTTTTTCCGGGGCGACGGTGCTGATGCCGCCAGCCCCGCACGCCTGCTCATTCCGGGTGGTTTTGAAAACCAGGACGTCGGGATGCCCAGCATCGGCGACCTCAACAACGATGGCGTGCCCGAACTGGTTTTTGTAGGCTCGGATGCCCTGATCCGGGTGTACACCGGTTTTGACCCCGGCGCCAGCCCGGCCATGCAACTCCTCGCCACAGCCCAACAACCCGTAAAAGGCCCGGCAACGCGCCCTTACCTCGCCGATTTTGATGCCGATGGCCGGCCGGAAATTTATGCCGGCAACGATGTTTTTGTGTTCGACTGGACCAATGCCGCAGCCCCGGTGCTCAGTCGAGCAGGCGGCGGCGGGCCGGCGCCCTACGGCAAACGCGCCATTTTTAATCCCACCAATTCGGCCAGCCCCGTCGCCTCCGATTTGCTCCGGCCCATCGACTGCGGGGGCGACCCCGATTGCAACGGCCTCGAAATAGCCGCAGGGTACGGCATTTACTCCGTCGACCTCGACCCGCTGGACGGCGACCCCGTGCAGATCAAATTGCAAAAAAACCTGAGCATGCTGAGCCCGGGGCAGATCTATTCCGATGGGTTTACTTCGGTGGCCGACATCGACCTTGACGGCATTCCCGATGTGCTGGCTGGCGGCCGGGTCAACCAGGGCACCGGTGTGTATGCCTGGAACAAAACGGGTCTGATCCGCTTTTTTGCGCTGCCCAGCAGCCTGGGACAGGTGTCGGTGGGCATGCTGGCGGTAGCCAATGTGTACGACGACACCAAAAACGGCTTTGCCAAAGACCTGCCGGAAATTCTGGTGGTGTACAACAACGCCTTGGTTGCCTTCAACCTCAACCAGGCCAACCTGACGCCGGCGCAACCCTACTGGTGGATCCTGCCCACGAGCGAAGAATCGGGCATTTCGGCCAGCACGAGTTTCGACTTTGACGGCGACGGCTTGGCCGAGATCGTGTACCGCGACCAGGACCAGCTGCGGATTCTTTACGGCGGCCCCGCGCCGTTTCCGCCCGGCGTGGATGCTCAGCGGAACTGGGCGACGCTGGTAGCCAGTTCCGGCACCAATGAAGAATACCCGGTGGTAGCCGATGTGGACAACGACGGCCAGGCCGAAATCGTCGTGACCGGCGGTAGCGGCTATTCACCCAACACCACCTTGGGTAGCGAGCGCGGCCGGTTGAAAGTCATTGAGGCAGACCCGCTGGTCGGTTCCTGGCTGCCCACCCGTCCGATCTGGAACCAGTTTAATTATTTTTCAGTCAACGTCAACGACGACCTGCGCATCCCCAAAACACAACAACCTGCCCTGGTAGAATTGCCGGGGCTCGGCTCGGGCAAACGCCCGCTCAACCGCTTTTTGGGGCAATTGCCCCTGCTGGACGAGCAATTTGATCCGTATTTGCTGCTGACCGACGCCGTACTGACGGCCGGAGATTGGCAGTGCCTGGGCGACTCGATCCGGGTAGAACTCCGCGTGTGCAACCAGGGCGCCGTGCCTTTGCCGACCGGAACGCCCCTGCGCGTGTACCGGGGCGATCCTATTCAGTTTGCCGCCAGCCGCCTGGCCCAAGCGCCGGCGCTGCCGGTAACTGTGCCGGTAGACAGCTGCCTGAACTGGACCGTGTACCTGCCGGTGGAATGGGGTGAAACGTTTTATTTTGTGCTGAACGACGATGGCTCGCAAAACACCCCCATCGACACGGCGACGCAGTTTCCGCTCACAGCCATCGTTGAGTGCGACTATTCGAACAACCTGGCCTCGGTACTGCTGCCAGCCGCGCCGCCTGCGCTGGAGTTGGGGCCGGATGTGGAAGTGTGCCAAAACGGCGTTTGGGTGTTCAAGGCTGGCGCGGGCTTCGCCTCGTACCAATGGTCAACCTTGTCAACCGATTCCAGCATTACGGTATTCGGTCCGGGGACCTATTGGGTGGAAACCCGCGACTTGTGCGGCCGGGCATACTCAGATACCGTACGGGTGTCGATTGATGCGGCCACGGTGATTGAGTTGGGCGCCGATACCCTGTTGTGCCCGGGTTCCAGCCTGCAACTGTCGGCGCCGGGCTTTACGGAATACCAATGGTCGCCTGCCGAGGGGCTTTCCTGCTTCGATTGCCCGAGTCCGCTGGCGACGCCGCTGAGCAACACGAGTTATTCCGTGCTGGCCAAAACGGCCTTGGGCTGCTACAGCGTGGATTCGATCCGGGTAAGCCTCGCCGCTGCGCCGGCTTCGAGCCTCGATACGGCTTTGTGTGCCGGTACTTCCTTGTTGTGGGATGGTGCGGATATCCCTGCCGGTAGTTCGCGATTGTTCACCTACCCTTCGGCGCAAGGATGCGACTCCACGCTGCTGGTGACCGTAGGGGTGTTGCCGCTTGGGCAAACACAGGAAAGCCGGAGCATCTGTGCAGGCGATTCTAGTTTTATTTTTGGCAACTGGGAAACCGCAGCCGGCACGTACACCCGTATGTTTTCCTCCGTACAAGGCTGCGATTCCACCCATACAGTCACACTTGAGGTTTTGCCGGAATTCCAAACACAGGAAAACCGGAGCATTTGTGCGGGGGATTCGAGTTTGATTTTTGACAACTGGGAAACCGCCGCCGGCAGCTATGTGCAAACCGTTTCGGCGCTGAACGGCTGCGATTCCACCCACACGGTCACCCTGGCGGTCTTGCCTGTATTTCAAACGACAGAAAGCCGGAGCATTTGCGCAGGGGATTCGAGTTTGATTTTTGGCAACTGGGAAACCGTCGGCGGCGCTTATGTGCAAACCGTTTCGGGGCTGAACGGCTGCGATTCCACGCACACAGTCACGCTGGCGGTCTTGCCTGTATTTCAAACGACAGAAAACCGGAGCGTTTGCGCGGGCGATTCGAGTTTGATTTTTGGACAATGGGAAACCGCAGCCGGCGTCTATGCGCAAACCGTTTCGGCGCTGAACGGCTGCGATTCCACGCACACGGTCACCCTGGCAGTCTTGCCGAATTTTCAAACGACAGAAAACCGGAGCATTTGCGTGGGGGATTCGAGTTTGATTTTTGGACAATGGGCAACCATCGCCGGCACGTACACCGGTATGTTTTCCTCAGCGCAAGGCTGCGATTCCGTCCATACGGTCGTCCTGAGTGTGCTGCCGGTGCTGCAAACCCAGGAAAGCCGGAGCATTTGTGCAGGCGATTCGAGTTTGATTTTTGGCAACTGGGAAACCACAGCCGGCACCTACGCGCAAACGTTCCAGGCCCTTGGGGGCTGCGATTCCGTCCATACGATCCTCTTGAGCGTGCTGTCGGTGCTGCAAACACAGGAAAGCCGGAGTATTTGCGCGGGCGATTCGAGTTTGATTTTTGGGCAATGGGAAACAATGGCCGGTTCGTACCTGCAAACGGCGCCTT
>JADLDL010000104.1 GCA_020846655.1 Saprospiraceae bacterium | reverse complement strand
GATTACCGCTCAGCATTGCAGTACCAGAAAAAAGCCCGGCAACTGCGCGACAGCCTTTCCAGCACCGAAAGCGATCTGGCCATGTCGGAACTCCGCACTCGCTTTGAAACGGAGCAAAAAGAAGCCACCATCAGCGCACAGCAGGCACAATTGGCGCAGCAACGCACGGTGCAATGGCTCGGCTTTGGCATGGCGGGCTTGCTTGCCGTACTGGCCTTCAACTTCTACCGCAATGCGGCGGCGCGCCAGAAATCCAACGCCTTGCTGGCCGCTAAAAATGCCGAAAACGAACTGCTGCTCAAGGAAATCCACCACCGGGTAAAAAACAACCTCGAAATCGTGTCCAGCCTGCTGGCCTTGCAATCGGCCCAAATCGACGATCCCGGTATCCGTGACGCCATGCAGGAGGGCCAAAACCGGGTGCAATCCATCGGCATCGTACACCAGAAACTATACCAGCGCGACCAACTGGCCGCCATCGAGATGAAAGACTATTTCCTCAACCTCAGCGAAAGCATCCTCGATTCCTTTGGCGCCGAAGGCCGGGTGCGTGTCGAATGTGCCATGGAGCAGTTGGACCTGGACATTGATACGGCTGTGCCGCTCGGGCTTATCGTCAACGAACTGCTGACCAATACCCTGAAATACGCCTTCCCGGACGGGCGGGCCGGCGCCGTGCGGATCCGCCTCGTAAAACAAGCCTCCGGCGTGTTGCACCTGGAGGTGGCCGACAATGGGGTTGGCAAGAGCGCCCTCGCGCAAGGCACCGGTTTTGGCAGCCAACTGGTAGCCCTGCTCACCCGCCAACTGGGCGGCTCCATGCGCGAAGAAAACGCCGGCGGCACCACCTTCATTTTTGATTTTAACCTGAAACAAGCGGCATGACAGAAGGGGCTATCAAAATATTGGTTGTGGAAGATGAAATGCTCATTGGCGCCAAAATTTCCCTCTTCCTGACCGAACTGGGCTACGAAGTGACGGGACTTTTGCCCCGCGCCGAAGAAGCCTTGCTGCAGGTAGCCGAGCACCTGCCGGATATCGCCCTGCTGGATATACAACTCAAGGGCAGCATGGACGGGATCGCCCTGGCGCAGGTCCTGCTTCAGGAGTACCAGGTTCCTGTTATTTTTCTCACCGCCAACACCGACAATGCCAGCTTCCAGCGGGCCAAAACGGCCCAACCTTATGCTTTTTTGGCCAAACCCTTTAAAAAACTGGACCTGCAGCGGGCCCTGGAACTGACCATCAGCCGGATGGCCCGGCCGGTGCCGGAAACTGCCAGCGAACTACCTGCCGCTGAAGACCAGCAGTACCTCCTCAGCGACCGGATTTTTGTGCGGCACAAGGACCGTATGGTCAAAATCCTGTTTGAGGCGATACTCTACATCGAAGCCGAGCGAAACTATTGCCGCATATTCACCCCCAACCGGGAATACCTGCTCACCATGCCCATGAAATCGCTGGAAGACCAGTTGCCGGCGGCGCTGTTTCAACGGATCCACCGCTCGTATATCGTCAACCTCCGCCATGTGGATGAGGTAAGCGAAAGCCATGTTGTGCTGGGGCAAAAGGCCTTGCCCCTGAGCAAATCGCTGCGGGAGGCGTTTTTGAGGCGGATCCGGACGGTTTGAGGCCATAGCCATCAACTTAAACGTTTGAAGGCACTTTTTTTACTTCGACATTCGATATTCTGTGGTTCGATATTCGATATTTTTTAAGCCATTTACGTTGGAATATCGAATATCGAACCGCAGAATATCGAAGTAAGTAAACCTTAAGTTGATGGTTATGCCCCCATACACCCCCGGGCAAACACATCAAAAATGAAGGGGTGCAAATGTTTTGTTTCGTTTCCGAGCGCAGCGAGGGAACAGATTCCAGCGCAAGGCCAAGAAAATTGATGGATAATCTATTGTAACGGGTTAGCCTCCTGACCTCTCCGCGGTCCAATGGTTTTTGATGCGTTTGCCCTGCCCATACCCCACTGGATGGCGTTGAAACATTTGATCAAAACCGTTTGATCTCTTTCAACCTGAATTTTATACCGCTCTTGTTGAATTCCGGAATTTGATACCCTTCAAAACTGCGCTGTTTGTGAAAATTCATCGACACTGTTTTTTTGATTTTTGCTTTGTTTACCCAAAAAACGCGGCTTTGCGTATCCGGGAGGGAGTCGGGGAAGTACTGCGCATAATCCTCCGGGCCGCGGATCGGGTCCAGTGTGCCATAGTGGGCTACCGGCGCCAGGAGTTGAACCTGGGTTTCGCTGCTGGCCACGAGTTTGAAAAACATCGTGCCGCCACCGCGCCAAACGGCGTCCTTGTCTTTGCCCATGTCGCCCATGCGGATATCAAACTCGAAGTAATAGTAATCGCCCTCCCGGGGATGCGCCAGCCGCTCCAGGCAGGTATCCTGAAGGCTGAAAAACTCGAGCCGGCTTTGCCGGTAGATTTCCGCCACGTACGCAAATTTTTTCTGTACGCTGCTGCCGAGTAGGAGCACGATGACCGCCGCTACGATGGCCCAATACTGCACCGGGATAAAAAACAGGTGGTGCCGGTTGCCAGGCAGCCCTTCCGGACCGGGCGCGTTGATTTTTTTGCCCAACAACCAGGTCATCAGGCCCCCGGCCAGCATCCACCAAGACAGGAATTTCAGGTTGGTGATGTCGGGATCAATATCCAGATCAAAGGTTCCAATCGCCCAACTCACCAGCACATAAGCCAGGATGTACAGGACCGGCACCAGAAGGCCCATGCCTCGCCAAATAATTACCATTTTCCGATGGGTTGAATGCAGAAGATGTCGTAAAAATGGCAAAGTTCCGGGCTGCGGTAGTACCCGGCAGGTGTTTTTTTCTTGCGGGAGCCCCGGGAGGCGTCTGAGAACCGGAGGCCGGCGCCGCTGTTTGGAATGCTTTCGAGGCCGGCCAACTGCCGTAAACATGCTTTTACAATTCCTTTACATCGTTTTACAGGCAAAAACATGCCCCGTCCCGGCCCGGACCTACTTTTGTCGCATTGTTTCACCAACCCAACAAGGTTATGCACATCCAGATCCTCGCTTTGTTCCTTGCCGTTCAAGCCTTCAGTGCTTGCCAGCCCGACCAAGACCTGAGCCAGCCCTTGGCCGCCAGTATTGATTTACCTTCAAAAAAAGCCGCACTGCCGCTTGCTGATGTGGCCCCATTGGCGCCGGCAGGCATCCTGTTCCGGTCGGCCGACGGCGGCTCCAGTTGGGAGGACCTGAGTGGCGGGCTGACGGCTGGGACGGATATCTGGGGGATCTTTGCCGGCAACGGGCAAGTCTACCTGGGTTCCGGCAAAGGACTGTTTCGCAGCAGCAACGCCGAAGCGCCGGTTTGGGAAAAAATACCGCTGCTGAACGGGCCGGTCAATGCGGTGGCGACCGGACGCACCCGACTCTATGCCAGTGCGAACGGACGTGGCTTGTTTGAACAAATTCCGGGCCTTGTCGGCTGGAACGATATTAGCAAGACCCTGGCAGAAAAAAATATCTACACCATACTGGAAAATGCAGATGGCAGCCTGATCGTGGGGGGCGAAACCGGCATGTACAAATCCGCCGATGGCGGCAAACACTGGAAGCAGGTTTTTGCCGGAGGCTTGATCCTGGACATTGTGGCCGACAAGGGCACCCTGATGGCCGGCGGCTGGAAAGGCGTGCAGCGCTCGACCGACGGCGGCGAACACTGGGAAAACGTGTTGGACAAAGATATTCTGATCAAAAAAACGAAAGCCCTGCCGGGGCGTTTTGTCGCTATTTTGGGCACGGAAGACACGGAAAAATTTATACCGGAAGGCGTTACCAACCGATTGCTCAGTTCTGTCGACAACGGCAAAACCTGGCAGCGCCTGGAGCAGGCGCCGCTGCCCATTCAAAACAATGCTTCCATGGACATGCGCCTCTGGCAAACCAAGGATATCTTTGATATTGTACAGGCCGGCGAATACCTCTTTTGCAGTTTTGACACGGGCGTTTACCGCTCCCCGGACCAGGGCATCAGTTGGGAACGCGTGTTTTATGCCAAAGGCAAATCCACCTACAGCCTGGTTGTTTCCGGCAATTCGATCTACATCATTGCCGGCAACGACGGCTGCTGAACCGGGTAGTTTTTCTATTTTTCTTTTATAAAATGCTCTACCGGGCCATTTTGCAAGACATGATCCAAGTTCGCACAGTCGAGTTGGATCATGTCTTCTTTGTAGGCTGTTTGGCCGAACACAATTAAAAAACACCCGGCTTCTCCCCGTACCACCAGCGAGTCGGCATTCCAGTGGGCTTCCTGGACATGGCCAACAAAACCTTGCGTACCATTCCACAAGGAAACCGAGCGGTACATGTCCAGGTATTCTATGCAAAAGGCGTCCTTTACGGCTATCCGGTTCCAGCGCCGGGAGAGTTCGCCGGGCAGGTACAGGAGCAGCGGAACGCCGATCAACAGGGCCAATAAGAGCAGTGGAAGGCTGCGCTTGCGTTGTTTTTCTTGTTGCATGCTAGTTGCCACTCAGCGTATAAAACAGACTATTCTGGCTGCCAGGGTCCAAGACCAATTGGCTGAACATGGGGCAAAAAAATAACAGAAAATATAGTTTTTTATTCATGCTACAGTTTTTGCAGTACATCAACAAAGGGTGGAGCCGCAACGTCCCGATTATTTTTGATACAAAAAGGCGTCCTCCAGGCGTACCCAAACCTTTTGCCCATCCTTCCGGGTGAGTTTGGCCACGCCGGTATCAAACGCACTCCCTACTTCTTCATTTGATCGCAGGTTGCTGCTGTACATGAGTTCAAGTTCGCTGTACCCCTCCAGGGAAGTAATGTGCCGGCCGTCGCATCGAAAAAGGTGCAGGGCATTGGGGCCTTTGAAAAACGTGTACGGCGTGAAAAAACGCGGCATTTCCGCTGCCTCGAAGTCAGTTTTCAGGGCGGCGCTCGCCTTGCGCAGCGGAAAATCCTGCTTGGTCAACACAGGAGTTTGAGTGTTTTGGTGGAGCACTTCGAGATCGGGGCTGAGGATAAAAAAGTCCTTGCCGATCCGGATTTCGATGCCGCTCCGGCGGCGGCCCGCAAAGCCATTGGGTTGCAGGTGCCGGAACTCGATGGGCAGTATCTCGCGACCCGTTTCCCAATCGAACATGCCCCACAAGCCATCTTTTTCAACCAATAGCCGCCGGGCACTGCGTATCGGCAAAATTTTATCAAAGGCCAGTGGCAGTATTTGGTGTCCGTCGGCGCGCAGCATGCCTCGTTTTTGGTGCTGCTCGATTTCAAAATATCCGTCGCCCCAATTGGTGATGCTACCCTTCACCAGGCGGTAGAGCACCCGGTTGTCGCGGGTAGCCAGGCCCGTAGTGTCGCCAGCGAAGAAGATATAGAGCGAGTCGCCGATTTCTGTAATGCGCGGGTAGGGCGGGTTCCAGATCGTGTCGCCGGCCACGGTTTCGATGCCCAGCAGATTGCGGTCCTGGTAGATGCCCAAACCGGTTTCAAAGATATGCTCGATGCGGTGGGTCGAAAGTTCGCGGACCTGTTTGCCCGTTTTTTCATCCAACAGGTAAAATTTATGCGAATACTCACCGGATTTGACGCCCACCCGGGAGTACCGCTCGTCGATGGGCAGCCAGGTGAATTCGCTTTCAAGCCGGCTGATGTTCCCCTTGGCATCAATTTTATAGTTCAGGATCGCATCGCCCTCTTTTACCTCACCCAGGAACAAGTCCGGGTTTTGGGTACTTTGGATATTTCGGAACAGAAAATCCGTTTGCCAGCCGGTTTTCAGGTCGCGCAGGGCGACCAGGCCCTTTTCGTTCTGGATCAACACTTTGGTCGCCGAAAGGGCAGCGCAGTTGAAAACCGGCTCAAAAAGGGGCTGCTGCCGGGCATCCAGCAGGGTAAACCTGCGGTTTCCGTCCATTACTTTTATAAAACCCCGGTAGAGTTCGTTGCTGAATACCGAAAGATGGTACCTTGTTTTTTCCGTAAAGGCGGTGTAAGCGCGGTAGTCCGGTGCAAACCACGATTGCAGGGGTAGCGCTGTGGTTTTGGAAAAATAGAAATACCGGATTGCTATTTCGGGTTGGATCGCCTCCTCCACGACGACATTGCCGGCTTCGCCCGAAGGCTCTTTCGGCAGCGGCGGCAGGGAGGCCGGTCGCGGGTCGCGCAATTTGGCCACATAGATATAGTCATGCCCGGCACTCGTCCGGAACTCTAAGGCCAGGTCCAACTCATGCTGCATTTTCACCGAGAATGGCAGAATTTGTTTGCCAGACAAGTCGTACATCGACCATTCGCCGTTCTTTTTTGCTTTCAGGAAGGGCAAATCCAGGGCCGGCATCTCGATGTCCTCAAATTGCGGTTCGAGCAGTATTTTGCCGGCATAATTGCACAGCCCGTATTGGTTATCTTTCCAAAACGGGATGCGCAATTGGTCCTGAATGGCTTTTTCAGGCGCCTGGAACGCCGGTTTGCGCAGTCGGGCCGATAGGGTAGTGGGGGGCGTTTGGGCCTGGCAAGCGCCAAGCAGGATGCAGAGCAAGCCGAACAAGCAGGGTTTCGGAAGAAGAATCATTTAATCGTTGTCAAGAGTTGGGTTCAACAAACACTGGCGTTCAACATAGACCACAACGCCCAAGACCAGGATTTCTGCGCTAAAATACAGCAGGCCAGGGAGGCTCAGGCGTTGGAAATAGAACAGGCACAACCCGGTTGTCAGGCAAGCATAAGCCAGGTTGGCGATGGCGATGCCAAGCAGCCAGGGCCTCCAATGGCGGCCGGCGAAAAAATATCCGCACATCGAATACAGGGCAAAAACACAGGCCAGGCCGGCCAAACCATAGAGCACCGGGCGCGGCATCCCGACGAAGGCGGGCCACTGCGCCAGCACCAGCAGCAGCGCGGCAGATAACATGGCGCCCAGGCTGTCTGTCAAAAACACATACCTGGGGGCTGCGAGGAAACGGGCGATTTTACTTTTTTTCATCGCTTTTGGGGTATTCCCGCCAGGTATAACTTTTCTGCACAATTTTCCAGGAGCCTTCGTAGCGCAGCAGCAGGAAATAGTCGGTGAAAATCCGCCAATTGGGCACCACGATTTCTGCCTTGGCGATGGCGGCGTCTTTTTCGTAATCGATGGAAATGATCCGCCCGATTCGGTTGGCTTTTTCACCCTCTTTTATGTTCGCGATATATTCTTTGCCGGAGCGGATCCGCAAACTGTCCGCCTGGGTGACCGTGTATAAATTGAAATCCGGGTGAAAGGCTTTTTTCAAGCGCTCCGGTTGGCCGTTGGCGGTGCCTTCGATATAGTCCATCAGGGTTTCGGTAATCTGGCTGATGTCGGAGGCGCTGGTCCCGGTTTGTGCCTGCGTTTGCAGGGTGGCAAACAGGGCTAGTCCGGTGGCTAAGGTTTTGAGCATCATCATTTCTGGTGTTTTTTAAGCGATGGTTAAGGATGCAATACGGAGTAGGGGTTCGGTAAAAATACAGGCCTCCGACGGACCAGCCGAAATATTTTTTCCGCCGCCCGGGGTGTAGCCGGGCTTGCTGTTGAGAAAAGTTATACCCGGCACTGATTAAAAACACAGCAGAAGCCTGAACCTTTTGCCAACTTTGCCCTTATGTTAGCACTAAAAATTTTACCGAATTATGGAAAATAGTAACACGAGTTACAACGTAAACAGTGAAAGCAAATGCCCGTTTAGTGGAGGCGCCCTCAAGCAAAGCGCCGGCGGCGGTACGAGAAACCGCGATTGGTGGCCCAATCAGTTGAAACTAAACATCCTGCGCCAAAACTCTCCCTTGTCCAACCCGATGGATGCGACGTTCAACTACGCGGAAGAGTTCAAGAGCCTCGACCTGGCCGCCGTGAAAAAAGACATCTACGAACTCATGACGACGTCGCAGGACTGGTGGCCGGCCGACTATGGCCACTACGGGCCGTTTTTCATCCGAATGGCCTGGCACAGCGCCGGCACCTACCGCATCTCCGACGGCCGTGGCGGCGGCGGCTCCGGTACCCAGCGTTTTGCACCGCTCAACAGCTGGCCCGACAACGCCAACCTCGACAAGGCGCGTTTGCTGCTTTGGCCCATCAAACAGAAATACGGCCGGAAAATTTCCTGGGCCGACCTGATGATCCTCGCCGGCAACTGCGCCCTGGAGTCGATGGGCTTCAAAACCTTTGGCTTTGGCGGCGGCCGCGAAGACGTGTGGGAACCGGAAGAAGATATTTATTGGGGCGCTGAATCCGAATGGCTCGGTGACAAACGCTACACCGGCGACCGCGAACTAGAAAACCCGCTTGCTGCCGTTCAAATGGGCCTCATCTACGTGAACCCGGAAGGCCCCAACGGCAACCCCGACCCACTCGCCGCTGCCCGCGATATTCGCGAAACCTTTGGCCGCATGGCCATGAACGACGAAGAAACCGTGGCGCTGATTGCCGGCGGCCATACCTTCGGTAAAACGCACGGCGCCGCCGATCCCGGTCAATACGTGGGCCGCGAACCCGCTGCCGCTGGCCTTGAAGAGCAAAACCTGGGCTGGAAAAATACTTTCGGCAAAGGCAATGCTGAAGACACGATCACCAGTGGCCTCGAAGGCGCCTGGACGACCACGCCCACCAAGTGGAGCAATAACTTCTTCTGGAACCTCTTCGGCTACGAATGGGAACTGACCAAGAGCCCGGCCGGCGCGCACCAGTGGAAACCCAAACACGGCATGGGCGCCGATACGGTGCCCGACGCGCACATCCCCTCCAAGCGGCATGCGCCCACGATGCTGACCACCGACCTCGCCCTGCGCGTTGACCCTGCCTACGAGAAAATTTCGCGGCACTTCTTCGAAAACCCGGATGCTTTTGCCGATGCGTTCGCCCGCGCCTGGTTCAAACTGACCCACCGCGATATGGGCCCCCGCGCCCGCTACCTCGGCCCTGAAGTGCCCGCCGAAGAACTGATCTGGCAAGATCCGGTGCCGGCCGCCACGCACCCACTGATCGACAGCCAGGACATCGCAACGCTGAAAAGCAAAATCCTGGCTTCGGGCCTGACGGTTTCCCAATTGGTCTCCACGGCCTGGGCCTCGGCCGCTACGTTCCGGGGCTCCGACAAACGCGGCGGCGCCAACGGCGCACGGGTTCGCCTGGCGCCGCAGAAGGATTGGGAAGTGAACAACCCGGCCCAACTGGCCAAGGTGCTGGCCGCGCTGGAAGGCATCCAATCGGCGTTCAACAGCGCACAAACGGGCGGCAAGCGGGTTTCCCTGGCCGACCTGATCGTGCTGGCTGGCTGTGCCGGCGTGGAGCAAGCCGCTAAAAATGCCGGCCATACCGTGGCGGTGCCCTTTACACCGGGCCGCACCGATGCTTCGCAGGAACAAACCGACGTCGAATCCTTCGCTGTGCTGGAACCCGCAGGCGACGGTTTCCGCAACTACTTCAAGCCCAAACACGCGGTGTCTGCAGAAGAAATGCTGGTGGACAAAGCGCAACTGATGACCCTGACGGCCCCGGAAATGACGGCCCTGGTGGGTGGTTTGCGGGTGCTGAATGCCAATTTCGACCACTCGCAACACGGTGTGTTCACCAAACGCCCGGAAGCGCTGAGCAACGATTTCTTCGTCAACCTGCTCGACCTGGGCACCACCTGGGCGGCCACTTCAGACGCCAAAGACGTGTTTGAAGGCCGCGACCGGGCTACCGGCGAGCGGAAGTGGACGGCCACACGGGTGGATCTCATCTTTGGCTCCAACTCCGAATTGCGGGCCCTGGCCGAAGTGTATGCTTGTGAAAACGAGCACTTTGTGCAACATTTTGTAGCGGCCTGGAACAAGGTTATGAACCTGGACCGCTTTTAAAGCAGCCTGATGCAAGGGCCGTGAGGCCGACGATAAGAAAGAAGAGGTGATCTGACAACAGGTCGCCTCTTTTCTGTTTAGCACAGGCTGTTCAATGCGCCAGATTGTCCAGTATAACCGGCATATGGTCGCTGTAGGCAATCCATCGTTCAAATGCACCTATTTCTATGCTTGTATGGTCGGAGAGCAGGCTTGTAGAAGCAAAACAATAGTCCAGGTGGAAAGGCTTGTCTTTCTTTTTTAAAAAGAACAACGTGGCTTCCTGCTCTTCGCCATGTTTTTTTTGTTTCAAGGTATGATAGACGCTTAAAATACTATAGTCTTGTAGCAGGGTAACCAGTTGAGAGTGGTTCCCGGTTTTTCGTTCATGGTCCCAAATGGCATTGCTGTTCCAGTCTCCCATCAATATGCATGGATCCTGCAAGGCCGGGGCATAGTGTTGCATGGCATGCCAAATTTGCCCCACATAACTTTTTGATTTGCTGGTCTTGTCTGGCATTGCCCAGATGGCAAACAGGTTGAATGTAGATGGTCCAGTGACCTTTACCGGGACAATATATTTGTATACATCGGAATAATCCGGTGAACGTTCGATATGATAGTTGTTAAAGGACAGGATTCCTATTCCTTTATTCACGTTGTCGCCAATCCAAATGAATTCGTTATAGTTTGGGATAAAGTGTGTTTGTTGACACCTGGACTCGTTTTCACATTCCTGAATAATCAGAATATCCGGGTTCAGTTCAACAAGAGCGCTCCATTTTTTTCTGAACGCCATGTTGCAGTTCCAGGTTATAATTTTCATGAGCCGGTGTTTGATTTTGTATAAAATTTACTTCCAGGGCCCGGTCGTCGTTACATTGACAAATGAAGTGCCAGAAAAGCGAAAAAGCCCTCCGGAAAAGCCGAACCACAGCGTTCCGTTTCGGTCTTCCAGAATCCCTTGTATGCCAAAATTATAGATCAGGTCTTTCCGGTCAACTTCTGTATACAAGGTAAAGCGGCCATCGGTGTACCGATAGGCGCCGAGCCCAATGGCACCGATCCAGATGTTCCCTGCACGGTCTTCATAGATGGTGTAAACGTCGTTTTCGTGGAGGCCTTTCATTTCCGGGAAGGGTACAAAGGTCTTGCCATCGTACCGGCACAGGCCGCCTTCTTTGGCGTTTCTGGGGAAATCGGAAGTGAGCGTGGCGAACCAGAGGTTGCCTTGCTTGTCTTCCAGGATATTACTGACGTTATTGCTGCCCAGGCCGTCTTTTTTGGTGAAATGGGTAAACGAGGACCCGTCATATTTGCAGGCGCCATAGCCGTCGCGGCCAAACCAGATATTGCCTTTTTGGTCTTCCCGAATGCTCCAGATTTTGCCGGGCACCCATTTGTAGGATGGGTTTTCGATCACCGGGACAGGAATTTTGAATTCGACAAACGAATCGCCGTTGTAGCGAAACGCGCCGTGGTTGGTGCCGACCCAAACATTGCCCTGCCGGTCGACGAGCATCGTACCACCCGGGCCATGAATGCCTTTTTCTTCCGTAAAATTGCTGAAGGTTTTCCCATCGAATTTGGAAACGCCGGCATGCGTGCCAAACCAGAGGTTGCCGGCTTTGTCTTCGGCTATGCTGACGATCGTGTTGTCGCACAGCCCGTCCTGGGTAGAAAAATACCGCAGTGTTTTGCCGTCATAGCGGGCCGCGCCTTTGGCGATGGTGCCGAACCAGAGATGGCCTTTGGAATCTTCAAAGACCTCAACTACGTACTCGTCAATCTGGCTGCCCGTGGCAGGGAGTAGATCCAGGCCGGAGGCTTTGTTTTCAGGTGTGGGTGGGTTGGATTGACCGCTGCAGGCCGGGACAACCGTCATGCTGAACAGCAGCAGGGAGAAAAAGGCGTAGCCATAAACATGCTTCATTCGAATCATTTTTTTCCAAAGGTATCGGCAGGGGTTGCTGCATGGCTGTATCTCGTGTAAAAGATTGTAAAGGAAAGGTAAAGTACCTGGATGCCATCGCCTGCTTCGCCGGAAATGTTCCGGCAGGGTCATGGCCGGCCAGTAAATCGGGCCAATGCAGTCTCGTCAACAGTATAAACGCCGTCTCCTGCAGCGCGGCTCCTTGCTTAGTTCTACTTTGTCAAATTATGAATAATTTAAATATCGGTCAATATCAGCCTGTCGTTTACGGTGTCGCTGCATGATTGCGTGTGCTATTCCGTGCTGCGAATTGAGTTTATTGGCGAGTGTTTT
>JADLDL010000103.1 GCA_020846655.1 Saprospiraceae bacterium | reverse complement strand
CCTGCACAACGCACGTTTAGGCGAATTGAAAATTCGCCCTACAGGTTGTATTGTTTGATTTTGCGGTACAGGGTGCGTTCGGAGATTTTCAATTCTTCCGCTGCTTCCTTGCGCCGGCCGTTGTACTTTTTCAGCGCCCGGCGAATGGCTTCTTTTTCAATTTCATCCATTGCCAGGGGCGTGTCCTCCACCTCGTTTCGATCATAGCCGCTATTGGACGACTTGCTGGGCTCAATGATGATCGGCATCACCCGGCTCGTATCGACGGGGCTGTGTCCGCCGGCATCCTGCATATTAAAATCGGTATGCTCGGTATTGCGCTCGCCATGTGGGAAACCCAGGGTGGATTGCAGGCGCCGAAGGCCGCTCAATTCGGGCATACTCAGGTTGTTCCGGTTCACCAGTTCAAAAATGAGCGCCTTGAGGTCGTTGATGTCGTTTTTCATATCCAGCAACACCTTGTAAAAAATCTCGCGCTCCTGGAAATCGTGGTTGCCCATTTGCCCGTGCCCGTTGCGGTCGGCCACTACTGGCAGGTTGCGAGCAAACACATGCGGCATCTGGCGTTGGAGGTCGGCAGCGGCAATGTCCCGGTCTTCGGAAAGCACCGACAACTGTTCGGCTACGTTTTTGAGTTCACGGATATTGCCCGGCCAGCGGTAATTTTCCAGGACAAACTGCGCCTGCTCGTCGAGGCGAATGGGGTGCATGCGGTATTTCTCTGCAAAATCGTGGATGAATTTCCGGAACAACATGGAAATGTCTTCCCGCCGGTCTTTCAGGGCCGGCACTTTAATCGGCACCGTGCTCAGCCGGTAGTACAGGTCTTCCCGGAATTTGCCTTTGCGCACGCGTTCTTCGAGGTCGACGTTGGTGGCGGCGATTACCCGGACATCTGTTCTCAACACCTTGGAGGAGCCGACCCGCAAAAATTCGCCCGACTCCAGCACCCGCAAGAGGTACGCTTGGGTGTCCATCGGCATTTCTGCGATTTCGTCGAGGAAGATCGTGCCGTTGTTGACCGATTCAAAATAGCCTTTCCGGTCGCCGACAGCGCCCGTAAACGAGCCCTTTTCGTGGCCGAACAATTCGGAATTGATGGTGCCTTCCGGAATAGCGCCGCAGTTGACCGCGATAAAATCGTTGTGTTTGCGGGCGCTCAAGGCATGGATGATTTTGGAAAATACTTCTTTCCCGACGCCGCTCTCGCCCGTGATGAGCACTGTCAGGTCGGTCGGGGCTACCCGGACGGCCGTTTCCAGGGCGGCATCGAGCAGGGCAGATGCGCCAACGATCCCGAACCGGGCTTTTATACTTTGCAGTGGGTTGGACATGTTATCAGGCTTCTATTTCCCCCAACAGGGTGGCGCTGGTGGCATCCTTGACCGTCACCTGCACGTAATCGCCGGGCTTCAGCCCCGGTTTTTTTGGAAAAACCAACACCTTGTTCTGGGTGTTGCGGCCGCAAAAATCTGCATCCGACTTCCGCGAATTCCCTTCGATCAGTACCTCGAAGGTTTTGCCGATATCGGCCTGGTTGTGGCGCAGGCTGATGGCGGTTTGTAAGCGAATTACCTCGTTCAGGCGGCGCTTTTTGACGTCTTCCGGGATGTCATCGGCGTATTTCCGGGCGGCCAGGGTGCCCGGGCGTTCGGAATAGTAAAACATGTAGGCCATCGAAAAGTTAGCCCACTCCACGATGCTCAGGGTATCCTGGTGTTCTTCTTCGGTTTCGGTGCAAAAGCCGGTGATGATATCGCTTGACACGGTGGCCTCCGGCAGAATGCGCCGGATGGCTTCGATGCGCTGCTCGCACCAGGGCCGGTCGTAGGTCCGGTTCATCATGTCGAGGACCCGGCTGTTGCCCGACTGGACCGGCAGGTGGATGTATTTGCAAATGTTGTGGTGGCGGGCCATGGTGTACAACACCTTGTCGCTCATGTCTTTGGGGTGGCTGGTGCTGAACCGCACCCGCAGGGAGGGGTGTACCTGGGCGACGAGTTCGAGCAGGTCGGCAAAATCGACGTGCTGGCCGGTCTCGGGGTTGTCCCACTTGTAGGAATCTACGTTTTGGCCGAGCAGCATGACCTCGCGGTAACCGTTTTCAAACAGGTTGGTGGCTTCGGCCAACACGCTGAAGGGGTCGCGGGAGCGCTCGCGGCCGCGCGTGAAGGGCACCACGCAGAAGGAACACATGTTGTCGCAGCCGCGCATGATGCTGATGAAGGCGGTGATGCCGTTGGTTTCGAGGCGCACCGGGCTGATGTCGGCGTAGGTTTCTTCGCGGCTAAGCAGCACATTGACCATCCGGTGGCCATCTTCGGCGCTGCCAATGAGGTTGGGCAGGTCGCGGTAGGCGTCGGGGCCCACCACGAGGTCGACCAGTTTTTCTTCCTCCAGCCATTTCTTTTTCAGGCGTTCGGCCATGCAGCCCAAAATACCCACGACGAGGCCCGGACGCTGTTTTTTCAGCACGTCAAACACGCGCAGGCGTTTACGCACGGTTTCTTCGGCTTTCTCGCGGATCGAGCAGGTATTGATGAGGATCAGGTCGCTGTCTTCCATGTTGCGGGTGGGCGAATAGCCAACGTCGGACAAGATGGAAGCCACGATTTCGCTGTCCGAAAAATTCATCTGGCAACCATAACTCTCGATATAAAATTTCTTCTCACCAGGCACAGAGGATTCTTGCCAGTGTTCTTTAAACAATACGTTGCCTTGTTTTGCTTCGTCGATGGTCTTCAGACCCTCTAATGTTGGATTGCTGTCGTACATACTTGCCGGTTCAATTTGCGGCGCGAAGGTACTGGCTTTTGCTGATTAAAATGACAAAATGGCAGACTTGCCGTGACAAAAAAATCCGCAGGGTTTGTCGTCAGGCTAAAAAAGCCCAAAAGGCTGCTTTTTTATCCCGGCTACAAACCCTGCGGATTTTTTTCAAACCATGCAACCGGCGTTTACAGCGCGGCAACAACAGCAATAGTGGTACGCAGCACCAGTTTGATCACATCTTCCGTGACGAGGTCGAACTTGGCTTTGGAAACGGAAATATGCTCCAGCAGTTCGATTTTGAGTTGGGCCGAGCGGCCGCGCACCAAAAATTCGAAATCCTCGGTTGAAATTTTCTTTTTTTCCAGCAATTCCGAATACCGGACCACGTCGTCGCGCAAGTCGTTTTTTAGTTTGATAGCGGCTTGTTCGTAGGCGGCTTTGCGCCGTTTGACAAACTGACCGACCACATCGATCACCTGGTCATCCAGACCGGCGATGAGTTCTTCCACTTTTTTATTGGGCATATCAAGACGTTTTATTCAGTGATGGGTGATTTATTTCGGCTTGGCTTTTTCGGCGCGTTCGATGGCTCCCAGGGCGGATTTGACCTGCTCGGCGGCCGGTCTGATGAAATCTTTATCCAGTTTTCCTTTTTCTTTCCAGCGGGTCAAAAACGGCTGCACGAGATCGTCGCGCAGGATGCGCCATTGCTCTGCTACGTCTTTGTTCTTTTTGAAGGAAGCCGCCAGGGTGTAGGCATCGTTTACTTTCGCCAACAAGGCATTGGCCTCCGTTTCGTTGTCGGAATAGGCTTTGGTGGCCTTGTTCATCAGTACCGGCAGGTCTTTGCCCAGGGAAACGCTGTTGTCCAGCGCCGTTTGGCTGAACTGGGCGCTGGCGCAGGACGAAAGGCCCGCGCCGAAGCCCGCCAGGGTGATGCTGAGCAACAGGGCATAAAACCAACGGGACCCGTTGGGGGATGGCAATTGAATGTTCATAGCAATCGTGTTTTTGGTGAAAATGACAAATTCGGTTTCAGGCTCTAAAAGTACCGGCTTCCGGCAAATCGCCTCACAATCCGGCTTCTATTTTTTCCAGACAGGTTTCGATCAGGCGCTGGAGTAGTGCGTCGCTGTCGCGGCTGAACTGCCCTAAGGGCCGGTTGGCCAGTATAGCGCTGACCGACAAGGCCTTGTGGCCCAATAATTGGGCCAACCCGTAAATCGCGGCGGTTTCCATTTCGAGGTTCAGCACCCGCTGGCCTTCAAACGAAAAGGTCTGCAACTGATCGAGGTATCCGGGCATCCGGACGGGCGCGCGCAGTTGGCGGCCTTGCGGGCCGTAAAAACCCGGGTTGGTGGCCGTGTAGCCGCTGTACAAACCCGCCTGGAACTTGGCCAGCAAGCCCGGGTCGGCGGCGGCATAATATGGCGCCAACGGGAAGCTCCATTCGCCGGCAAAATGCTGGCGCAAGGCATCCAGCAGGGGCTGCCGTTGTTGGGCCGGCGCTTCATAAAATTGCAGCAGCCCATCCATGCCGATGCCTCCGGCGGACACCACGAGGCTATCGACCGGCACTTCCGGCTGCAAGCCGCCGGCGGTGCCCAGGCGGATGATAGTCAGGGCGGTCGGGTGCGGCTTGGCTGTGCGCGTGTCCAGGTCGATGTTGAACAGGGCATCGATTTCATTGAGCACGATGTCGATGTTGTCGGGGCCAATACCAGTGGAAACTACGCTGAGCCGGGTGTTGCCAAGCCAGCCGGTATGGGTCACGAATTCGCGTTTGCGGACGCGGTATTCCACCCGGTCAAAATAGCGGCTGACGAGATCGACGCGGTCCTGATCGCCGACGGTCAGGATGATGGGCGCCAGTTGTTCCGGGAGCAGGTGCAGGTGGTAGATGCTGCCGTCCGGGTTCAGGATAAGTTCGGATGCTTGTAATTTCATGGTGGATTTGATTCGGTGCCGTGAAAATACACCTCAATTCCCCGTTTCTTTGCGCCATGTTGACGAAAGAAATTATTGCAGCGCGTTTTCAGGCTCTTCAGGACGACATCTGCCGCCAACTGGAAGCCGCCGACGGCGGAGGCGCCTTCCGGGAAGATGCCTGGCAGCACCACGAGGGTGGGGGAGGCCGCTCCCGGGTGATCGAGGGGCAAACAATCGAAAAGGGTGGGGTGAATTTTTCGGCCGTGACCGGACTTTTACCGGAGGTAATTGCCCGAAACATGGGTATTCCGCGGGCCAATTTTTTTGCCACCGGCGTCTCCATTGTCCTGCACCCGCACAGCCCAATGGCCCCGATTATTCACATGAATGTCCGGTATTTTGAAACGGAAGGCCAGCGTTGGTGGTTTGGCGGCGGCATCGACCTGACCCCGCACTATGTGGTGCCGGAGGACGCCCGTTTTTTTCACCAACAACTCCAGTCCGTTTGCGGGCGGTTTCACCCCGATTTTTACCCCCGGTTCAAAAACCAGGCGGACGATTATTTTTTCATCAAACACCGAAACGAAACGCGGGGCATCGGCGGTATATTTTTCGACTACCAGGACGAGGCCAACTCCGGCCTGAGCCAGGAGCAACTCTTCGAGTATGTGGTTGCCGTAGGCGAAACGTTTGCGCCAACCTACACGGAACTCCTGGCCCGGGCCAAAGACCGGCCCTGGGGCGAGCGCGAAAAGCGCTGGCAGATGTTGCGGCGCGGCCGCTATGTGGAGTTTAACCTGGTGTGGGACCGCGGCACCAAATTCGGCCTCGAAACCGGCGGCCGTACCGAAAGTATCCTGATGAGCCTGCCGCCTACCGCCCAATGGGCCTACCAGTTTGAGCCGGAACCGGGCAGCCCGGAAGCCGATACGCTCGGCTGGCTCCAAAAAGGCGTCGATTTCTTGCAATAGCCCCTTACACCCCTCGCTCAAGACCTGAATGGTATGTCCAAACAATCCAAACACTCGCCGCTTGCCCCCATTTTCCTAACCGTTTTCCTGGACATGCTGGGGGTTGGGATTATCATCCCGGTGCTGCCGGCCTTGTTTGTAGCGGCCGACGCCAGTTTCTTGCCCGCCAGCGTCACATCGGCAGACCGATCCATTTGGTATGGCTACCTGATTGCGGTGTATCCGCTGATGCAGTTTTTTGGGGCGCCGGTGTTGGGGGCCTTGTCGGACCGCTACGGCCGCCGGCCCATGCTGGCGATCTCCCTGGTCGGCACCTTGCTGGGGTACCTGTTGTTTGGCGTAGCCATTCTTTTGAAAAATTTGCCGCTCTTGTTTATCAGCCGGGCCTTGCCCGGTTTTACCGGCGGCAACATCAGCATTGTGTATTCCGCCATTTCAGACCTGACGGCAAAAGCCCCCGAAACCCGGCCCAAATATTTCGGACTGGTGGGCATGGCCTTCGGCTTGGGCTTTATTTTAGGCCCGGCCCTGGGTGGTGTGCTGGCCGACAATACGGTGGTGTCCTGGTTTGACCACTCCACGCCATTTTGGTTCACGGCCTTCCTGACCCTGATCAACCTGGTGCTGCTGTGGGTCTTGTTTCCGGAGACGCTCGCCAACCGGCGGCATACGGCCGTCAATTTTTTGTCGGGTTTTGCCAATATTCAAAAGGCCTTTCAATCGCCCCATGTGCGCGGCATTTTTCGGGTGTCCCTGCTCTTGTCGCTGGGTTTTTCCTTTTTTACGCAGTTTTTTTCGGTGTATCTGTTTCAGCGCTTCGGTATGTCGGAGAAAGACATTGGGCTCATTTTTGGCTGGGTGGGCATTTGGCTGGTCATCACGCAGGGGGTAACGGTGCGGCGGCTTTCGGCCCGGTTCAGTTCGACGCAGGTGCTGCGCGTGTCTATCTTGCTGCTGGCCATATCGCTGCCGATGGTGCTGCTTTTTGACAATCCCTGGAATGTGTTGTGGGTCAATCCGTTCATCGCTACGTTTCAGGGTATTACTGCCCCGAACCTGACGACAGAGGTGAGCGCTCAGGCCCGACCGGAGGAACAGGGCGAGATCCTGGGCATCAACCAGAGTATGATTTCGGTCGGTCAAATTGTGCCACCCTTGCTGGCGGGCTATCTGAGCAGCCTGAACGGCGCTTATCCAATTATTGCCGGCAGCATTACCCTGTTTCTCGGTTGGCTGGCGTATATTTCGCTCCACTTGAAACGACCGGCTCAGCCCGCATGAAAAAGAAAAACGATATCTCTCTCCAGGAAGCCATGCAGGATATGCTGCGCGAATACCGCCTCGAGCCCCGGCTCAACGAGACGCGGGTGAAAATGCTGTGGGAGAAAATGATGGGCAAAACAATATCTACCTACACGTCCAATATCCAGGTACGGAAAAATATCCTGTACCTCACCATTTTATCAGCGCCGCTCAAGCATGAGTTGTCGTTTGGGAAAGACAAAATCAAGTCGCTGCTCAACGATGCCATTGGCGAAGAATACATCAAAGACGTGGTGATCCGCTAAGTAATTTCAGTGCCGGGTGTCAGCGATGCGCTGCAGGATATATTCGAAGGCCTCGTCCCGCCGGTTTTGCGCCTGCTCCAAGGTGTTGGGTATCAACATGTCGGGATACAACGCATCGTCGGCCGACTTGGCTGCATTGGGCCGCTCCATAAACACATACGACATGGTCGCCAGCGTTTTGGTGTGCGGGAGTTTGAACGGCGAGGCGCCGGTTTGTGTGCTGGGCCGGTTGCCGGTTGGGGTGCCGACGATGGTGGCCAGGTGGTTGTCGCTAAGGGTGGTAGCCAGCACTTGTGCGGCGCTCATGGTTTTTTCGCCCACCAGTACGTAGACCTGTCCTTCAAATTTGGGCAGTGCCCGCGACAGCACAAACGGCGAATTGGGGTAGTCGATATCCTCAAAAAAGGGCTTGCTGCCCAAAACACTGTCCACATTCAGCAGACCTTCCGGCAAGTCGCGCCCGTATTGCTGCCGGTACGCCCGCTGGTATTTCCGGTGGTCCACTTTTACTTGCTGGCGGAAAAAATCAGACACCTGGTAGTAGGTTTTGAAACCCACCAGATCGGTCCGGCTGCTTAGGTACCAGATCAATTGTTTGCCCAGGCGCTCGTCGCCGCCGCTGTTGTAGCGGAGGTCGAGGATTACATTCCCGATGTTTTCCTGTTGTATGGCGGTGAAAAATTCCTCCAGCACCAGCCCGAAGTTGCGCGCATCCCGGGTTTGCTTGCGCAAAAAAGACAAGGCAATCGGCCGCGTGAGCACATTGGTGTAGTTGTTGATTTCGCTTTTGATGGCCACATAATCCAGACAGGTATTCATTTGGAGGTAGGCCGCATTTTCGGTTTTCAAAATCCTGGTATAAAAACCATTGTTCTGCTTGCGTGTAAAAGCGTATTTCCGCTTGCCAGCGGGCAAGGTATGGACCTGAAATTTGGCTTGCGGCAACAAGGTAATTTGGCCGGAACGGCCAGATTTGTCCAGCAAAGAAAAGGACAATGCGCGCGGCCCCTGCAACACGCCCAAGGCTTCCCAATACCCCGGGTATTGCACCTTTGCCACAAAGGATTTAAACGCCCAGTAGGGGTTTTCGGCCGACTCGAAGGCGAGCATCCGGCGCTGCACGGTATCTATGGGCACTTCGTTGATAGCCAAAATGGTAGCCCCGATCCAGGTACTATCGACGCCGGCGTCGATGTTGGCAAGCACCAACTGCTCGGCTATCCGGGCCAGGCGAAGGCTGAAAAATTGCTTGGGCGAGTCTCCGAAACGGAGCGGCACCTGGGTATGGCCATCGCGCAGGCCAGCCAGAAATCGCTGGGTCTCGAGGGCAAAGGCGGCGTTGTTTGGCACCGACTGGCTCCGGATCAGGTAGGTACGACTGGCTTCGGTATAGCGGAGGCTGTCCATTTTCTGATCGAGCCGTGGGTAGGCGTGTTTGACGAGGGCCGAGAGGTACAGCGCGTCTTTTTCATACTTGTTCCACCGCCGGCCGGCCGGAATTTCGTAGCGGATATCCGGCGAGCTGGTCATCACTTTTAACAACGATTGCGTGGTACAGGCTGGGAGCAAAACCAGCCCCAGGAACACATAGGCGAATAGCGGAAATCGATTGAACATGGCATGTTGACCGGAAAATGCCGTTGCAAGTTGTCTGTGCGGGAAAAAATATGCGAAAAGCCGGGACAGGGGTATCCCCATCCCGGCTTTTTGCTGCCCTGGAGCGCCCTTTTGGGCTTATTTATCCGGCCGTTTGCCGGCGTTCAGGAAATCCTGGTATGCTTTCAGGTTGTCCCACTCGCCATTGGCAGCCAGCAGAGCCTGCGCGGACCAGGTGCCGGGGTCGTGCATGGCGAAGCGCGAGCCGGCATCCTGCAGCAATTCCTTGAGTTGTTGCACAGAGGTGGCGGCCAGTTGGCCATAGGTCGTGATGCCGGCTTTGAACAGCAGTTCTTCGATTTTGGGCCCTACGCCTTCCACAATTTTCAGGTCGTCGCGGGGGCCGGTATGCACGGCAGCCACCAAGGGGTCGGACAATTCCACAAACCCGGGTTCGGCCGATGGTGAAATAACCCGGAGTTCCGTTTCCGGTTGGGGTTCGAGGTTGGGCAAATCCAGGGCCTGAGTTTCTTCCTGCTCGTCCGCGGGCTGTGCGTCCTGGTGGGTGGCAATGGCAGCCGTCACGGCGTCGGCGATGGCGTCTTCCAGTTCGGGCATATCCAGATTGGCCCGGTCGAAGGTATCGTCTATGGCATTGGCGATGGATTCTTCCAGGTCGGGCAGATCATCGTGGGCGTCTGTCGGAATGGGAGCCGTCACCTCGAAGGGGATGGTTTGGGTATCGGCGTCGGGGTCGAGGGCCAGGCCGAGTTCGGTTTCCAGTTGGCGGTTGCGCTCGAGCACTTTTTCGAGATCGCTTTCCAGGATAGCCAGGCGGCCCCGGTTGTTTTCGCTTTCCCAGTTCAGGTTTTGTACTTGAGCGACCAGGCTGCTCCGTTCGGTTTCGATCTCGGTCAGTTTGGCGCGGAGGCTGTCGGTTTCAGTCCTGAGGGTGGCGGTGGTCGCGTTCAGGCTTTCGTTTTCGAGGCGCAGCCGTTCGGCACTTTGCCGGTATTTGCTCCAGAGGATCCAGCCGAACCAAAGACCGATTAGTGCGGCGCCCAGGAGGAGGAGAATGATTTCAAAACTGTGTGACGTAAATGTGCCCGTACCCGGCCCTTCGAAGACGTTTTGTTGAAACATGGTGGTAAAATGTTTTGCGTTTTTGGCTCGTAGATCGCAGATGATGAATGCAGCACTGGTGGAGTGCCCAGGAACTTATTGTTTTACCCGGATTTCGACACGGCGGTTTTTGTACCGGCCGCGCGGGTTGTCGTTGGTGGCGAGCGGTTTGCGTTCGCCATACGAATGGGTGCTGATCTGTTTGCGGTTTACGCCTTTGTTGATCAAAATATCGCGGATGTTTTTGGCCCGGCGCAAGGCAAATTTTTCGTTGGTTTTGGGATCGCCGACGTTGTCGGTATGCCCGGTAAGCGACACTGATCCGCCGTGATCGACCAGTTGGCGGGCCAAGCGGCTCAGGTATTCGTCGATAGCGGCGTCGTCTTCCTTGCGGGTGGAATTGTAGGGAAAATGAATGACCACGCGGTCTTCCAACTCTTCAACCTGCACTTTGTCGAGGTCGGGTTCAGCGTTGGTGTTGCTGGGCGGCGGGGTCGATGGCGGGTTGGAAGGCGTGGTAAAAGTGGGTTGGCTTGGCGCCGTCGATTCAAAGGTGTCGGGTTCGATGGTCGGCGTTTCGGCAATGGGCTGGGCTCCTGCTTCCGCCATTGGGCCGCACACCTGTTTGATGCCACACACGTACCGGTTCCAACAAACCAGGCTGTACACCACAAAGACAGCCAAAACCAGGATTCTTGAACTCATACGAAGTTTTATTAAAAAATGATGTGTAAGCAGTTCATAGCCTTGACGCTAGGCGGCTGCTCATCGATTTTGCCTGCCAAAATTACGGTTAATTTGCAGCATCAGCCATGCTAATGTCAAATTTCAGGGGCAAGAAAAACTTTATGCTGTTTTTTTAGTTCCTAATCGCAACTTTGCCGATCATGGAAAAAAAGGAAGAACCCAAACCCAAACTCTCCCGCGAGAGTTTGCGCGAAGCATTGAAAATTTTTGCATTTGTCCGGCCGTATCGCGGGAAATTTATTTTTGGGCTGGTGTTGTTGTTTTTTTCCAGCAGTATTTTCATGGTGTTTCCCTACATCATTGGCAAAATGTTGGATGTGGCGCAAGGGGCTGTCGTCAATTTTGACCTGGCCCGGATGGGTTGGTGGCTGATCGGCATTCTCGCCCTGCAAGGGGTGATTTCCTACCTCCGGGTGATGATGTTTGCCGAAGTCAGTGAAAAAGGCACAGCCGATGTGCGGCAAGCCCTCTACCAAAAACTGATCTCCCTGCCCATCGTTTTTTTTGAAAAAAGCCGCGTCGGCGAACTGGTCAGCCGCATGACCAACGACGTGGAAAAACTCTACAATACCTTCAACTTCGTGCTGGCCGAATTTATTCGCCAGATCATCATCCTCGTGGCCGGCGTAGCCATGCTCACCTGGATGTCGCTGAAACTGGCCGGCGTGATGTTGGCCACGTTCCCGGTGATTGTCATCGGCGCCATGTTTTTTGGCCGCTGGGTGCGCAAACTCTCGAAGCGTCGCCAGGAAATTTTGGCCGAAACCAACACCGTGCTCGATGAAACCCTACAGTCGATCCATGCAGTAAAAGCCTTCACCAACGAGGCTTTCGAACAACTGCGCTACGGCCGCCTGAACACTAGCGTCGTGGGTGTGTCCATGCGCTACGCCAAAGGGCGGGCTGTTTTTGCGGTGTTTATCATCACCATGTTGTTCGGCGCCTTGTTTTTTGTGATCGGATACGGCATGTACATGGT
>JADLDL010000102.1 GCA_020846655.1 Saprospiraceae bacterium | reverse complement strand
TGGAACTGCCTTTGTGCGCTAAGCCCTGGTTTCGACCTTTATGTTGCTTCCGATATTTCGTACGTTTTGGCTGAAGCATCGTATGAATTATTTAAATTCCTGTCAATCAATGTTTTATACTACAAATATTCGCTTTTTGGCGAAAACGGCTGCAAAGTTACGTCGACTGGCAGGATTTTCAAAGCCTAAAAATTCAGTCGCCGTCAATTTGAGTTGGGCTTAGCGCCGGCGTCCGCCGCCACCTGCTCCACCGCTGCCACCGCGATTTCCACCGCCACCGGCTCCGCCGCCACGGTTTCCACCGCCGCCTGCGCCGCCGCGCCGGTCTCCACCGCCGCCGCCGCTACCGCGACGATCACCGCCACCGCTACCGCCGCGGTCGCCACCGCGATCGCCACGATCCCGGCGATCACCGCCCCGACGGTCACGACCACCGCCTTCCGATCGGTCGTTGCGTTCGTTGCCGCGTTCTCCGCTTCGGCGTTCGCCGCCTTCCATACCGGCAAACGGCGTCAGTTCGCGTTTCTGGAGGACTTCACCTTTGAAGATCCAGACTTTGATACCGATTTTACCGTACACGGTGAGGGCTTCTACCAAAGCGTAGTCGATATCGGCACGGAAGGTGTGCAGGGGCGTACGGCCTTCTTTAAATTCTTCCGTACGGGCAATTTCTGCGCCACCCAATCGGCCGCTGATCCGGATTTTGATCCCCTCTGCACCGGCGCGGATAGAGCCCTGGATAGAGCCTTTAATCGCACGACGGTAGTTGATCCGGGCTTCGATTTGTTTAGCAATTTGCTCGCCGACGATATTGGCATCCAGTTCCGGCTTGCGGATTTCGTAGATGTTGATCTGGACGTCTTTGCCGGTAAGCACTTTGAGTTCTTCCTTGATCAGGTCAACCTCCTTACCGCCTTTCCCGATGATGATACCCGGGCGGCTGGTTTGGATCGTAACGGTTACCCGCTTTAGCGTACGCTCGATGACGATCCGGCTAATGCCGTTTTGCATCGGTTTGTTGCGATCACGCGGATCAGCGGTAGCCGTTTTTGGTCGACGGGCACGGAGGTAATTGCGGATTTTTTCATCTTCCACTACCTTGAGACCATAGTCCTTGTCGGCGTACCAGTTGGAGTCCCAACCGCGAATGATGCCTAAGCGATTACCGATCGGATTTGCTTTTTGACCCATGATATTGAGTAACTGAGTGATTGAGTGTGATAGAGTGATAATCCGGGATTATTCCTCGGTTCCGAGTTTTACCCGGTTTTCAACAATAAGGGTAACGTGGTTGCGACGTTTGCGCACCCGGTAGGCACGCCCTTGGGGTGCCGGCAGGAAGCGGTAAATAATGCTACCGGGGTCCACGAACGCAGTTTTGATGTACAGATCATAGTCATCAGCACCACCGTCTTGTTCGGACTTCTGCTCCCAGTTGTTTACAGCGGAGAGGAGAAGTTTTTCGAGCCAAACAGCGGCTTCTTTGTTGGTGTACCGCAGGATGCCCAAGGCGTCTACTACACGTTTTCCGCGAATATTATCCACGACCAACCGCATTTTGCGGGGTGACATCGGACAGTTGCGCAATTTTGCTACTGCTTCCATTTTTCTAATTAATAATTGTGGTCAATGTGGTCAACGGTTGTTGCTGATTTCGGCTGTGGTCAAAGGATGAATGGTCTTGGAAAACCCGGAACATACATCTGATTGATCGCAGGGAGCGCAGTGACGCCATTGATCTCATTAAAAAATTATTTCCTGTTTCCGGCGTGGCCACGGAAGTTGCGCGTCGGGGCGAATTCTCCCAATTTGTGACCAACCATATTTTCAGTTACCAGGATCGGAACGAAGGTTTTACCGTTGTGAACTGCGATGGTTTCGCCCACCATATCGGGGATGATCATCGAAGCGCGGCTCCACGTTTTGATTACCTGGCGTTTGTTGCTCGATTTGGCTTTGAATACTTTCTCCATCAATTTGTGATGGACGTAAGGGCCTTTTTTAAGCGAACGAGGCATAGTGAATATCCAGTTTGAAGTTTGGAGTTCGGAGTTTGAAGTTTGAAACCGGAAAAGCGTTTCCGATGCGCAAACCTCAAACTTCAAACTTCGTTCTTATTTTGAGTTACCGCCTTTCCGACGGCTGATAATCAAAGCATTAGAGCGTTTGGTGCGGCTGCGGGTCTTCATGCCTTTGGCTTTCAGGCCCTTGCGGCTACGCGGGTGACCACCGGAGGCACGGCCTTCGCCACCACCCATCGGGTGGTCGACGGGGTTCATGGCTACCGGGCGGTTGCGCGGGCGCCAGCCTTTCCAGCGGTTACGGCCGGCTTTACCCATCACTTCCAGGTTGTGGTCCGGGTTGCTGACCGTACCCATCGTGGCTCTGCAGGTCAGCAGGATCCGGCGAATTTCGCCGGAAGGCATCCGGAGCACAGCATATTTGTCTTCGCGGCCCGTCATGAGGGCGGATGTTCCGGCGCTGCGCACCAATACACCACCGGCACCCGGTTGCATTTCAACATTGTGTACGAAAGCACCCAGCGGCACTTCGGCCAGGAAGAGGCAGTTGCCATTTTCAGGAGCAACACCACGGCCCGACAGCAGTTGTTGGCCAACTACCATGCCTTTAGCGGCGAGGATGTAGTTTCTTTCACCATCAGCATACTCCACCAAGGCGATATACGCGCTCCGGTAAGGGTCATACTGGATGGATTGTACCGTAGCGACGCCTTCCTTGTTGCGTTTGAAGTCGATGATACGGTACCGGCGCTTGTGGCCGCCCCCGCGGTGGCGCATGGTGCGGTGGCCATCGCTGTTGCGACCGCCGGTGCTACCGAAGGTAAGCAGGAGCGATTTTTCAGGCTTAGCGCCTTTTGTCAGTTCCGATTTGGAAACCGCTACGTGGTAGCGGGAGCCCGGAGTAATCGGATTGAATTTCTTAACTGCCATGATGAGGACTCAGTTTATTCTTCGCCAAAGATATCGATGCGTTCGCCCTTGGTCAGGGTAACGAAAGCCTTCTTGTAGGAGGACTTTACGCCGCGTACGATCGTGGTCTTTGTGTTACGCGTTTTAGGTTTGCCCGGCATCACTGCCGTGTTTACGCTATCGACGCTGACGTTGTACAGCTTTTCGATGGCGTTTTTAATTTCAATTTTGTTGGCGCCTTTGTCCACCACAAACACGTACGTGTCGCGTTTGTCGGCGAGTTTTGTCGCCTTTTCGGTGATGACCGGCTTGATCAAAATTTGCTTAGCCATAACTTTATTTGTTCTTCGTTCTTCGTGCTCCGTTCCTGTGGCTCAGTTCTACAACCGAGGCAAGAGTCAAGCCTTGGGAACCGACCTTATGCACAAACTTCTTTAATTTTCTCAATGGCGCTTTCAGCCAGAATCAGGGTGCCGGCACGCATGATTTGATAAGTATTCAGGTCAGTAGCCGGTGCGATATCCGCCTGTTGCAGGTTGCGGCAGGAGAGGTACAGCGTTTGATCGTAGGCGCCGGTAACGGTGAGCGGTTTCTGATCCGCTACTTTCAGCGCGCGCAGCATGGCTGTGAAGGCGCTGGTTTTCGGTGTTTCGAAGGAAAAATCTTCTACCACCACAATTTTGCCGGCCTGGGCTTTGGCCGACAAGGCACTGCGACGGGCCAGGCGGCGCACTTTGGCGTTCACCTGTATGTCGTAGTTGCGCGGACGCGGACCAAAGACACGGCCACCACCGCGGTACAGCGGGTTGTTGATGTCCCCTTTCCGCGAGCCGCCAGTACCTTTTTGGCGGTGCAGTTTGCGGGTGGAGCCGCTCATTTCGCTGCGCTCTTTCGACTTGTGCGTGCCTTGACGCTGAGCGTTGAGGTAGCGTTTGACATCGAGCCATACACTGTGTTCGTGCGGTTCGATACCGAACACATCTTCGGGCAATTCGACCGAGCGGCCCGTGGCTTCGCCTTTGATATTATAAACTTCAAGTTTCATTTTAATGCGATATTGAGATACTGGGCGATTAGGATATTGAGATATTGTACAGTACAGGGTATATCAGAATACTAATACCAAATATCATTTTTCAATAACAACATAGGCGCCTTTGTGGCCCGGAACCGCTCCTTTGATCAGGAGGAGGTTTTGATCCGGAAATACTTTGAGCACTACCAGGCGGCGCACTTTCACCCGTTTGTTGCCCATTTGGCCTGCCATGCGCATGCCTTTCATTACTTTGGCGGCGAAGGAGGAGTTACCCAACGAACCCGGCGCACGCAAACGATTGTGCTGACCGTGGGTTTGTTGCATCACACCGCCGAAGCCGTGCCGTTTTACAACGCCCTGGAAACCTTTACCCTTGGAGGTGCCTACAATACTTACTTTGTCGCCTTCCTGGAAGATTTCGTCTACCGTTACCAATTCGCCGAGGGATTTGCTCAGGTTCATGTCCCGGAATTCGAGGACTTTGTGTTTGGGCGCAGTGCCAGCCTTTTCAAAGTGGCCAGACATTGCTGCCGGAGTTTTGGACGCTTTTCGTTCGCCATAAGCCAACTGAAGTGCCGAGTAGCCGTCCGAATCTTCGGAGAGGACTTGCGTGACAACGCAGGGGCCAGCCTCAATAATCGTGCAAGCAACGTTTTTGCCGTTCTTGTCGTAGATGCTGGTCATCCCGATTTTTTTGCCAATCAGACCGTTCACAGGTGTCGATTTTATATTTTGAACGATTGGTGGATAGTTCGTTTGTTCAGGATACAAGGGCCGCGCACAAAAGCGGAAAAGCGACCTTCCGTTGTTCGGAACCGCTTTCGACCGCATCAGTTAATCTGCCAGAGCAGTATCACTTTGATGGAGGCCGGAAAGAACCACCTTGAATCCTAAAAAATGCGAGTTAGGTGAGCTTAACCTGGATATCTACGCCGCTCGGCAACTCCAGTTTGGAGAGTGCGTCGACCGTCTTTTGTGTCGGTGTGTAGATTTCGATCAAGCGCTTGTGGGTGCGCAATTGGAACTGCTCCCGAGCCTTCTTATTCACGTGCGGCGAGCGCAGCACGGTGAATATTTCTTTCTCAGTCGGCAGCGGAATCGGCCCCGTAACAACGGCCCCACTCGCCCGTACTGTCTTCACGATCTTCTCAGTGGACTTGTCCACGAGATTGTAGTCGTAAGACCGTAGTTTAATGCGAATTTTCTGATTCATTACCTGATTGTAAGAAATATGATAGTCAAAATTTGCCGCTTTTGCCGGGCCAAATTAGATTCGGATACCCCCGTCTCTCAAAAGCGCCCGCAAAGATAAGCACACCTTATCCGGATTTCCAAAGGGGGTTTAAATATTTTTGAAAAAAGTTCCAAGACACCGGTCCCAAGGCCGGGTAAAATACCCCTGAAAAGGCCAAACCAGCCCCCAACGCCCCATTTTAGCCCCCTACCCCGGCCAGGCAACAGCAATAATCCCGCTGCCGTTGCAGAACCGCGTGTCGCCCGCAGCATTGTACAACTGGCAGAACCAACTAACCTGCATCAGCATCGTAGGTTGTCCATTTTCGTTGGACAGGTAATCGCTGATGTCCAGAACATAGAACTGCCCCTGGCTGTACAACTGGGGCTTTCGGTCGCTGCGCCAGGCATTGCCCTCTTCGTCAATCCACTCGATGACCGGACCTCCGGTCTGTGCAGGCACTGTTCCTTTCGACTCCCCCAGCACCATACCGGTTTGAATTTGGGCCCTGCTAGGCGGGAGGTTTCCCAACGACAGCACGGCAGAACAGCCCTGCGCGATATCCGTAATCGTGACGGCATACTCCTCATCTACGACCCAATTCGCCTGAGTTTCCAGGGCGCTGCTGTCGTTAAACCAGTGGTATTCATAGGAACCAGGGGTGAGGGGTATCACTTTTAACTGTACGAAAGGCGTGTCAATTTGCGCCTCCAAAGCGGCCTGTACGCAGAATTGGTTCTCCAGCGGAAAAAACTGTTGATCCAGGGAACTGCGGTATCCAGCCTGGTGCACTGCCGATACTTTCGTCTGAAGCGGCCCGTTTTGCCCGACAAAATAAACTTGCTGGGCAATCAAATCCTGGCTGTTGTCCAAGGTCCAGATGGGTTCCTGCGCCGCCGAACTGCCGGCCAGAAAACTCAGGTAGGTGCCAAAACGAGTAGAATCGGAATTGCTGGCGTAATACATCGGAAACAAACCCAAGCGCCAGGTCGTGCTGAAATCGTTTGCTGCCGCGTTGTTCCGCCAGATAAACCGGAGTGTACCCGGGCAATCGGCCGTCCGGCACGTATCCGAGGCAAAACTTCCGGAAAATTCCCACACCTCGTCTTTGTCCAGGGCGCTGTTGGTAAACAAATAAACGCCTTGTATCCCGGCCACCTGGTTAAAAATAAGGTTGTCGATCCGGTAGTTCACCATAAATACCGGATCCTCGGAAGGGCCTATCGGAATATCCCCCTTTTGGCAGGTCCAAAACCCCAGCATAGCCCCGAGCATCAAAAGCCCCCGCATTTTAGTCGTGCCCATCGTTTATTTTTTTGTCGAAAAGAAAAAATAACGCAACCGCAAATCGCCCCAAAATGCATGAGGTTGTGGCAAATCAAGATCGGTTTCGCGTTGAAAAAGCCCCGGTTGGTAGTGCGCGCGCAACCCCATGACCAGGCGCCGGCCGGCCTGCCATTCCACACCGGCAAAACAACTCATGTTGAAGGTTGAAAAATACCGGTTGTTGATCTGTACCTGTCGGGTATCCAGCACCCGCGGCGTGGGCTCGAGCGAGGTCTCGCGGACGCGCTCCTCCCGGGCCCAAACCGACAACAACACCGAGGGTATCGCGCCGGCCTCGGCCCGAAGCGCGCGCCACCTGTATTGGGCCGCCAGCGGCAACTCCAGGCGGTACAAACCGCTTACTTGCTGCTGCGCATATTCCCGGATATAACCAAAACTGTAGCGCAGGTTTTCCTCTCCTTTCGGAATGATCCCATCGGGCAGGCTACCGCTTTGCCGGCGCAGCAACAGGTCCAGGTTAACAGACCAAGGCGAACTTTTGCGCTGAACCCGCGCACTCAGGCCAACACCAATACCCGGCCCTTCCTGTTCCAACTGCCCGGAAGGCGTGGCGGCGGCGACCAGCACGCCGGCGTCCCAACGCCAGTCGCGCTGCGGTTGAATCCGCGCAACCGGAGGCAGCGGTGGCACGGCAAGGGCGCGGATTTTCGGCAAAGGCCGTGTCAAAAAACGCAGCAACATGGGCAGGCGTTCCAGGCTGGCGCGCCGGCGAAACGACGCCGGAGCATCTAGCGGCTGACTGCCAAGCGTATCCACAAGCACCGGCCCGGGCGTCGAAATGGGCAACACGCCACCCTTTGGCAGTGTTTCACCCGGCGCTTCTGCTTGCCGGGAGCCGGCAGGCGGAACAGCGGTGCCGGACGGTGTCGGTGCGGCATTCCCGCTTCCTGCAGTACCCCTCGCTACTGTGCCGGCAGGGCCAATGGCGGCGGCCGATGGAGCCGTACCTGTGGGTGCGGTCTTGCGCCCGGGGCCGGTCGGAATAGGGCGTGCGCTCGAGTGGCCCGTTTCCGGGGCAAGCACCGAAGAGCGGGCCGCAGGGCTCGCGGCGATTGGCGTAGCGCCCTGGGTTTGGCCGGCCGAAAGCGCCGGGGTGGAAACGGAAGAAACCGGATCAGCGCTGTCAGGGCCACCCCCTTGGGCAGAAACCGGCGCCAGCCCGGCGCCGGTTGGGTGGCCGGAGGCAGGAGCTGGAGCAGAGCGGTTGGTTTGGGCGAAGGAACCGGTTGGCGCCGGCTGGGCGGCAAAGAACCACCAGCCAGCCAGCAACAACAGCAGCAGGCCGGCGCCCGTGAGCCACCACCAAAAAAAGCGCCGTTTGCGCCGCCGCTCATCGGCTTCAATGAGCGCCTGCGCCTGAAGCCAATACTCTTCCCGAAAGACCAGCCGCTCTTCGGGGTTGTCTTGCGCAAACTTTTGCTGTAAAAATTCGTCCAAGCGATCCTTGTTTTCCATTAGCGTACCGATATAGATGTCGTGTCTTCGAGGCCGGCCTTGATCCAGGCGCGCAACTGGCTCCGGGCGAAACTGACGTGCCATTTGGACGTCCCTTCGCTGATTTCCAGCATGGCGCTGATCTCGGCATGGCTGAAGCCGTCGAGTGCAAAAAGGTTGAATACCTGCCGGCTGACCGGGGGCAGGCGTTGCAGGAGGTTTTCGAGTTGCTGCGCGTCGAAAAGCCGGTCGGCCTCGTTCCAATCGACGCCTCGGCTATCGCTTTGCTGCTCCATTTTTTCAGACAACAACACATTGTCGCGCCATTTCGCCTCCCGGCGAAACATATCAATCAAGGTGTTGATTTGAATACGCCGGATCCAGGCCTCAAAAGGCGCTTCGGGCGGGTACCGGTCCAGGTTTTTCAGTATTTTCAAAAACCCGTCGTTGAGCGCAGCCATGGCCTCTCCCTCGTCGCGCCGGTAGCGCAGGCACACCGCCATGAGCACCGGGAAACACTGCCGGTACAACTGGGATTGCGCAAGGCGGTCGCCGCGCTGGGCCGCTTGTAAAAGGACGGGTGTGATGGTCATGTACGTGTGCTATAGCCTGCAAACATACCGGTTTACGCAGGAAGCCCGCGATAGGTTGGGCGCGGCCACCTTTTTTACATCTTTATTTTCAATTGCACGGTGCTACCCTTGCCTGGCGCAGACTCGATGAGCAAATCGCCACCGATGTCTTTGGCCCGTTGCAGCATGTTGTGCAATCCGTTGCCCGTAGTTTGCGCCAGCGGGTCGAAACCCTGGCCATTGTCCACCACAGCCATCAGGAGGCCGTTTTTTTCCATTCGGAAAACCAATTCCACTTTGCTGCAACGGGCATATTTCACGGCATTGTTCAGCGCCTCCTTAAAAATCAGGTACACATTGCGGCGTTGTTCCGGCAACAATTTCCGAACGGGAAAATGTTCGTCGATACTCGATTTGAACTGAATGCCGCGCGCTTCCAGCAGCCGGAGGCCAAATTCGGTCATGCGGCTGGCCATGTCTTCCAGGTGTTCGTGCCGGGTTTTCATGGCCCAGATAATGTCCTGCATACTTTCCGAAAGCGAGGTGGCACTTTGGCTGATGCGCTGGAGCACTGGCAAGGTTTCCGGTTTGGAAGTCCCGATTTGGGTTTGGGCAAAGTCGCTGAAAAACCGGATGCTGCTCAGGGTGCTGCCCATTTCATCGTGCAGGTCGCGGGCCAGCCGTTCGCGGAACTGCTCCAGGCGCCGGCGTTGCTGGTGCCGGTACCAGCTGACGGCTGCTATGGCGCCGGCCAGCAAGGCCGCCAGGGCGACAAAAAAATACCAGCGCCGGTACAAGGGCGGTATCACTTCAAATTGCAGGGTGGCGCCTTGCTCGTTCCAAATGCCGTCGTTGTTGGCGGCTTTGAGGCGGAGGGTGTAGCGGCCGCCGTCCAGGTTGGTATAAACCGCCACCGGCCGGTCGGTGTAGATCCAGTCGCGGTCAAAACCCTCCAGTTGGTAGGCATAGCGGTTTCGCTCGGGCTGGCTGAAATTGAGGGCGGCAAACTCGACGGTCAGCATGTTTTGGCCGGGCAACAGCACCAGGGGCCGGTCCAGGCTGGCTTCCTCATTCAGCACCCGGATGGCGGTAATGGCGATGGTTGGCGGCGTGGTATTTCGGCGCAGCCGGGCAGGATCGAAAAAGTTGAATGTATTTTGAAAGCCGACAAATATTTCGCCATTGGGCATCAGGCTCATGGCATCGGTGGGGGCGTTGCTGAACAAACCATCGGCTTGGCCGTAGTAGGTGAACGTGCCGGTTCGGGGGGTGAGGCAGTGCAGCAGGTAATCGCTGTTGAACCAGATATTGCCCAATTTGTCTTCCTGCAAATAAAACCCACGCGCGGCCAGGATGCCCTGCTCGTTGTCAAAACTGCGCAACGGTTTTCCGGCATAGTCCATTTCCACCAACACACGGTCGCACATGGCCCAGATGCTTCCGGAGCTGGCCACCAAAATACCCGCACAATCATACGGCATCATTTTTCCGGGAATTGGAAAGACCTTTGCCTCTCCGTTGGCAGGGTTGTAGCGCACTACGCCCCGGTTGGTGGCCATCCAGATACGCCCCAGGGTATCTTCATCTATCCGGTGTACAAACAGGTCGGGCGTATTGGGGTACAACACTTCCGGCGGCAGGGGAATACGCTCCGGACGGCGCGCGCCGGGCCGAAGCCGGCACAAGCCCTCAGCATTGGCGCCCAACCAAAGCACACCATCCCGCCCCTCCATAAGGGTAATGACTTTGTTTCTTCGATTGGGTTGGGTAAAAAACCCGTTGTAATTGCGCAGGTTCCGGGTGCGGGGGTCAAAAGAGGTGATGCCGCCGGTGACGCCCAGCCAAAGCAAACCGGCCCGGTCCTGGGTCATGCAAAACACTTCAGCATCCTGCAGAGGCAGTTTCGGGCTGCGCTTGAACCGCTCAAATACATTGGTAGGCCGGTGCCAGCGAAAAAAATAATTGGCCCAGACGCCCACATAGTAGGTTTGTCCGGTAGGGTCGGTTTGGTCCTGCACAATGTCCGACACCAGGTTAAATGGCCCAAAATCGGGTTCCTTGGGAATAATAGCCCGTCCGAAACGAATTGCCGTTGGGGCATAGTGTTCCAAGCCCACTTCCGTGCCGATCCAAACATCGCCGGTACGGTCGTTGCGGTACATTACCGTGGTATAAAAACCATTGTGCGAATAAGGGTCGCGCGGATCGTTGGTCATCACTTGCCGGAGATCCTGTTTTGGAAAATACAAAAACAAGCCGCTCAGGCCACCGGCTACCCAGAAAAAGGGTTCTCCGGAACTCGTTTTGTCGGGCATAACCCCCCGAATAGGGTACAGATTCCGGTACATGAGATCCAGGTTCCCCGAGACTGGGTTGTAGCGGTACACGCCCCGCCCCCAGGAGCTCAGCCAGATCTGGCCCTCATCGTCTTCAGTAATGCCCAAAATATTCAGGTTGTTTTCACCAGTCACGGCGTCGACGATGGCCCGGGTTTGTCCGGTAGCCGGGTCAAATTGGAAAACAAATCCGTTGTGCACGATCCAGATTCTATCCTGCCGGTCTAGATACAAGGGCAATTCCGGGTGTCGTACGGTATCGATCCTGGGCTGAAAGGTTTGGCTCTTGCCGGTTTTCAAGTCCAGGCAAGACAAATGCCAGGCCCGCGTCACCCAGGCCCTTCCCTGGCGGTCAAAATATACCTTGCCCACGGCATGGTGTCGGACAATAGTATCGGCGCCCTCGGGCAAGGGCACTGGTTCGAGGCGAAGGCTGCGTGGCTCCAGCCGGCAAAGGCCCTTGTCGGTCGATACCCATAGCCGGCCGTCCGGCGCTTCGGAGATGGCCGCCACATAGTCGCCGGGCAGGTCATTGGCGGGGTCGGGACCTTTCCGGAAGGTACGAAAGCGGCGGCCGTCGAAGCGGTTGAGGCCATTGGGGGTACCTACCCAGAGGAAGCCAAACGTATCGCAGGTCAGGGAAGTAATGAGGTCATTGGACAAGCCCTCTGCCGTACCCAGGTGGGTAAAACTATAGGGGCCTTCCTGGCTATGCAGCCACAGCGGGAAGCACCACAACAAACAGGAGAATACTACGGTATGGGCGTTTCGAGACATGCCTGAGTTTTCCGACGGCAAAGGTCGTTTGCTTTGTCGGAATTCTTTTGCTGCGGGCCGAGTTTCCGCGCGCAAAGCGTTGATGTGGTGAACTGTTGGTTGTAAAATAGCAGGAGGCCTTTGAAATCACCCGTTTATGCTATTGGCGCGCCGGCAATTCCGTTGCATTTTTGCTGCAATGGAAGATCTGATCCGCGTCATCGTATTTGAAGACAACCGCGACTTGCGCGAGGGCATGACGTTTTTATTGCAAGCCACGCCGGGCCTGACGCTGGCCGGCGCTTTTTCCGACTGCCGCGACCTGCCCACCCAAATCCCGGCACTCCAGCCCGATGTGGTGCTCATGGATATCGATATGCCGGGCATTACCGGTATCGAAGCCACGCCCTTGCTCAAGGCGCTTCGCCCTGCATGTCAGGTGCTTATGCTCACCGTTTTTGAAGACGAAGACAAGATTTTCCAAGCCATCCGAAACGGCGCCAGCGGCTATCTGCTCAAGCGCACCCCGCCCGGAGAAATTATCAAGGCCATTTTTGACGTACACCGGGGCGGCTCGCCCATGACGGCCAGTGTGGCCCGGAAAGTGCTGCATTTCTTCCAGGAACCCGCCAAAACAGCGCCCAACGACTACCAACTCTCGGCCCGCGAACTGGATATTCTCAAAGGCCTGGTCAAAGGTTTTTCCTACAAACTTATCGCCGACGAGTTTTTTATCAGTGTCGATACCGTGCGCTCGCACATCCGACACATCTACGACAAATTGCAGGTCAATTCCAAAACCGAAGCTGTACTAAAGGCCATCCGGGAAAAACTCGTCCTGGAATAAGGACAGGCCTCTCGCCCACCCGATTCACACGAACATGTTATTTTCTGTCATAAAAGTGTCACCTACCTTTGCGGCACCAAAGTCAAATGTGGTGTCGGATGGAGGGCTATGAAAACAAATACCCGCCACCTGGCGCAACAGTAAACCCTGTTTTTTTTAATCCGGTGTCACTTTTTCACATTTTTCCTGTCTTTCCCCAAGCCAATGAAACAATCCAGCTATGAAACATTTTCGCCTTTCCGGTCACGCATTCTTTTTCAGGACGATCGTCCTGCTCGGCCTGCTTGCTGCCGCATCGTGCCAAAAAAAGGAACAAAAACCCTGGCAGTATTTTGGCGAACCAACAGCCGAACAGGCCCCACGGCCTGCTACTTCCTCGCCAACACCCTGATGGAGGCAAGTCAAATGTAAAATGTAAAATGTAAAATGTAAAATGTAAAAGTCAAAAGGGTGACTTGCACTTGCTGGCAAGATTTGTGGCTCAGGGCCACCAGGCATTTAGGGCCGTTTGTTGCCGCTGTTGGCGTCCCCGCCACAAGTGTACGGAATGTTGAGATTTATTGTCGGTAGGGGTAAGTTTGGGTCTACTTCATACAGTTTGATGAGGCTTTTGCTGATATTCCATTCCAGGTTTGGGCCTCTAATTTCGGCATTCTTTTCTTTCCGTACACTTGTGGCGAGGACGCCAACAGCGGCAACAATGTTGAATCAACACTTGTCCGGTTGACTACCTAAAATGTAAAATGTAAAAGTCAAAAGGGTGACTTGCACTTGCTGGCAAGATTTGTGGCTCAGGGCCACCAGGCATTTAGAGCCGTTCCATACCCTTTTGACTTTTACATTTTACATCTTACATTTTACATTTCCTCGTTCTAGCGGAACAAGGTCACGTTGCCCGAAAAACGCCGGCGTTGCGGCGCGCCCAACAACTCGGACTCCAATTCCAGCACCCACACAAATACAGCCGGTGGCAATTCTTTGCCCCGGTACCGCCCATCCCAGCCCACTTGCGGGTCCTCGCTCATAAATATCTGGTTGCCCCAGCGATCAAAGACCATCAACCGATAGTACAGGTACACACAAGACGAGTTCGTTTCAAACAGGTCGTTCCGGCCGTCGTCGTCCGGCGAAAAAGCGTTGGGCACATACAGGGGACATTCGCTACAGGTAATCAATCCCACCCGGACACTGTCCGCAAACACGCAATCGCCCAATACCGAGCGCACCCGAACCCCATAGGTACCGGCTTCGCGCACCACCAGCAAAGGCTGCCCTGAGCCGGTGCTCCATTGCCAATCGGTAAAAAGGCCCGGTGGCAATACACGGAGTGTCAAAGCGCTATCCCGGCAAATGATCGTATCGGCCTGCAACACCGGCGGGTATGCCACCTGCACCTGCACCAGTGCCGTGTCGCCCGGACAGCCAAACTGCCCGTCTACCAGGTGCTGGAACTGGCCGGGGCTATCCGCTGCTGGTCGAAACACATCGGCGCCCGAAGCCAAGGGTGGCGCCCAGCGCCCCTCCGCCGACAAGTTGGGCCCCAGGTAGTCGCGCAAATCCACCGGATCGTCGTACGCACACAGCACCACTTGGGCATCGGCGCCAGCCCGGGCCACAAATTGCCCGACCCGAACACTGTCCTGAAAAATACAGCTTCCCAGCGTCGAGCTGACCGTCACGGCATAGGTGCCGCTGGCAGCCACCACAATGGAAGGCTGGTTCTGGCCGGTGCTCCAGGCCCAACTGCTGAACGCTGCTGCCGGTTGTACGCTGATGCTGAGCGTACTGTCGCGGCAAATTAGGGTATCGGCGGGCAGCGTCGGCGGATACTCAAGGCTGATCTGCAACTGAGCCGAGTCGCTTGGGCAGCCGGCCGGGCTTTCCACGATATACGTGTAGGTGCCGGCGTTATCGGTGGCTGGCCGGAACACCTGGCCGGCCGGCAACACCGGCGACCAGCGGCCGTCCTGCGTCACCGGCGTCCCCAACAGCGTCCTCAAGTCCTGCGCAGGGCTATAGCTACACCAGTTCAGGGTGCTGTCGGCACCAGCATAGCCGGCCGGGAAATAGGGAATGCTGGTGGTAGCTGCGGCGGTTTCGCCGCAAAACGTAAACACCTGGCTCCGGACCAGCCGCAGGGCCCGGGAGGGCGCCTGGGCCACGTTGCGGTAGCGAATCAGCAGCAACGCCGTTTGAAAATCACTGGCAGAAGCGGTTCCATTGTTGCGCAGCACGATCCGGGGCGTGTTGTTGCCTGTCACCGCGACGGTGGCGGGGGCGGCGGGTAGGTTCAGCACTTCGGCTGGGCCGTCGAGCGGGTTTTGAATCTCCACGACGATCGAGTCGACGCGCGTTTGCGCCAGCAACAGCACATCCAGGTCGGCCACCGGGCTGTCGCCGCTGCACAGGCTATCGGCCACAAAATCTACGGCATCCAGCGGCGTGGTGCTGTCGTTGGCATCGAGGTCGAAGCCGAAATTGGATTCGAGCACCACGTTGTCCAGCCCGCCGGTATCGTCGGCCGAAGAGAGGAACTCACCGCGGATTTGCAAGCCCGTCAGGTTGGACAGTGCCGAGCGGAATTGTGCGGCGGTAGGCACCTGCCCGTTCAGGTTGCCGAGGCGCCAGCCGGCGGTTTCGCTGAGCAGGATGTCGTAGTGGGTCCAGGTGGTGGCAGGGTTCACCGGCGTGTTGAACACCAGCCGGACAGGGCCTGCCACGAGCGTCACATCGGGTTGGTTGTTGCCCGTATTGAAGTCGGAGGCGGTGAGGTCGAAGCGCAAAAAATTGCCGTAGGCGGTGCATTTGTTGCCCAAAAACTTGGTCGGGGCGCTCCATTGCCAGGTGCCGCCGGTAGAGGCATCAACCGAGCGCAGCCAGCCGCCGGGGTTGCCACCATTGGCAAACCAGGTGGGTATGGCGCTGACCGGGTCGCCAATGGCGCGCCAGCCGTCGTCGCCGGTGTCGAACCGGCTTTCTTGAGCGCATACCAGGCAGGGCAAGAGGAAAAAGAGGAGGAAAAGCCGGCGTCGGTTGTACGTAGAATGGACCAAGTGCGTATGTTTTGTGCACAAAACTATCGCTTTCCGACAGGGCCACGGCGGGCAATTTTGATAAAACTGGCATTCCGGGTGTCTGTCGGTACGCTTGAATTCAAAAAGCGCAGGCTTCGTGCGTTTTCGTCAGGCATTTGCCGGCGCCAATGTATTTCTTTGTTGTTTGGTTTTGCCCCCTAACATAAAAAAACATACCCTCCATATGCTTCATTTCGACGGCCAACTGGTCCATTGCAACGAAAAGACACTCACGATTTCAGAACTTTTTGAAACCTACAATGCACTCGGAGACGAACCCCTGGCACAGCAAAACGACTTGTTCCGGCAGGTGCTCGACGCCGCGCTGGACCAGTACAGGGAACTGTCTGAAACCGCCCGGCTTCACTACGATTTTTGGCGCAACCTGATGCCCCAACATATAGAAACCCGCACGTTCAGCTACACCACCAAGGTCACCCACACGTACCAATGGGAACTGAGCATCACGCCGGAAGGCTTGTTGTACAAGGATTTGTCGGATGCCTACAGCCCGTACCGAAAGGTGGAGAAGGTACAGGGATTCAGCGATTTCTGGTTTTATGGCCCGGTCCTCCCCATGCCCGAGTTGGAAACCCGGAAGTGGGCACAGGCCATCCTCCGCAATACCTTTCGCCAGGTCGGCGGCGCAGCCTACAACGCGCCATTCCCCTTGCTGGATTACCCTCGGTTGGACAACCCGCGCCACTGGAGTTTTGGCAACTACAAAGCCAGCGATTTTGTCAACATGCGCGATTATGGCGTCGACTACGGCAGCGAAAACTTCCACGACGGCCCGGTTTTTCTGGGCTTTATTTCTTACGAACAATGCCTGACCCGACCCGCGTTTGCCCGCGACCAACTCGGCGAAGAGCCCTGGTCAACGGTTGTGGAATTCCTCCGGCCTGGCAGCGCCTTGCTCACTCCAAACCCTGTCGCCGAAGGCACAACAACAGCCCCTTTGAGCGCCACAGAACGGCAGGAACAGTCGAACGTCCTGTGGAACGAGCACCGGGATGAAAAAGCCGTAGTCCTGCTGTTGGAATTGCTCCAGGAAGATGATCCCGAGCACTACTGGCGCAATTATGTGTTCAACACCCTGTTCGACATGCGCGAAAGCCGCAAGGCCCGGGCCTGGATGGTCCGCTGCCTGGAAGGCGACAACGAGGTATATTTTAACAAAGCGGTCGAAGTGCTGCACATGTGGGGCATGACCGGCGAGTATGAATTCGCCGAACCGGAGTTGATCCGGTCGCTCCGTTGGTCTGCTCGCCAGGCCGGCGATTCCAACTTCGTAGCCGCCCGCCAAAGCGCCATCCAACTGCTCAACCGGCGCTGACGCCGTAGTAGCGGGCGCCCAGCGTCACGCCTTCGGTGCCGACGCGCTCCAGGCCCCAGCGGCCGGGCTCGGCAAAGAGCGGTTCGGTTTGGGTACCCCTGTGCAAGGCCTCGTATTGCTCGCAGCTCAGGGGCTGCCGGCGCGACAATTTGTCGAATACCCGGAATTGCCGCACCACTTCGGCCCATTGGGGCTGCACCACAGCCTCGAATACCTTGGCCTTGGAGCCGCTGCCATAAGCCACAAAGCCCAGGCGTTTGCCTCCGAGCCGGGCGCCATCGTTCAGGTCGCATTCGAGCGTACTCATGAGGGCCAGGAAAATGGAGGCGGTGTAGAGGTTGCCGGTTTCGCTGCTCGCGCGCTGGGCTTTTTCCAGTTTTTCCTGCACAAACCGCTGGTACAGGGGCGATTCGCTGACCGATTTGAGAAAGCCCGCGTAGGCTTTTTCAAAAGATTTGCCGTCGGCAAACTGTTCGGCGACCGGCTCCGCAAACCCGTAGCGGCCTGCATCCTGCGGCCAAATGCCTTTGGCTTTGCGCTCGCGCACAAAGTGTTCCACAAACATACGTTTGGCGTGAAACGCGTAGGGCAGGTGAAAAATCATACGCGCCCAGCGTTCGCTGAGGGCGCGGTACTGGTCGGGGCGGAACAAACCGGCCTCCAGGGCGCGGCGGCGGAAGTCGTTCAGGGCTTCCGTCATGCGGTTTTGGTAGCACAAATTGGAGTATTGCCCATCAAACACCGGCGTATCGCTGTAGCGCTCGCGGCGGGGTTTGTAGAAATCGTGTACGTGCTCCATGGCCACGCCAAACAGGCGGCGCACGGTGAGCAGCCTCGGTTGCCAGCGCACCAGCATCGCCACGGCGCCGGCGCCCTGGGTGTACTCGCCGGTGGACCCCAGTTCGTATTTGGCGATATCGGAGGCCACCACGATGGCGATGTTGTCGGGGCTGGTGGATACCCAGTCGAGCGTATTGTGGAGGGCATCGGTGGCGCCGATGCAGGCAAAGGTCATGTCGAGTACGTCGCAGTGGCGCAGGCAGCCGGGGCCGTAGCGAGCGGCGAGCCGTTCTTCGACCATCCCGACGGCATAGGTGGCTGTGGGCTTGGCCATATCGAGGGCGCTTTCGGTGCCGAGGTAGATGCGGCCGATGCGGCGGGGGTCGAGGTGGTTGCGTTCGATGAGTTCGGCGATGGTTTCGGCGGCCATGGTGGCAGCGTCTTCGTGCACATCGGGCAAGGCCATTTTGTAGAGGCCGAGGCCTTGTTCGAGTTTTTCGGCGGGCAAATCGCGTTTTTGCGCCAGCGAGCGGATGTCAAGATAGAGTTTGGGCGCGTAGAACGCCATGTCGTCGATACCGATGGGCAACAATCGTTTGGCCATGACAAATAGGTTGAGCACCCCGGCTGTGGCAGGCCGGCGGGCAAGTGGTGAACATTCGAAGAGTGTACTGCGAAAACGATGAACGCTCCGGTGTTAGCGGCGGTATTATTTGGAAGGACAGGTTTTGAGGGATTTGCGCGGCGCAAATATAGGTTTGCAAAACGCAATCGGGGGAGAAAACGCCGGGCCGGATAAAAGGTTTAGAACAGGGGCCTGGAAAATTCAATTTTGAGCGGGTTCCGTTCCGCAATTTGCCGTTTGGCCGTTACATTTGGGCCGCCCCCTGCGGGTATTTTACACACCTCGCTTATGAAAATTCTGTACCATCCGGCCGTATTGGAACACGATACCGGCGATACGCACCCCGAAAACCGGCGGCGGATACAAGCCTTCAGCCACCTGACACCCGAGCCGCTGATCCTCGACGGCGAGCCCTACCTCGATCTGGTGCACCCGAAGGCCTATATCGAAACCATCCGGCTCCACAGCGCCCAATGCCTGCCCTTCGACAACGACACCCAGGCCTCTCTGGGTAGTTTCAAGGCCGCCGCCACGGCTGTTGGCGCCACGATCATGGCTATGGAACGCGGCGATTTCGCCCTGGTGCGCCCACCCGGCCACCATGCCTACCGCGACGAAGCGCATGGGTTTTGCTTGTTCAACAACGTAGCCGTAGCGGCCCAAAAAGCCGTTCAGGAAGGCAAACGCGTCCTGATCCTCGACTTCGACGGCCACCTCGGCGACGGCACCATGGATATTTTTTACCGCACAGACCAGGTGCTTTACTGGTCGCTGCACCAATACCCTGCCTACCCCGGCAACGGCTCGGCCAACGAGATCGGCGAAGGCAAAGGCAAGGGTTTCACCATCAATTGCCCCCTGCCCAGCGGCAGCGGCGATGATATTTTCCGCCACGCCATCGAATACATGCTGCCCGCAGCCATCCAGTTTCAGCCCGACGTGGTGGCGGTGTCCGCCGGTTTCGATGCTCACCAGTTCGATCCGCTGCTCCAGTTGCGCGCCACCGGCAATTTTTACCACTGGATCGGCAAAACCCTCCAGGAAACATTTCCCGGCAAACTCTTCGGCGTACTCGAAGGCGGCTACAACGTAGAGGAACTGCCCGGCTGTGTGTTCAATTTCCTGGCTGGCGTCAACAACGAACCTATGCCCCACCCCGAAACCGGCACTACCTCCGGCCTCCGCATCTGGGAAACCTACGAAATGTACCTCCACCAGGCCGCCGGCTTGCTGATGAAGTATTGGAAATTTTAGTGAAAAATGAAGCGGCTCTTAGACAAATTCTTTTACCCCAAATCCATTGCGGTGGTAGGCGCCACGGAAAAGCCGCAGAAAATCGGTTTTGCGGTATTGCGGAATCTGTTGGCGGGCGGGTTCAAGGGCGCCGTGTATCCGGTGAACCCCAAATACAAAAGCCTGGCGGGCGTGAAATGCTACAGCCGCCTCAAAGACCTGCCGGCGCCGCCGGACCTGGTGGTGTTGGCGCTGCCAGCCGCCCTCACGCCGGCGCTGATGAAAGACTGCCAGCAGGCCAAGGCCGAGTGCGCGGTGGTCTTGTCGGCGGGCTTCAAGGAAGCCGGCCCGGAGGGCGAGGCCTTGTTTCGCGAACTCCGGCAACAAGCCAGCGCCTGTGGCGTGCGGCTCGTGGGCCCCAACTGCCTGGGCCTCGTGACGCCGGCCATCGGCCTCAATGCCACCTTTGCGCCCACGATGCCGCCACCCGGGCGGGTGGCATTTATCTCCCAAAGCGGCGCGCTCGGCTCAGCCATTCTGGACTGGGCAGCCGATAAAAAAGTGGGCTTCAGCCATTTTGTTTCGATCGGCAGCATGGCCGACATCAGTTTTGAACACCTGATCGACTATTTCGGATCCGACAGCCGCACGGCCTGTATCCTGATTTATATGGAAAACCTGGCCAACGCGCGCAAGTTTATGAGTGCCGCGCGGGCCTTCGCCCGAACCAAACCGATTGTGATCCTGAAAGCCGGCGCCAGCGTGCAGGGCGCCCGGGCCGCTTTGTCGCACACCGGCGCCATGGCCGGCAACGATGCCGTGTACGACGCCGCGTTCCGGCGCGCCGGCGTCATCCGGGTACAAACCATCCAGCAGTTGTTCGATTGCACGCAAGCGCTCGCCACCCAGCCCTTGCCTGCCGGCAACCGCCTCGCCATCGTAACCAATGCCGGCGGACCCGCCATCCTCGCCACCGACGCCCTCGAACAACGCGGCGGCACCCTGGCTACGCTCTCGGCCGACACCCTGGCCACCCTCCACCAACTCCTGCCGGCCGCCTGGAGCAAAGGCAACCCCGTCGATATCCTCGGCGACGCCAGCGTGGAGCAATTCCGCGCAGCGGTGCATGCCTGCCTCTACGACCCCAATGTGGACGCCGTGCTGGCCATCCTCACCGCCCAAAGCGTGACGGATGCCGAAGCCATTGCCCGCACCGTAGTGGCCGAATCCAAAGCCGTGTATTCCAAACCCGTGTACACCAGTTGGATGGGCCTGCAAACCGTAAAAACCGGCCGCGCCATCCTGGAAGAAGGCAAAGTACCCTGGTACCCCTTTCCAGAGCGGGCTGTGGTGACGTTTATGCACATGGTGCGCTACCGCGAAAACCTGGAATTGCTCCACGAGACGCCGGCCGACCTGCCGGTGGAATTGGCCGACATCAACCGCAATGAAGCGCGGGCCCTGATCGAATCGGCGCAAAAAGAAGGGCGGACACAATTGCACGAATCGGAGAGCAAGCGCCTGCTGGCCTGCTACGGCATACCGGTCAACACCAGTTTTCTGGCCAAAACCGAAGATGAAGCCGCGGCGTTTGCCTGTGCGCTGAACTGCTCGGTGGCCCTGAAAATCGAATCGCCGGATATTTGGCACAAATCCGAGGTACACGGCGTGCGGCTGGGCATCGAAACCGAACACGGCGCCCGGCAGGTGTACCGGTTCCTGATGGAAAACGTGCGCCAAAAACGCCCCGACGCGCGCATCACCGGCGTGACGGTGGAGCCGATGGTAAACAACCAGCACGAACTGCTCATCGGCGCCGTCAAAGACCCGATTTTCGGTCCGGTCATTGTGTTTGGCCTGGGCGGCGTGGCCACCGAAGTGTGGCAGGACCGCGCCATTGGCCTCCCGCCGCTCAACCTGGCCCTGGCCCGGCACCTGGTGGAAGACACCAAAATCGTGCGCCTGCTGCGCGGCTTCCGACACCTGCCGGCCGTGCCCCTGGAGCAGTTGCACACCGTACTGGTGCGCTTCGCCTACCTGCTGATGGATTTCCCGGACATCTGCGAGTTCGACATCAATCCCTTCGCGATGGGTCCCAACGGCGGTATCGCGCTGGATGCCACGGCTACCCTGGAGCGCAGCCCCAGCCTCCAACGCGAGCCGTACGAGCACCTCAGCATCACGCCCTACCCTACCCAGTGGATCAAAACCACCCACTTGCGCAACGGCCAATCAGTCCTGCTGCGTCCCATCCGGCCGGAAGACGAGCCGTTGGAAGCCGAATTGGTGAAAAATTCGTCGCGGGAAAGCCTCTATTTTCGCTTCTTCGGCTACATGCCGGGCATCGACCACAAGATGCTGGCGCGGTTTACCCACATCGACTACGACCGGGAGATGGCCATCGTGGCGGTGATCGAGGAAAACGAAGGGCCGAAAATTATTGGTGTGGTGCGGATCGTGGGCGATGGCTGGCGCGAATCTTGTGAGTATGCCATTTTGGTAGCCGATGCCTGGCACGGGCAGGGGCTCGGCGGTATCCTCACCGATTATATTATTGAAATCGGGCGGGCACAGGGCTACCAGGAAATAACGGCTTCTTTTTTGAAGGTAAATGGCGCTATGCGGCGCTTGTTCGAACGAAAAGGATTCAAGATCAAAGCCGGAGAAGACGAATCGGACTGGGCGGAACTCCGGTTGTCTTAGAAACCGTTTGAAAACCCCTGGCGTAAACAAATACCCGGCAACAGCGGTTAGGACTCGGGGATCTTGCTGTTGGTGCCCTTCTCCATTGGTAAGTTTTGTAGTATTGCCCCGAATAAACGCATACACCTTGTTAACCATAAATAATCGCATATGAACGTCAACATCCAGAGTGTCCACTTCAAAGCCAGTGATGACCTGAAAGCGCACGTAGAGAACAAAGTGCGCAAACTTTTTGAGCAGAACGACAAAATCATTCGCGCCGATGTCAAACTATTTGAAGACGGCGGCATGCCCGACAACCAGATCTGCGAGATCAAACTGGTCGTGCCCGGCAACGACCATATTGTAAAAAAAGGCGCCGCCACCTACGAACAAGCCGTCCTGGACTCCGTAGACGCCCTCCGGCAAATTCTCCGCCGGAAAAAAGACTGAGCAATGTAAAATGTAGAATGTAAAATGTAAAAGTCAAAAGGGTGATGTACAGTCGTTCGATCTGAGTGGCAAAGCGCAACTACCAGTACAGTTTCCCCTCCCAACCTTTTACATTTTGCCTTTACCTTGTCCTGCGTATTGTAAAAAAAGGCGCCGCCATTTACGAACAAGCCGTTCTGGACTCCGTAGAAGCCCTGCGCCAAATCCTACGCCGGAAAAAAAACTGAGCAATGTAAAATGTAGAATGTAAAAGTCAAAAGGGTGATGTACAGTCGTTCGATCTGAGTGGCAAAGCGCAACTACCAGTGCAGTTTCCCCTCCCAACCTTTTACATTTTACATTTTACATTTTGCCTTTACCTTCTCCTGCGTATGGCAAAAAAGACTTCTGGAAAAAAATCGGCGGCCCAGTCTCGCTACTTCCGCGCCGCCGGCCAAATCCTGATGGTGTTTCTCGGCGTTACCCTGGCGTTGTTGTTTGACGAATGGCGGCATGGGCAAAAGACGCAACAAATCGAAGCGTTCTACCTGGAGCAACTGGAATTGGAGTTACAACAGGCCATTGCCGGCCAAACCAACGATTCCCTGGGCTTTTCCGCGCTGGCATATGCCCGGCAGCGCATCGGCGATGCCGTGTTGCGGGGCCAATCGGTGCCCGATGCTACGCTGCGCCAACTGCTGCCCCGGTGTTGCCGGGAGCTTCCAGTGCCAGCCAATCTGCCGGCGTTCGAGGCCTTGCAGGCTACCGGCCAACTGGGCATCCTCCAAAACAAAACCCTGCTGAAGTCGCTGCTCCAACTACACCTGACGACACTGCCTGCTCTCCGCAGCCGTGTGGAGCACTGCAACCGCTTTGAAAACGAGCAGATGCCCTCCGGCGCAGAAAATGTGGCTGCATCGTTACAAGATGCCAGGCTACACCGTATTTTACAAAACCCTGTTTTTGAATCGCTGGCAGAGCAGTACAAGCAGTTGCTGATTTTGCAAAAAGAACTGCTGCGGCAAATCCAGGAAGAACGGGTGCTGAACGGATAGTGTTGGCCGGCGGCCCAAGCCATCGGGACCGTGGTCGCTCAATGTTGGGACAAGGTAGATCGCAGACAAACCTTGGGCGCCGCAGACGATGCAGCCATAGACAGCATTCTAAATGCCTGGTTTCAGCACCCGCAGGATTGCCGGCCCCTTTGGCAATCTCTAATTCTTGAACGAATCGACACGCCGCGTTTAGTGCCGAGCTGCTACGGCGACTGGGCTCCCAACAATTCAGCCGGATTGATGCGGTTCAACCCACTCCGTAATTAGCCTGGCAGGCCTGGCCCACAACAACCGGCAACACCTTTTTTACTGGTTGGCTTTTGTAGTGCCCTGCCCCCATCCCCCCCCATACTCATGGGGTTGTCCGGGCTTTCCATTGCCCCGACCTTTGTACCATAACAAAAGAGAGATTTAACAACAAAAGTTATGGCAAGCAAACATCAGTTAATCGGAATCGGAATCCTCCTTGGAACAAACACCCTTTCTGCACAAGTGCCGGCGCTCCGGCACACCTTGGAAATGCAGGCGGCAGAAATAGTCAATACCGTCCAACTGCTCGAACAACAAGCACTGACCGGTTTGATCACTTTAGTGGGCCTGGCGGGCCTTACGTGGATCGCGTACTTATGCCACACGTGTCTGCAATTGAACAAATCACAGCAGCCAGCGCACGCGTCGTTGAGCGCAGGGCCTGTCCGTCGTGGCACCACGCACAACATCTGGAAAACAAAATGATGAGCCACCAGCAGCTGACGCGCAGCCAGTATTCCTTCGGCCATTTCATCACGTGCAACTATTGCGGCCAACGCGCCTTTCTTCGCCAGTAAATATCTTTAAAATTCACCCCATTGCGGGTTTAAAACTACAGATCATGTCAAAAATATGTTCAGTTTGCCTGTTCGTCCTGATCGCCATTACATCGGCATTTGCCCAAAAAAACAATACCTGGCGCGGTGGCGCTCCGGGCCATGAAACCGAATGGTCGTACTTCAAAAACTGGAGCACCGGACGCGTTCCCAACGAATTTGATCGGGTGCTGATCCCGGATGTATCTACTTCAAGCAATGACTATCCGGTTATCAAGGCGGAAAAAGTTGAAGTTTTAAGCCTCCAGATTCAGCAAGGCGCGATGCTTACCCTGCTGTCCAATGCACACTTGCTGGCGGAGGAAGTTGAGGTACAGGGCGTCTGCATCGGTTGCGACCGTCGGATTTTGCTGGAGGGAAGTGCGAATACCGCAATGAATTTTCCTAGAAGAAAATAACCCGGTTCTAGCCTCACACACTGCCGCCACAGCCACGCGGCTACGTTTGGTGCAACTGGGATGGTTCAACTATTTCACCGCAGACCTTTCACTATCCTCTACCATTCCTATGAAAAATTACATTTTTTAGTTGTCCTGGCGCTGTTTTTCAACAATGCTTTTGCGCAAGTCCGGCATCCCGCCACCAAAACAGTGGATGCCAAAAGTGAAAACACCAAGCGCGGTGTTTAAACGACCTTGCCGGCGCTTTCAACGGCCATAACACAGCGTCAAGGCCGTTTTTCCGGAAAAAAAATAGTTTTTTTCAAAAAAACCATTGAGATCCTCCGGGGCGCTTCGTCTAACCGGCAAATGGGTTTTCAGACAGCCCCCGGCAAACACCGGACGGTGCTGAAACCCGCCGCAGTACCGCTTTTTACCAGTTCCTTTTTTTAAACACACCCGGTTTTCGGGCGCTGCATAGCGCCGGAGACCAGCCATCTCCATCCTTTTTTTAAACCACACACACTATGTCAACGTACAACATCGGTCCGGGGGAATTGCTGACCGCCCCCGCTGAACAAACCAATGCCCCCACCACCTCGCCCGAACGGGTAGCCGCGCTGCGCAGCGCCGAAAACCTCCCGACAGACCCCGCCGCCACATACGGCAGTCCGTTCATCCTCTCCGCTGCCGAATGGCTGACCCTGCAAGTGTATGTGAATGACGCCGTGTCGTTGCCCACCAACCTGGAAACCTTCAAAAACATGCTGGGCCCGGGCGCACCCGCCGATTTGTCGGATTTTAATGTGCTGATCGATTGCTACAAAAACATCAACATCCACTGCAAAGAGTGGCAGGTAGCAACGTATCCGGCCACCGTCAGTTTGGCCTACGATATTGTTCACTACGCCGAATCGGCCGACCAGTACTACAACGCCATCCTGAAAGAAGCCGCCATACTGGCCAAAGACCCCACGGATGCCGGCGCGCAACAAGCCCTGAAAGCCATTCTGGATGCGCTGACCACCAAGGCCAAAACCTTCCAGGACAATGCAAAAGGCGTCTGGGATAAGATCCATGCCTTTTCGCTGCAAACCAACGACGACAAAAACGTACTCATGGGCCCCGACGGCACCGGCACCCAAAGCGGCCTGCTCAAGCAGTACAACGACAAATACGGCGCCACCAGCACCGCCGTCGCCGACCTGACTGCCAAACTGAGCGACCTGCGCGACCTGCTCAAACGGGATACCGATGAGTACAACCACGATTGCCTGGTGGCCGAAACGACGCCTACCTACGCCTGGATGTTTCCCTTCGGCACCATTGCAGCCGCCATCGTGGCCGGCATCTACGGCGATATGGCCCTCAAGGCCCTCGACCGGATGCACGCCGAAACCGCAAAAATTGGCCTGCTCAGCGACGAACTGGCCGCCGACACCAAATTGATGCTGGCGCTGCAAACCGCCCAATTGAGCATGTCCAAACTCAGCGCCGAACTGATCAAAGCCCTGCCCATCATCCAAAAAATCGAAGGCATCTGGGGCCTGCTGGCCTCCGACCTGGCCAATATCAGCAAAATTATCCAGGACGACATCACCAATGCGCCGGCCATTATCATGGACCTCGGGGTATCCGAAGCCATCACGGCCTGGAAAAAAGTATCCCAGGAAGCCAACAGTTATGCCCTCAATGCCTACGTCGCTAAAATGCCAACGCCATCCGAAAACTAAAGCACTATGAGCCAATTACCCACCAACTACCCCGTGCCCGCCAACTGGCCGGCATGGTTCAAAGACCAACAGGAGCGCGGTCAGATTCCCGATGCTTCTTTCTCCTCGATAGACGCCAACAACGCCGTGTTTGCAGACATGTACCTGGATCTGGAGGAGGTCCAAAAACAAGTGCATGTGTCGGAACACACGCCTTTTCTCGTGACCGTGTACGCGGATGTGTTGACGATCCCCGACAATTTTATCTGCAACCTCGACGGCGAAGGCTTGCACATCATCGCCCGCCGCATCGAAACCGGCGCCCAGGCGCAGGTGTTGCTGGATTATCGGAGCACCAAAAGCAGCACTCTGGTGTTGTTTGCCAACGAATGGTCGGGGGCCGTACAGGTCAAGGCCATCAGCCAGGAGCACCTGAGCGAGCCCAGTTTGTTTGCGCTGGATTCGACAAATGTGAACCCCGGCGTACAAATCAGTTGGGGCGTGTCCGGCCCAATGCTCATACCGCATACCCGCATACAGGATATGCCGGCAAAAGTGACGGACGAGTTCGCGCAGTTTCTCAACAACATCTTTTTGAACGCCTCGCTGAGTTATGACCGGAACCCCGGCCTGGCCCTGTCCATGATGAACCTGACCAAAGCCTGGTCGGCCGGCGCACCCGAACTGATGGGCCTGAACCTGCGCAGCGCGTCGATGGTCGCCTTGCTGAGTACCCAGATCAATGCCCGGAAAACCGGCTCCGTGTTTGTGCCCTACCTGACCGAGGCGGTGTACACCGACCTGGCGCAGGCCTTCGTGGAGGAAGCCCGGCAATACGAGCAGGACTACATGGAACTGAGCACCCAGGGCAAGGTAACCCAGCGGTTTATCCAATTGGCCCAGACGATGGTGACCAACGCGCAGTTCAACAGCGAATACGTGGAAGGGCTGAAACAACAGGCCCTGAACAACTACAACAATGCGAAAAACGCCAGCGAAATCGCCGCCCAAAACTTTGAAGCCCAGCAACACAAAGTGGAAGAGGCGCGGATCCAATTCGAAGAAGTGGGTATTCCGGAGTTTAAACGCAACCAGATCGTCAAGTTCGTTTTAGAATTGCTGGTCAACATCGTTTCGATCATTTCGACCGTAGGCACCATCATGTCGGCCAAACCGGCAGGAGCGGCAGCGCCCAATATTGACCTGGATGCCGCCGGGGGTGTGGAAGCCGCTGTTGACCCTTCGCGTTGGCAGAAATTCAAAGACGCGATCGGCGGATTTTTGAATGACAAATTCGGTACCTGGAAAAAACTGGTGCACGCACTGAAAGGCATCCGCCAGGCCCTCGACTTGTCGCTGGCAGCCATGGAAGCCGCAGAAGTCAACCAACACATCATCCCGGGCGCCGACGACGCCGTGAAACATACGAAGGACCTGGTGCGCAAAATGAACGCCCTGGATACCAGCGTCGGCGAAACGGACCTCGCCGACACCTCCGTGTGGGATTTATTCAAAAACGAGGTGGATGCATCGCTGGATGCCGTGGTGGACCTGGGCGTGGAATACGCCGGCGACTACCGCAAGGAACTCAGCGCCCTGACGATCTATGGTAAATCGCTGAGCGGCGCCCAACTGGCCGTCATCCGGACCAGCCAGGAGTACACGCGCATTTTGTTGCAACAAACCCTGGCCCGCCAGCAACAGGCCGAACTGGCGAGTTATGTGAAGTTGCTGCAAGAAGGCGAGGCGCTGGAACTGGCCCAGATGCAGCAGTTTTACCAGCGCTACCTCGACGCCAAGAGTTTCCTGTTCACCGCCCTGCAAAACTACCGCGCTTCGTATTTCTACTGCGCCCTGTTGCCATCGAGCGTGCAGCCGGAAATCATCGGCAACATCGACAAACTGGATACCGGCCTGAACAGCCTGACGAAAATCAAACTGGACGCCGAAGCGAAGTTCAACCATTTCGACCCGCCGCCGGCGCCCATCGAAAAGACCTTTGTGGTAGACGACCCCGCCGCCATCGCCCAATTTATCCGGGACGGAAAGGGCACCTGGAATGTCGGGCTCGACGAGCCGGCCTTCGATCGCCTGGGCCGCGTGCGGCTCAATGTGGTGCGGGTTTGGCTGGAAGGCGCTACCAGCCCCTACACCATCAGCATCGGGATCAGCAATTCCGGTTGTTACCAGGATCGCCTGGACAGCGATATCTTCCACTTTACCAGCAAGCCGCTGTCGCAGTTGTTTCAGTACAAGGTGGGCCAACGGGCCAACACCCAGATCACCTGGACCTTCGACGACAACACGGTGGCCTCTGTGGAAAAAGACGGCGGCGTGATCGACGAGATGCGGTACGCCTACTTCCAGCCCACGCCTTTTGCCGAATGGACCATTTCGCTGAACCAGGACAACCGCCTGCTGGACCTGACGAAACTGTCGAAAATCACGATTCAGTTCATCGGCAGCGCCATCGGCAGAGCCCAATCCTAAGCGCAACATGGAACTCAGCAACCCAGCGCTCGCCCAATTGTACACCATTCCCACGGCGCATTGGACGGCCATCAACCGGCGGGTCGGCGTGGTCCTCCTGATGGCGGACATTGCCGACACGGTGGTGCAGGACCTGCCGGGCTTCACCGAGTTGGAGGCCGCTTGTCATGCCTGGTCGGCCAGCACTTTTCTGGACCTGGTGGAACACGCTCATCACCTGGATGCCTATGCCGCCGATGCCATTGCCTTGTTTCAGCCCTTGCAGGAACAATTGGCGGCGCTGCCGGCAGGCCCCCTGCCCGACCCGATCCGGCAGGAGGTATCCGATGCCCTCTGGCAGTTGCAAACGGCTACCCTGCCCCTGACGAGCGGCATTGCCCTGCTCTCGGAAGAAGTAGCAACGTTCATGCAACTCAACCAGCAGGTCGACGCGCGCCTCATGCAGTACCAGGAGGCGCTGCAAGGCTGGGCCTCGCTCAGCCAGCAAACGGCTGCCATCGACGAGGCCAGCGGCCTGGTCAACGGCGCCTTTCAGAGCCTGGCCGACAACCTGACGTACGTCTTGCACGATATCGACATTACCGCCCCCTGGCTCGAAAGCCTGAACATCGACTTGTCGATCCAGACCTGGGCCAATATTCAAACCGAAGCGCGCGCCTTTGCCAGCCAGGCCGACGACCAGCAAAAGCACTGGTCCGACCCACTGGGTTAGGCGTCGCCGAACCAAATGAAATGACCGGCGTTGGGCCATACCGGACACCAGCAGGCGCCCGGCTTCCAAAACAGCAATATTGGAGGATGTTGCGGGGAAAGAAGCGCCAGACCGCCCCGCTGCGGTATGCCCAACCCGGAAATTTATCTTTTTCATTTTTTAAAAAAAACAACTTGTATGGACCTGATCATGGCCGTAGAAATATATTCCCTCCGAGGGCTGGGCAAACTGCGCGTTGCTTACGACTGGTGGGACTCCAGCCTCATTTGCCACCCGCACCAGCGGGATACATTTGTGTGGAACTTGTACCGGATCGACGAGCACCGGTACGCCCTGTCACCCCGCGACAATTACCAGGGCTACCCCTTGTACACCAGCGTGCGCGACGACAAGGAGTATTTCCTACAGGTGCAGGCTCCGTTTTCGACCAACTGGATCACGCACGTGTACCGCGACGAAGAACTGGGTTTTGAACTCAAAGACCTTAACCTGGCGCTTTTCAAAGGTTTTAACGGCCGGTATGTTGGCTTGAACGACACGCCGGAATACGAGCAAATTACCCGGCCGCCCTCCATGGGGCTCACGCTCAAGGGCGGCTACCGCCTGCGCAGTATCTATGAGGCGCCTACCAAGTCCTGTTTCTGGTACCTGAAGGCGGTGCACGACAGCCCGGTCCCGAGCCAAATGTCGGAGACCATTTCCACGCCGGGGCTGAGTTTTGAATCGGTCCTGGGCGAGCATGGGGTCAGTTTGACAGCCGAGGAGATGGCGGCGTTTACAGCGCAAATTGCCTGATTTTAAATCAAAACACGCTTCATCATTTGATTTGGCTGCGCCAAAAGAAGCGCCTGGCCACCCGGCTGTGGTATGCCCAACCCGGGATTTTGTCTTTTTCATGTTAAAAAAAACAACTTGTATGGACCTGATCATGGCCGTGGAAATATATTCCCTCAGAGGGCTCGGCAAACTGCGCGTTGCCTATGACTGGTGGGATTCCAGCCTCATTTGCGACCCACAACAGCAGGATGAATTTGTGTGGAACCTGTACCGGATCGACGAGCACCGGTACGCCCTGTCGCCCCGCGACAATTATCAGGGCTACCCTTTGTACACCAGCGTGCGCGACGACAAGGAGTATTTTCTCCAGGTGCAGGTCCCGTTTTCGACCAACTGGATCACGCACGTGTACCGCGACGAAGAACTGGGTTTTGAACTCAAAGACCTGAACCTGGCGCTTTTCAAAGGGTTCAACGACCGGTACATTGGCTTGAACGACACGCCGGACTACGAACAAACTACCCGGCCGCCCACCCGTCTGCTCATTATCAGCGGCGGCTACCGCCTGCGCAGCATCTATGAGGCGCCCACCAAATCCTGTTTCTGGTACCTGAAGCCGGTACACGACAGCCCGGTTCCGAACCGCATGTCGGAGACTATTTTCGCTCCGGGGCTAAGTTTTGAATCAGTCCTGGGCGAGCATGGGGTCAGTTTGACGGCCGATGAGATGGCGGCGTTTACGGCGCAAATTGCCTGACTCTGGATCAAAACACGCTGCATCATTTGAATTGGCTGTGCCAAAACAGAATGCCCCGCATGAGAACAGGACGGTGTCTTGTTTCCTTGCGGGGCGTTTTCTGTTGGAACCACCGTTTAGACCGGGATCAACTGCTGGCATCGACCATTGCTGCGGAGTTGCCCGGCTTGGGCGGCGTAAAGGCTTTTGCTACAACCGGCTGGTGCTCGACGTGATCCGCGAGAACCTGGGCGGCAAATCCGTCGCCAAAACGCCCGTGCCGGGCTTTCGGTCGAATTGACCAGCCGGGAAAAAGAGGTGCTGCAACTCATTTGCGAGCAAAAAACCAATCCGGAAATCGGCGCCACACTTTTCATCAGCAGCCGAACCGTAGAAGGGCACCGCAACAACCTGCTGTCCAAATTGGGTTGCCGGAACACCGCAGGCCTGGTGGTATATGTGCTGCAACACCAGTTGGTGCAGCTCGATGGCACGCAACACCAATGGTAAGGGCAGCGGCCCGTTCCAACCACCAGAAATAGCCCGTTGTTGGGGCTACGCTGTGGCGTGCCCGTAGAATTTCATCCGGACATACGGACCGGCCGACGCATTTTCAGGCGCCCGAAGCAGCCAACAATACTTCCTGCTTTTCCCAGGCATATCCTATTTTCGCCATTTCATCAACAACCGTCTACCATGCGCCGCCTACTGCTCCTCCTGCTCTGTGCATTTGCCCTCCCCCTTTTTGCTCAAAAAAAAGAAGACGCACCTAAAAAACCCGAGAAGCCAGCCTGGCTGAACCCGGCGACCTACAACGGACTCGCTTTTCGCAGCATCGGCCCCGCTGTCACCTCGGGCCGCATCAGCGATTTTGCCGTCAACCCCCGCAACCCCGCCGAATACTACGTGGCCTCTTCTTCCGGCGGCGTCTGGAAAACCCTCAACGCCGGCACCACCTATACCTCCGTCTTCGACGGCCAGGGCTCCTACTCGATCGGTTGCGTATCGCTCGACCCCAGCAACCCCAACGTCGTGTGGGTTGGCTCCGGCGAAAACAACAACCAGCGCTCTGTAGCCTATGGCGACGGTGTTTACAAGAGCGAAGACGGCGGCAAAACCTGGAAAAACAAAGGACTCAAAACCTCCGAACACATCGCCAACGTCGTCGTTGACCCCAGCGATCCCAACACGGTGTATGTGGCGGCCTACGGGCCCGTGTGGAGCGACGGCGGCGAGCGCGGCGTGTACAAAAGCACCGACGGCGGCGAGACCTGGACCTGTGTCAAATCCGTGAGCGCCTACACCGGTTGCAACAACCTCGTCATGGACCCCCGCAACCCCAAAGTACTCTACGCGGCCTTCCACCAGCGCCAGCGCAAAGTATTCACCTACATCGGTGGCGGCCCCGAATCGGGGGTGTTCAAGAGTACCGACGGCGGCGCCAGTTGGAAAAAACTGGAGGGCTTGCCCTCCGGCGATGTGGGCCGTATCGGGATCGACATTTCGCCCGTAAACCCCGACTACCTGTATGCCGTTGTGGAAGCCGGCGAGAAAAAAGGCGGCGTGTACCGCTCTACAGACCGGGGCGCCAGTTGGGAAAAAATGAGTGATGCCAGCACCAGCGGCAACTACTACCAGGAAATGACCTGCGATCCCAAAAACCTGAACCGCATTTTTATCACCGACACCTACTACAAAGTCTCCGACGATGGCGGCAAAACCGTGCGCAACCTGGGCGAGATCAACAAACACATCGACAACCACTGCATCTGGATTGACCCCGCCAACACCGATCACCTGCTGGTGGGCTGCGACGGCGGCATCTACGAAAGTTGGGATTTTGCCAAAACCTGGGAGTTCAAACACAACCTCCCCGTCACACAGTTTTATAAAGTATCGACCGACAATGCCACGCCGTTTTACCACATCCACGGCGGCACACAGGACAACCTGAGCCTTGGCGGGCCGAGCCGCACCACCAGCGGCAATGGCATTCCGAATTCAGACTGGTATGTCACCAGCGTCGGCGACGGCTTCGAAACCCAGGTAGACCCCACCAACCCGGACCTCATCTATGCCCAAAGCCAGTACGGCGGACTGGTGCGTTTCGACCGCAAAAGCGGCGAATACCTGCCCATCAAACCCCAGGAGGGCGAAAACGAGCCCGCCCTGCGCTGGAACTGGGATGCCCCCCTCAGCATCAGCAACCACTCCCCTACCCGCTTGTATTTCGGCGCCAACAAAGTATTCCGCACCGACGACCGCGGCAGCTCCTGGCGGGCCATCAGCCCCGACCTTTCGCGTGGTGTTGACCGCAACCAATTTGAGGTGATGGGCAAGGTCTGGAGCGTGGATGCCCTGGCCAAAAATGGCTCCACCGATATCTACGGCCAAACCACCAGCATCGCCGAAAGTCCGCTCGACGAAAACCTGCTTTGGGTAGGCACCGACGATGGCCTGCTCTGGCTCAGCCGCAACGGCGGCCAAAACTGGGACAAGTTCGACCAGCTCCCCGGCGTGCCCGAGCGCTCGTACGTGCACCAGGTGATTGCTTCCCAATTTGACAAAAACACCGCCTACGTGTGCTACAACCACCACCGCTACGGCGATTTCAAACCTTATATCCTGAAAACCACCGACGGGGGCAAATCCTGGACGGCCCTCAGCGCTACCCTGCCCGAGCGCGGCAGCGTCTACAGCATCGCCGAAGACCACGTGGACCGCAACCTGCTTTTCTGCGGCACCGAATTTGGGGTGTTTTTCAGCCCCGATGCCGGCGCCAACTGGGTGCCCCTGAAAGGCGGCCTGCCCACCATTGCCGTGCGCGACATCGAGATCCAGCGCCGCGAAAACGACCTCGTGCTCGGCACCTTTGGCCGCGGGTTTTATGTACTCGACGATTACACGCCCCTGCGCAACCTGAGTGCCACCACCTTTGACAAAGAGGCGCAGTTTTTTCCGGTCAAAGAAGCCTGGATGTTCATTCCCAGCCTGCCCCTGGGCCTGCGCGACAAAGGTCATATGGGTAGCAGTTACTACGCTGGCGCCAATCCGCCGGTCGGCGCCGTGTTTACCTACTGGCTGAAAGACGATATCAAAACCCTGAAAGCCAAGCGCCAGGAGGCTGAAAAAGCCAAGACCGAAAAGAAAGAAAGCCTCAGTTACCCCAGCCTGGAGGACCTGCGCAAAGAAGACCAGCAGCCCGAGCCCTACCTCTTGTTCACCATCACCGACGCCAGTGGCGAAGTGGTGCGCCACATCAAAACCGGCGCCACCAAAGGCCTCAAACGCCTGGTTTGGGATTTCCGGTACAACACCCCGGCCCCTGTGGCGGGACGTTTCACCCCTGCGCCCGACCAATTGTTTGGCGAAGCGGAAAAAGGCCATCTGGCCCTTCCCGGGCAGTACAGCGTAGTGCTGAGTAAATACGAAGACGGTGTATTGAGCCCCCTGGCGGGTCCTGTATCGTTCAGCGCCAAATCGCTCAACAACGCTACCTTGCCCGCTGCCGACAAACAAGCCTACCTCGATTTTTGCAAAAAAATAAGTCGCCTGCGCAAAGCCATGAGCGCCGCCAGCAACATCCGTGGCGAGTTGAACACCAACCTGGGGCAGCTCCAGTCGGCCCTGCAGGAGATGCCCGCGCCGCCGCAGGAGTTGTTGAAAACAACGTACGAACTCTCGCGCCGGCTCAACGCTGTGGCCACCCAACTCAACGGCGACGCCACGCGCAGCCGCCGCGAATTTGAGACAGCACCCTCGCTCAACGGTCGCGTCGGGTTAATCGAGGACGGCATGTGGAACACGACCTCGGCGCCCACCGAAACCTTCCGGGAAAACTACGCCATTGCTGCCCGCCAATTCGGCCCCCTGCTGACCGAGCTCAAAGCCCTGGCCCGTGAGATCGATGCCGTGGCCCGGCAAATGGAGACCAAAGGCGCCCCGGCTACGCCGGGCCGCTGGCCCGACTGGAACGAGTGAGGCAAGCGAAAAAAATAAAGAACGAACAGGTAGCGCGGCGTAAACGGCCTTGGTAGCGCGGCTTCTACGCCTCGGTAGCGCGGCGTTTACGCCGCCCCGGTCAAGGCCGTTTACGGCCGTCCAATCTCCGTTTTTTTGCAAAAAAAAGTTCATTAGCCATCCGGGTAAGTTGAGTTATTGTGCTTGCCCCGATGTCAGGTGTACATAACGGCCTTGGTAGCGCGGCTTCTACGCCGCGCTACCAAAGCGTAGATGCTGCGTTAACCAGGCGTCAATGCCACTCGACCGAAGCGGTGCCATCAAAGCAGTTCCGTAAGATCGCCTAAAACCCTTCCTCTACCCAAGTAAAAGAGTGCTCCATCCAATGGGTACAAAGGCCCGCAGATACTGGGTTTTGTTTCAAATAATTGATTGCCGCGACCAAATGCTTTTGCCCCCGGATATATCGATCATGATACCCGGCTTGCCAAAAAGATTGTCCGGTTCGAGCAAGTACCAGGTTGATTTGTCGCGCACTGGC
>JADLDL010000101.1 GCA_020846655.1 Saprospiraceae bacterium | reverse complement strand
TGTCGGGCGCCACTAAGTTGTCCCCCTAAAACCCGGCAATAAAGTTGAACCCTGGAATTGGATTGTGCAGGGGCAGCGCCCCGGAAGATTTGTAGTAAGCAATACGAGGCATGGAGGTGCAGCGCACCGCAATAGGTTTCGGTGCGCTGCACCTACACGCCAAGTATTGGTATCTAATGCTACAAGTCTTTCGCGGCGCTGCCGCTCGCTACATAATTAAAAATCAAGTTGTCACACCAAAATATGAGGTGCAACTTTATTGCCGGGTTGTAGGGGGACAACTTAGAGTCCTCCGGCACCCGGGAACGGACAACCCCGGCTAAAACCACACCAGCACCGTCGATCAGGAAGCGGAACAAATAGTCGCTCGGGGACAAAGAGGCTGCCGCATCAGCACGTACCAGTTGCTGATGCGGCAGCCTCGTTTCTGTCTTACCATTCGGCATCTTTAATATGCTGTCGTTTTTGTTTTGAAAAGTTAATTGTTTGGCTAAATTTGCCAATAACAAAACTTACCGCCTGAATTATTTTTTCATTCAAAACGAAACGACCGAATCATGCAAAACACATTACTCTCCTCCGTCATTACCCTGGTAGCCGGGTTTTTAGCCAACAAATTTTTGCCGGCTGGTTCTGCTACCTGGGCCGTACCGCTGATTAGCGCCCTCGCCGGCATGTTCCTGAAACAAAGTCCGAAAGATGGCGCCATGTCGGGCGCACTGGGTGGCGGTGTGCTGGGTGCAGCCGCCAGCGCCATGGGCGATCCCGGTCTGGGCGGCTTGCTCAGCGGCGTCATGGGCGACGGCGCATCCGGCCTGCTGGGCTCCTTGCTGGGCGGCGGCATCCTGGGTGGCGCCGGTGGCGGCATCGGCGGCTTTTTACAGGGTTTGCTGAACAAGGCTAAAGCCTGATTTTTTTGCCGGCAGGCAAAGGGCAGCGCAATCAGAAAGGGAACTGCCCCCTTCTGGTTACGCTGCCCTTTGCCTGCCGGCTTGTCCTAATTTCGAGAAAAAATGAAATTCACTCAACTATTCAACGACCTGTACGAGCGCTTGTTCGACACCAAAGAAGACAACTGGGCGCAACTCAAAGCCGCTACTATTCCGTTTATGGTCGTCTTTGGCATCGTGCTGATGCTCGCTTTTTTTGCGGTGATCTACCTGATACAAGCCTTTTGGAAACCCTGATTCGCTCAGCCGCGCAAGGCTTCCACTTCAGCCGCCGACTTGGGAATCGGGTCGCCGAGGATACGGTGCCCGGTGTCGGTGATTACCACATTGTCTTCGATCCGGATGCCGCCAAAATGCCGGTATTTGGCCACGGCTTCATAATTGATAAAGGCCTCAAATTTCTTTTTGCGCCGCCACTGGTCGATCAATTCGGGGATAAAATAGATACCCGGCTCCACCGTCAGCACAAAACCCGGCTCCAGGGCCCGGCCCAGGCGCAGGTAGGCGGTGCCAAACTGATCGCTGCGCCGCACCTCGGCCGAATACCCCACGTAGTTTTCACCCAGGTCTTCCATGTCGTGCACATCCAGGCCGATCATGTGCCCCAGCCCGTGCGGGAAAAACAAGGCATGCGCGCCTTGCGCCACCGCCTCGTCCAGGTCGCCCCGCATCAGCCCGAGGTTTTTTAGGCCGGCGGCCATCCGGCGCGCAGTAGCGAGGTGTACTTCCTGGTAACTAATCCCCGGGCGCAGCATCCCGATGGCACTGACCTCGGCGTCGAGCACAATGTCGTAGATGTCCCGTTGTTTGGCCGTGAACTTGGCCGATACCGGGAAGGTACGCGTGATATCGCCGGCGTAGTGCATCGCCGTTTCAGCGCCAAAATCACCCAGCACCATCTGACCTTTTTGCAGGGTATTGCCATGGTAGTGGTTGTGCAGGATTTGGCCATTGACGCTCAGGATGACCGGGTACGACAGGTTGCCGCCGCCCGACACGGCCATGCCTTCTACCAGGCCCGCCAGTTCGGCTTCGATTTGCCCCTCCCGGGCTGCCCGCATAGCGGCTACGTGCATCGCGCCGCTCAGGTTGACGGCCCGCTCCATTTCAGCCAGTTCTTCTGCCGATTTGTGTGCCCGCTGGGCCACCACGGCTCGAATAAAGGCCTCCGAAGCAGCGGTTTTTTGCCGGGCCGGCACAATATTCAGGGCCTCTTTCAGGAACAACATATTGTCGTGCCGATAGGGCGGCAGAAAATGAATGGCCTGCCCCGAACGCCGCGCTTTTTTCAAGTACCCCGTCAACCGGCGCAACGGCAACACTTCCCGCAGCCCGACGCCAGCCGCCAGCATTTTCATTTTCGGTACGGCGCCCGTCCAGACCACGTCTTCGAGGCTCACATCGTCGCCGAAAATGATTTCCCGATCATTGTCGATGTCGATGAGCGCGGCCAGCCCGGGCTGGTCGAGGCCGAAGAAATAGAGAAAATTGCTGTCCTGCCGGAAATGGTAGGTATTGCCGGCATAGTTCATGCCGATCTCCTGGTTGCCCAGGAAAAGAGCGATACCCGAGGCCAGGTCTTGTTTGAGCCGCGCGCGGCGGGCTTGGTACGTGTTGGCTGAAAACATATGCGATACGGTTTGTCGAATCGCGAAAGTCGGGGAAAATTCCAAGTTAGCAAGGAGCAAATTGGCAAATGGCGGCAAACCCGGTCGTACTCATTTTTTAACAACTGCCGTAGCCAGGCCGGGCTGCGCCATCAGGTAGGCGTAGATGGCCTGCAACTGGTCGTCGTCGAGCCGGCCAATTTCCTTCCAGGGCATGTATTTGCCATTCAGTTCTTTGCCGGCGGGCGTAACGCCGCTGCGCATGACCTGGACAAAACCCGCCGCGCCCCAGGACGGCAGCGCGCCGCCGGGGGTCAGGTTGGGCGATACAGGGCCGGCCGGGTCGGGGTGCGGGCCGCCATTCAGTTGGGGGCCGTGGCATGCGCGGCAACCGCCTACCTGCACGATATATTTTCCATACTCTGCCGTGGCGGCGCGCGGCGGCGCATAGTGTGCCGGCGAGCGGTGGTCGATGCTTTCGGCGGGCAGAGTTTCTTCGCCAAAGGCGCCCAGTGCAACCAGGACATTGCAGAACAGCGTCGTGTTGGCAGCCGGCCACTGCTGGTCTACCGGTGGCAAGGTTTTTAAGTAAGCGATGATTTGGCCGAGGTGCTCGTCGCTCAGGTATTGAAAATTTTCGGCCGGCATACCCAACAACGGCCGTCCCTCCCGATTGACGCCGTGCCGGATGGCCCGGACCCAATCGGTCTCGGTGTAGTTTTTCCCAATTCCGCCCAAGCCCGGGCTGAGGTTGGCGGAGCAAATGGTACCCAACTCAGGGGCATCGAAAAACTTGGCGCCCGCCAGGTTTTCGCCGTGACAACTGGCGCACAGGCTGTTCACCCATTTGCCGCCTTCGGCGATGGAAGCGGAGTCGTTGGGAATCGCTACGGCCGGTGGCTGAATGTCGTAGTGCCGGGCCAGCCGGCTTTTGGTCGAAGCGTTCAGGTACGCCACGGCAATGGCCAAAAGAAGCAACAGGGCGCCCAGGACGATGCCCGTCCATTTGAGAAATGCTTTCATTTGTTCGTCTTGATGTAGTGAAAGAATGCTGGAGAGACGCGCAAGTTGACGAAAAGCAATCCTGCTACTGGTCAACTTGCGCGTTGGGCACTAGCCGGGTTTAGTTGCCAGGCATGGGCATGATCGGGGTGGACTGATCCAACTCGACCAGCCAGCTGCCGTTTTTGCGCGACAACAAAGTGGTGCCCGTACCTTTCCAGTCAATGACCTGGCCATTGACCGTGCTTTTTCCACTCATATCCATCAGCACGAGGGCCAGGTCGGCGTTCAGGAAACGGATATGGCTAACCGCCATGTTGAACGAGCCCGGCTCTGGTTTTTCATACTGAAACCATTGCGTGTAGTACTGCCGGATGGCCGCCTTGCCGATGGTTTTTGCGCCGGAGTAGTCCACCACCACCGCATGTTCCGCATACATTTGGGTCGCCGCCTCTACATCGGCGGAAAACATGACTTTCAATGAGTTGTCCAAAAAGGACTTGATGGATTGTTCATCGGCTGCCGATTG
>JADLDL010000100.1 GCA_020846655.1 Saprospiraceae bacterium | reverse complement strand
GTGCCGCTGTACAATTCGTTCGAAGACGTGTGGCGTTTGGGGCAACTGTTGTAACGCGAATTTTCAATTCGCGGGCTCTACGCGCGTAGGGCCCGCGAATTGAAAATTCGCGTTACATTAAAACTCCAGCCGCCAACTCAAATTCGGCACCAAACCCAATTGTTCCTTGGTTTCCACCCGGCCCGTGTAGGGGTCGTAGTAGCGGTACGCCACATTTTTCCGGATCGATACATTTTGAAAATCCATGGCAAAGGTGCTGTTGCGCCGCGCGCCGATGTTGCGGCGCCAGTAGACCCGCAGATCCAGGCGAACAAAATCAGGCTGCCGCAGCGAATAACCATCGGAGAGGTCGTAGACCGTCGCTTGCGCCGCCACAGAAGCCAGCGAATCGACGGGCGCTGCGTACTGGCCGCCGGCCCAACTGAGCCGGCCGTTCAGGCCAAACGCGCGCTGCCGCTCGGGCCAGTCGCGTTGCCATTCTTTGCCGGCCGTGAGGTTGGCGATATGGCGCAGGTTCCAACGGCTGTTGCGCCAAACACCGTCGCTGCCCTGGTAGCGGGCGTCGTACAGGGTGGTGTTGGCCAGCAAAAACCAACCGCCGGTGAGGTAGCGCTCGGCCGACAGTTCAAGGCCCTTGTTTTCGCCCAGCCCTTGTGCCGACAGCACCGACATGCGGTTGATCTCGCTGCTGTTGAGCAGCGAAAAGGCGTCGCTCGTGCTCCCCGACACCGGCGCATCGGTGATGCGCTGGTAAAACAACTCGGATTTCAGCACCCAGGACTCGGCGCCCTGCCAGGTATGCCGAAGGCTCACTTGCTGCGAGCGGGTGAACCCCAGATCGCGGTTTGGGTAGGGAGAAACGCTGCTGGCAGGGCGGTAGTCGGCATATACCCACAAGGGCGACAACTGGCTGTACAGGCCGAGTGCCAGCGCGAGGCTTTGTTTTTTATTCAGCCGCTGAGTAACCAGCAAGCGGGGTTCGCCACTGGCGTCGTTGCTGGTTTGACCCTTGCTGATGTTGAAAAAAGCCGCGTGTAAGCCAGCCCGCACGGCAGTTTGTCCGCCCCGGCTCCGCCATTCCCAGGCGGCCCAGGGTTGTGTCAGGGTGCCGTCGAGCCGGCCATCGTACAGGTTCAGCCCGTTGCGGGTGGCCACACCTTTGTAGTGCAACAACTGGGTATTGAGCCCCGCTTGCAGGCGATTTTGGTCGTTAAATTTTTTGGAAAAAACGGCTGAAAATCCGCCCCGGCCTTCGGTGTTGTCGTCGTAGTCCAAAAGGCCAGCGCCGTTGGCTTTGCGTTTGTTGGTTTGTACGGAAAGGGCTGTCGAGAGTTTCAGCCACATGTCGCGGCCCAGCGGTTTCCAGTAGGAAGCGCCTGCGATGCCTGTTGTTGATGTAAAATCAATTGTAAACAGGTCTTTGTATTCGGTAATGTCGGTGCTGTCGCCGGGTGGGGTGAAAACGTTTGAACTTTCGCCGAAGACGCCGAAGACGGTCCATTGGCCGCCTTTTTTGCCGGAAAAATTCATTTTGACGGAGAGGTCATTGAAATTGATTTTTTCGCCGCCAAACGAGACCCCCATTTGCCCCAGCAGGCCTACGGTCGAATAGCGGTAGTTGGCCAGGTACGAGTGGCGGTGTTTTTTATCCAAGGGGCCCTCGGCGGCCAGGTCGAGGCCAATAAGGCCGGCTTGCGCCGTAAACTCGTGCTGTTCGCGGTTGCCGGCGCGGAGCGACATATCCATCAGCCCTCCCAGGGCATCGCCATAGCCGGCAGGCGCTGAGCCGATGAGCAGGGAAGAATTGTCGAGCAATTGGGCCGAAAACAACAAAACGCCGCCGCTGGAAGTAGTGGGCCGGTCGCCGAAAGTACCCGCATTGGGCAAGTGGTTGGGGTTCACCACATCGATACCTTCCAGCCGCCAGCGCACACTGGAGGGGCCGTTGCCGCGGATGGTGAGGCCGTTGGCCTGGTCGTCGGTATTGGCTACGCCGGGGTAGGCCAGCGCCAGGCGGGCCGGATCGAAGAACGTAGCGGGAAAGCGCTGCGTTTGCTCGCGCGTGAGCGGTATTTCGCCCAGGGCTTGCAGGGCGCGCCGGTCGGCCGGCGAAGCCTTGATGGTAACGTCGGGAAGTAGGGTGCCGGAGGACCGCAGGGCCACATCCAGAATGGTTTCTTTGCCCGAGGCCAGGCGCACTTCCGGAATGAGCAGCGGCTCGTAACCTTCCAGGGAAAAAAAGCACAGGTAGTAGCCCGGTTTCAGGCCTTCTGTGTAGAAATCGCCGGCTTCATCCGTTGTGATCGCCAACTCATCGATATCTTCGGTTTTGCCCAGGCTAATGTGTACCCCTGGCACGGGCGCGCCGCTATCGGCATCGCGCACCACACCGCGCAGGCGTTGGGCGGCAGCCTCCTGCACTAGGCCGAGCAGTGCAATGAATAATAGGGAATTGTATACTTTCATACTGGAAATTTCCGATTTTACCGGCAAAATAAGGCAGTGCGGCGGCTTGGGGGGTACAAGCGCGCATTTCCGTCAAAATTTATACTGAAACCAAACAAACATTGCTGACCTATGGACATTCTATCCGGATTTTTACTCCCGATTCTACTCGTGCTGGTCCTATTGGGCATTCTCACCGTCCGCCAGGGCACGGTTGCGGTGACCACCATTTTTGGCAAATACAACCGCACCTTGCACCCTGGGCTAAACTTTCGTATCCCCATCATCGAAACAGTTTTTAAACGGATCTCCATCCAGAACCGGGCAGTGGAACTTACCTTCCAGGCCGTCACTGTCGACCAGGCCAATGTGCATTTTACCTCCTTGTTGTTGTTTGCCGTGATGGACAACCAGGAAGAAACCATCAAACGGGTGGCTTTTAAGTTTGTAAGTGACCGCGATTTTATGGCCTCCCTGTCGCGCACTGTGGAAGGCAGCATCCGGGCCTATGTGGCCACCAAGCGCCAGGCCGAGATCCTGGGCCTGCGCCGCGAGATTACCGATGCGGTGAAAACCAACGTCGACCACATGCTCGAAGATTGGGGCTTCCACCTGCTCGATTTGCAGATCAACGATATCACCTTCGACGACGAAGTGCTCCGCTCCATGTCGAAAGTGGTGGCCTCCAACAACCTGAAGGCCGCCGCCGAAAACGAAGGCCAGGCCCTGTTGATCACCAAAACCAAAGGCGCTGAAGCCGAGGGCAACGCCATTAAAATTGCAGCAGAAGCCGAGCGCGAAGCCGCCCGGATGCGCGGCCAGGCCGTGGCCCTGTTCCGCGAGGAAGTAGCAAAAGGCATGAGCCAGGCGGCCAAAGAAATGCGCGACGCCCAACTCGACACCTCGGTGATCTTGTTTTCGATGTGGACAGAGGCCCTCAAGAATTTCACCGAACACGGCAAAGGCAACGTCATTTTCCTCGACGGCTCGGCTGAAGGCATGCAAAAAACGCTGAAGGAACTCATGGCACTGAGCCAACTGGATGTGCTGGGCGGCGGCAAAAAAGGCTAGCCCAGCAGATTTCCCAGACAAAAAACTGCTGCAAGCGGGCCCGTTTGCTCTGCTTGCAGCAGTTTTTTTGTGCCTGCCCAGGCTTGCTCAGGGTTGTTGGTCGGGCGATCTTTGGGTAGACAGTCTTGTAAACACCCGAACGGATATGACCCGCACCCATTTTTTTAATGTCGCGTCACGTAGGTTTTTTGACCACCGCCAACGCCATGCCGTCCCATTCTTTGGAGCCTACCATTTGCAAAATAGTGGCCTCCACAGCCGGCTCTGAGGCCAGCATGGCGTTGAAGCGCTGCACACCGGCTACTTTTGCATCCGTGGTTTGTGCATCGAGCACCTGGCCGTTTCGAATTACATTGTCGGCCACAATCAACGTACCGGGGCGCGACAAGCGCAGGGCAAACTGAAAATATTCGGTGTAGGGCGGTTTATCGGCATCAATAAAAACAAGGTCGAACGGACCGGCGTTTTCGGCCTCCAGTTGGGGCAACAGCTCCAGCGCTTTGCCCACGCGGATCTCCACTTTTTCCGATAAACCCGCTGCCACAATGTTCTTCCAGGCCACTTCCGCATAGCCGGGGTCGGCCTCTAAACTCACCAGCCGGCCACCTTCGGGCAAAGCCCGGGCCATCCAGATGGTGCTGTAGCCGCCAAGCGTGCCCAACTCAAGAATGCGTTCGGCACGGCACAACAGAGCCAATAGCTGCAGGAATTTGCCCTGGTTGGCGCTGACGCTCATTTGCGGGATGCCCGCTTCCGTCAGGGAGGGCTCAACGGCCCGGAGGGCGGAGTCTTCCGGCGCTAAAAGTTGGGCAATGTAGTGGTCGACGGCGTCGAAATTCGCTTGTTCCATAGTCTTGCTGGCTCGTTTTTAAAAAAGCATTGCAAAGATGCCGCACAGGTGGTTGAAAATCAACGGCGCCAGTAGCCGCGTGAGGCTGGAACGCCCGGTTCGTGAACCTTTCGGCAAGCAGGCTGTTCGGGAAGCCTGTTTTATGCACAACCTGATTGTACATTCCCTGCCCATGCCCCAGTTGGGGCGCCACCGCAACATACGGGTGCTGCTGCCCCGAAATTACCACAGCGACACCCAGCGTCGTTTCCCGGTCCTCTACCTGCACGATGGCCAGAACCTCTTCGATGCCCGGACTGCCGCCCTCGGCGAATGGAAACTGCGCCGTCAAATGGCGCGTCAGCCGCTGTACCGCCAGGCCATCCTGGTCGGCATCGACCATGGCGGCATCGAGCGGATGCAGGAGTACGCGCCCTTCCGCCGGGGCCGGCAGGGCGGACAGGGCGACGGCTACCTCCAGTTCGTCGCGCACACCCTGAAACCGTTTATCGACGCGCACTACCGTACCTGGCCACAACGCGAAGCGACAGGCATGGTGGGGAGCTCACTGGGCGGCCTGATTACGTTTCACGCTGCCATGCACTACCGCGCTGTTTTTGGCAAATTCGGTATCCTGTCGCCCGCCTTGTGGTTCAACCCACAGGTGGCCAGCCAACTGAGGCCCGCGCACGAGTGGCCGGTGCAAGTGTATCTCTGCGGCAGCCGCACCGAAATGCGCAGCATGGGCGGTGCCCTGGAAAATCTGTACTGGAACTTTCAAAAAGCCGGCTACAGCGATGCACAAGCACGGGTGGTTATCCGGAGCCGGGGCCGGCACGGCGAGGCCTTTTGGGGCCGGGAATTCAAGCCAATGTTCGAATGGTTGTTTCCGCGCACCCAATTGTAGGGCGAATTTTAAATTCGCCTGTGTCGCGCGTAGAGTAGGCGAATTGAAAATTCGCCCTACAGAGCCCGATGCAGGGCCTGGAGAAACACCTCTACCGGTTGGGCCCCCGATACGGCATAGGCCCGGTTGAACACAAAAAAAGGTACGCCGCGCAGTTCCAGTCGCCGGGCCTCGTCCATGTCTTTTCGGACGGCATCGGCCATCGCGCCGCTGCGCAATACCTCCAGCACCTCCTCCCCCTCCAACCCGATGTCGGCGCCCAAGGCAGCCAGCACAACCGGGTCGCTCACATTTTTTCCTTCCGTAAAATAGGCCCTGAACAGGCGTTCTTCGGCGGCATCGCCCCGCCCGCTGCGTTTGGCCAGTTGGATCAATTGGTGGGCATCGAAGGAATTGGCCGGAACGGCTTTGTCGAAATTATACTCCAGGCCCACTGCGCGGGCAGCCTGGCTAACCTGTTCGTGCGCCTGGATCGACCAGGCGCGGGTTTGTCCTTTGCGTTCGGCGAGGTAGTCGAACAAATCCTGATGGGGCCGGTTTTCCATATCCGGATCAAGTTGAAAACTTCGCCACACGATTTCCACTTCATTTTTTCCTTCAAATTGCTCGAGCGCGGCTTCCAGTTTGCGTTTGCCGATGTAGCAAAACGGGCACATGATATCAGACCAAATTTCGATTGTCATATGTTGTAGGGCGAATTTTCAATTCGCCCACTCTACGCAGGCGAGTTAATTTCTGTAGGGCGAATTTTCAATTCGCCCAGGTAGCGTACACGGGCGAATTAAAAATTCGCCCTACAGAAGGTTTCCACCAACGGTTCGCGGCCGGTAAACAGCAGAAAGCGATAGGTGCCTTCCGGCAAATGACCGATTGGAACCTGGGTTTCCAGGCTATCGTCGACCCATTGGCCGCGGGCAACAACCCGGCCGCTCTGATCTAAAATTTGCCAATCGGCCGCCTGTTCCAGCGCTTCCGGCAAACGTATCTGCAGGATGTCCACCGCCGGCGATGGGAACAACAGGAGCCGGCCAGTTTGTCCGATCTGCACTACCCGCACCGGGCTATAGGTAAATTGACCATCCAGGTCCACCTGGCGCAGGCGATAATAATTAAGCCCGGTCATTGGGGCCAGGTCGCTGAAGGTGTACGTGTTGTCGTCAAAGGAGGTACCCGCCCCGGTTTTCCGGCCAATTTCGCTGAACAGCAGCCCGTCGGCACTGCGTTCGACCCCGAAATAAGCGTTGTTTTTTTCGGAGGCCGTGATCCATTCCAGGTCCACCTGCTCGCGTCGAGCGGTGGCGGTAAAGGTTTTTAGTTCGATTGGCAAGGGGTTGAAGCCGCCTGCTTTAGCGCCAAACGTAAACCAGTCGAACAGCGTAATGGCGTCCGATTGGATGCTGCCGGCAGTGGTGGTACCGGTGGCTGTACCGCCGGTATTGACCCAGTTAGTACCGTCGAAACGGGCGACGGTCAGGCTGAGCAGGTCGTTGATCCCACTGAAGGTACCGTTTACCCAACTCAGGGTCACCTGTACGGGGCTGGCGCCCGATTTGCGGGCCAATTGCCAGTGCTCTACCAGGCTGACGCGAACAAGTGGCGCTACGAAATCAAGGGTATTGACATAGGGGTCGTCATAGTATTCGGCGGTAAAGGTATCCGTCACGGCAGCCGGCGCCGAAATAGCCCCCGGCGCGAAGGTGTTGGTTTTTCCGATCGGAAAGGTAAAGGCCGTGTTTCCGGCTTTGCGCATCGGTCCTTTCACGTACGAGGACAAAGAGCCGCCGATGACTGAAGAACCGGCGCCCAGGGTAAGCAGGTTTTGCGCAGAAGTAATCAGGTGGCCATTGGTGAGGTAGAGGTTGGCACCGCTGTTGAGGCTCAGTTGGGTGTTGAGCAATACGCGGTCGAAGGTATTGATCACCACATCGATGGTATTGAGCAATACCCCGAAATAAGCGGTTTGGGGCTGTGTGCCGCTGAATTCCACGATGCCTCTGCCGGCATTGCTGGCCGTTTCGGTGAGGGTCATGGCCGCGTAGAAACTGCTGCCTTTAAAATTGATCTTGCCCGAGCCGTTGTTGCCGCTGGTCAGGTTGACCACGCCGCCGCTTTGGGTGTAGTCGCCATTGACGGTCCAGGTGCGCATTTGCCCGGCCCCGCTCTGGGTATTGACCCGGATTTCACTGGAGCCGGTGTCGTAAATATACACCTGGTTGAATGTCAGGTCTTTGTTCAAATTGGCGGGCGCATTTTGCAGGGGGCAGTCCCAGCTCATGATACCCAGATTGGAGGCCACGTTACCGAAATCGGGGTCGTTGTCTACCATGCCACTGATGACCAGGTTGGAGGTGTTGTTCCAGGTGATGTTGGGCAGGGTACCGCCGTTTTTGGCAATTTCGTAGCTGCCGCCGGCATTGATCACCAAAACCGATGGGCTGGTGGCGGTCGTTTCGCCGCCTCCGGAATACACCACCGAGCCGTTCACCGTCGTGACGCCGCCGGCACAGGCCAGGTGAGAATTACCGGACCCGGAAAAGGCAATATCGCCGTTGATGGATATGTTGCCTCCGGCAATATAAAAATCGCTGCTGACACCGCCGGTAAAGGTAAGGTTGCCGTCGATGGTAAAACTCTGGCAACTGCTCACGTACAGGTCGCAGGCAAAATTGAAGGTCGATTCGCCGGTAAAGGTAGCATTGCTCCCAGCCTCAATTTCGGAACTACAGCTGGCGCAACTGATCAGGATATTTCGATTGTTGGCGTTGCCGGAGAAGGTCACATCCGAGCCTCCGTTGATGGTAAGCGAGCGAATGATCGTCAAAGAGGTATTGACGTTGATGGTCCCCACAAAATTATTGATCACCACATCATCAGTGGAAACCGGAATGCCCACCGGGCTCCAACTTGTGGAGTTGTTCCAGTTGTCGCCGTCGAGGCCCACCCAGTTTTTGATGGCGGCCTGGCTGGCGGTGGCAGAGAGCAAAAAAGCAAAGATGAAAATCGGGTAAAATCTTGCCATGGGTCAGTATTGGAATGTTGTAAAACGAATAAAGAAGATTAAAAACTACAGCCGGCAAAAGCTGCCGGGCGCAGGCTAAAAAGCAGAAACGCAGGTGTTCATGCAACATTGTTGGCATAAACAGCTGTGGGTTGATTTTTGCATCGGGAGACCCCTGTGTTGTGCGGGCCGTGCTACCTAAAAAATGGTACCAAATACCTCGCCAAATCCGACGCGCTGGCCATCTTTTTCACTCCAAGCCCGCATGATGACCGAATCGCCGTCCTCCAGAAACGTGCGCGTGGTGCCACCGGCCAGCGGAATAGGCTCCTGCCCGCCCCACGACAGCTCGAGCATCGAGCCATAACTACCGGGCGTAGGGCCGCTGATCGTGCCGGAAGCCATCAGGTCGCCAACCCGTACATTGCAACCGTTGACGGTGTGGTGGGCCAATTGCTGGGCCATCGACCAGTACAGGTACCGCATGTTGGACCGGCAAACGACCGTTTCTGAGCCCTGACCGGACCGGATCGCCACCTCCAGTTGGATGTCGCAATTGCTGGCGCCGGAACCTTTCAGGTAATCGAGTGGCGGTGGCGTTTGTTTCGGGCCTTTCACCCGGAAAGCCTTGAGGGCTTCGAGCGGCACGATCCAGGGCGATACGCTGGAAGCAAAATTTTTGCCCAAAAAAGGTCCCAGCGGCACATATTCCCAGCGCTGGATATCCCGCGCGCTCCAGTCGTTGAACAAGAGCAGGCCAAAAATATATTCTTCCGCCCGGTCCACCGGAATCGGTTCGCCCAGGGGATTTTCTTTGCCGATGACGAAAGCCATTTCCAATTCAAAATCCAGTTGTTTCGACGCACCGAATACCGGAATTTCCTGGCCTTTGGGCAACAACTGTCCGTGCGGGCGGCGCACTGGCGTGCCGCTCACCACCACACTTGACGCGCGCCCGTGGTAGCCCACCGGAAGCCAGCGCCAGTTGGGCAGCAGCGGATTGTCGGGCCGGAACATTTTCCCAACATTGGTCGCATGCTCGATGCTGCTGTAAAAATCCGTGTAATCGCCGATCCGCACCGGAAGATGCATGCGGGCGCTGCGGCGGTCGGCCAGGAGCCGGGTCGCATTGTCGGGCCGTTGGGCCAGGCAGAGCCAGTCCTGCACTTTGCGGCGGATGCGGTTGGTCACCGGCTTGCCCAGGGCGATAAAATCGTTGAGCAGCGGTTGTTCGAATAGTTTTTTGAAAAAACGGCGTTTGCCGAACAGCCCCGCTTCGGCGGCGGCGGCCAGATCGACGATATGGTCGCCGATGGCGATGCCGGCACGGGGCAGGCCGTCGCCGGGATCAAAAATGCCAAATGGGAGGTTGTGTACCGAAAAGTCGGAATCTGCAGGAATGCTAAGCCAGGTTGTCATGGGGCAAAAATCGCAATTCCCGCGCGCTGTTCCAGCCTAAGTATTTAAAAATATGCAGGCAGGCGCGGCGTGGGCCTTAATGTTGTGTGGCCGCACAGTAGCTACTGTTTTTTAGCATACCTTTGCGGCCCTGAATTCGTTACCCAAATCGTTTAATACGCACATTCACTCGTTCATTCGCTCACTTATTTTCATTGGAATCTCATGGCAGAAAATAAGAATACACCACAACCAGCAATCAATATTGAAATTTCGGAAGAGGTAGCAGAAGGCATCTACTCGAACCTGGCCATCATTTCGCACTCCAACTCGGAATTTGTCGTCGATTTTATTCGCCTTATGCCCAACGTGCCCAAAGCCAAGGTGAAGGCTCGCCTGATCCTGACGCCGCAACACGCCAAGCGCCTGTTGTTTGCGTTGAAAGACAACGTACAAAAATACGAACAGCAGTTTGGCAAGATCGACGAACCCGAACAGCCCCAGCTGCCGCCTATGAATTTCAACACGCCGCCGGCTCAAGCCTAACGGCTATTTTTCTTTGAAATACTTCTGTGTCTGGTCCGTCTCGAACCCAGTAGGCCGCACTTCGGGGCTGGTACCGGCTTCGGAATCAAAACGAAAAGACGAATCGCTGTTCCATTCCAGGATACCAAAAAGGGATTTGCCACTCAGGGGGCCGGTTTGAAAGCCAGTCAGGTCCAATTGAGCGGGCTGTTTTTTGCAGTCGTAGCGGTATTCCATGCTAAACGTGTCGACCTGGCTGCCAAAACGGACCAGCCACAGGGCTTTGCCATCGGGTTTAAAAAAAAAGGATTGCCCTTCGCGGTTGGTCCAACGGCCACTCAGGTCCGGGCAGGATGAGTCGCCGCTACAGCCAAACATCATCGGAAAAAAGACCAGTAGCGCAATACCTACCTGCGCGGCGCCGAGCGGCGCATCGTTCTGCTGCATATTGTTTTCGTTTTGTATTGGACAAATTTACAACATTCCCGCGTCGGCAAAGCTGTAGTATCCTCGTTCGGACACGATCAGGTGGTCTAGCAGCGGCAAATCCAACAATTCGCCGGCCTGGCGCAGGCGCCGGGTCAGGTCGATGTCGGCCTGGCTGGGTTGCAGGTTGCCGGAGGGGTGGTTGTGTATCGCCAATACGGCCGATGCCCGGGCATCAAGCGCTGTTTTAAATAACATTTTGACATCCACGACGGTGCCGGCCATGCCGCCGCTGCTCAGGCGTTCGCGGGTCATCACCTCGTTGGCTTTGTTGAGCAACAACACCCAAAATTCCTCGTGGTGCAGGTCGGTCAGCAAGGGGGCTATCGCCTGAAACGCATCGCGGCTGCCCGTGATCCGGGGCCGTTGCCGCAAATCCGACAATTGGCGCCGGCGCCCCAATTCCAGCGCCGCTGCAATGGTGATCGCCTTGGCCTCTCCCACGCCTTTGAAACGCTGCAGTTCCGAAACCGAGCGCTTGCCCAGTTCGTGCAGGTTCTGGTCGGCATACGACAGGATTTCCTGGGCCAGCCGCACCGCACTCACCCCCACCGTGCCGGAACCCAGCAAAATAGCCAGCAACTCGGCATCCGAGAGGGCTTGTTTGCCCTTTAACAACATTTTTTCGCGGGGCCGGTCTTCTTCTGGCCAGCTGGTGATGGCGTGATAGGCAGGATCGGGCATAGATTCCGAAGGGTTATGAATGCAGCAATAGCTTAGGGCTACGAATATAGTATTCCTCTCCGGTCTGCGGGCAATTCTATTAACGATTCTTTAAATCTTTGTGTTTAAACCGGCCGCCGGCCGGACAGTCCAACACAGCATCACTTTATTCACCGTAAAAAACAACTACCGTATGAAAATCCAACAGGCGTTCCAACTGCTCTGCTTTTTTGCCTTGGCCCTGGCTGCTACAGCCTTCACCCCTACTCCTCAACCTGCCCAAGGGCCCCGTTGGGAATTGCTGGGAAGCCGGAAAGTGAACTACGGCCTCGACCGCGACGCCATCGAAGTGACCCGCCAGGAAGGTGTGTTCAGCGCCATTAAAATCCAGGTCAAGCGCAGCGCCATCAACCTGCACAAAATAGCCGTGCACTACGGCAACGGCGAAGTACAGGAGATCGAAGCCCGGCACAACCTGCCAGCCGGTGGCGAAACCCGCGTGATCGACCTGCCCGGCAACAAACGCGTCATCCGCAAAGTCGTGTTCTGGTACGATACCAAAAACGTAGCCGCCCGCAAAGGCGTTATCGAACTCTGGGGCCGCCACTAAAAACGGTTGGCAAGAAGGCCGCCTCCTAAGTACCTGAACATTCGTCAATGCTCAGGTACTTAGGAGGCGACATGTTTAGTCCTCCTCCTCTTCTTCCTCCCGGGTTTGCAAAAATGCACTGCGCCTCGGCGCCGGCATCTGGCTGTCCAGGCCTTTGATGCCTCTCCACAACACCTCGTTGAACAAACGCTCGGGCACAGCATCCAACTCTGCCAGGTTAAAGGTTTCTGAAATGCGGCTCAGTTCGTTGACGGCGGCATTCCGCGTATCGATGGGCACCTGGTTGGGGCGGGCGGCAAACGGCCGCAACTCCGGCGTCGCCGTAAAACAACGCCACATCGGGGTGGCCGCCGCGTCGTACTGGCTCATAGGTGGCAAGCCCAAAATGAGCTCCATTGTGCGCAGCATCGACGAGGTGGAATACAAGCTGTGATCCACCAGCCCACGCTTCACATGAGGGCCAGCCACAAACGCGATACTGCGGTGCGCATCCACATGGTCGGCGCCGTTTTGCGCGTCGTCTTCCAGGATAAACACCACGCTTTCCTTCCAGATCGACGATTTCGACAGGTGCTCGACCAGCAACCCGACGGCCAGGTCGTTATCGGCCACAGCGGCTTCCGGTGAGTAGGCGCCTTTGGCCATGCCGCTGGTGTGGTCATTGCCAAACCGAATGGTGTTGAACCGGGGCACCCGGCCGATGGCCAGTAGCGAGTCAAAATCCTGCGCCCACACCTTTTCGCGTTCGATATCCTGGATATTCAAATCCCAGGAAGAATAATTCGGGCAAATATGCCCTTCCAGGGTCTTGTAGTTGGCCTTGTAGTCGTCGGCGAATTCGCCGTAGCTGCGGTAGGATACCCCGGCGCGCTGGCAATAGTCCCAAATATAGCCCCCACGCGGAAAGACCAAAGGGCTGCTCCCTTCGAAATCATAGCCGCCGCCGCGGCCGCCGTAACTGGTCGGCCAAGTCTTTTCCACATAATCGGTGGCATAAGCCGCCATGCTCCAGTTGTGCCCGTCGGCGCTCACTTCCGCATTCACATAAAAATTATCCAGCAGCACAAACTCCCGGGCCAGGGCATGCTGATTGGGGGTCACTTTTTCCGGAAAAAGACACAAACTCGTGTCGCCGTTTCCTTCGGGCATATCGCCCAACACCTGGTCGTACGTGCGGTTTTCCTTGATGAGGTAAAAAACATATTTTATCGGTGAGGGCTCGCCCAAGCGACGGGGCACTGGGTTGCCGGCTTCTCCCTCCGCCTGTTGTTCTTTCTCTTTGGAATACGGCGTGTTTTTGTACACCTGCGCCGAATATTGGGCCAGTGCAGCCGCATCCGGCCGGTCAATCAGGCTCAAAGTGCCTAAAAATAAGGAGCCAATGTAGGCCGCCGCTCGGTTGTCTTCCTTTTTTTGCGTCGGCTGCGGCCCGTCGGGGTTGGCCAGGCTGGACATGCCTTTGCCGTTGGCCACCAATATTTTTTTGCCCGACGTGCGCACACAGGTCGGATACCAGCCCGTCGGGATAAAGCCCAAGGCCCGGCTCTCGCCCGGCTCCGACACGTCGAAGACCGCCAGGCAATTGTTGTCGGCATTGGCTACATACAGCGTTTTTTGATCCGGGCTGAGGGCCAGGCCATTGGTCGTGGAGCCCGCCGGAGCCGCCGGAAACAAGGCGGTGTTCAACACTTCAACTTCCTGGCGGCTGCGCACATCCACCACCGATACCGAGTTGTCGTTGGCATTGGCCACAAACAACCAGCGGCCATTATTGCTCAGGAGTAGTTCGTTGGGGTGGTCGCCCACCGGAATGGAGGTTTTTCGGCGCAGGGTAGCCGCGTCAAACACCGCTACTTGCCGCCCACCCCATAAGGACACAAATACCTCTCCGGCATCAGGCGCCACCGCCAGGGCATAGGCCGGCGTTTCGAGCCGGATGCGCTGTTCGACAGCCAGGGTTTTCAGGTTGCAAATGTACAGGCTGGAGTCTTCGCGGGTGGTCACCCAAAGCCGGTGGTGCTGTTCGTCGAGTGCCAGCCCGCCCGCCCAGAGTCGTGGACTGGCATTGCCCAGGCGAATAACCGTGTCGCGCTGCAAAGTGCCGTTGCGCAACGCCAGGCGAAGCACCTGGTTGTCGTTGCCGCCAGAGGCATACAGGTAGCGGCTGTCGGCGCTGAACGCCAGACCATACCAGGCTTTGTCGACATCCAGTTCGGCCAGTACTTTTTCTTTTCGGGGGTCGATCAGTTGGATAAACTGTCGGCCGACGCCGTTGTTGGTCACCGCCACATACCGCCCGTTGGGCGAAACGGCGAGGTTGAGCGGCAGGTCGCCGAGCGGCAGCGAGCGGCCGGCCGGACTGAGCGACCAGCCGTTGGGCAGCAGGGTTTGTGGCGGCGCCGGCAGCCGCAGCCGGGCGCCTGTTTGGCAGGATAGCAGTGAAAAAAAAATAGCGGCGATACAAAACAGAAAAGTACGCATGGACAACGGATGGATTTGGTTCAGCCCAAAATTTGGAATCCTTGGCGGAAATACCCGCACGCAAGCCATTATTTTATTGCTAATCCTGTTGCGCCGGCGCAAAAGGGCATAAAAAAACGAGGCCTCCGACTTGTGGAGACCTCGTTTCAACAATGCAAGTTATGTTTTGGAGCGCAGGGGGCGGCTGTTTTCAGTTGGCGCTTGTTGTTTGGATCGATATGTTCGTTAGACGTGGCGGTAGGGGAAATGGTTGCAAGCCTTATCCTGAGAAACTGTTTTAAAACAGTTTCTCAGGATAAGGCCTGTGCTGCCACGGCCAGCAAGCCGGCTGTTTCGGTGCGCAGGCGGGTAGCGCCCAGGCTGACGCCTGCAAAACCATTGGCCAGGGCGAGGGCTACTTCTTCGGGCGCAAAATCGCCTTCCGGACCGATCAGTACCAGCGTGTCCATGCCCGGCCGGAGCAAGGTCTTGAGATGTGGCAGGGGCTCGTCGGCACACCAGGCCAGAAAACGGCCCGCCTCGGTGGCGCTGGCTATGAGTTGATTGAACGGCGTGAGCGGGGCGAGCAGCGGCATCTGCGCTTGCAGCGATTGTTTCATGGCCGACACCAGCACTTTCTCCAGGCGGTCGTGGCGGATGTTGTTGCGTTCCGAACGGCGGCACAACAGCGGGGTAATTTGGCGAATGCCGATCTCAGTGGCTTTTTCCAAAAACCACTCAAAACGCTCAATTTGCTTGGTCGGCGCGATGGCTACGTGCAGGGCCGGGGCCGGCTGCGGCGCCGGGCGGCGCTCCAGGATGCGGGCGAGGGCATATTTTTTGCCAGTCTCGGCAATTTCGGCTTCGTAAAAAAAGCCTTTGCCGTCGGTCAATTGAAGCCTGTCGCCGGCCTGGCGGCGCAAAACCACGAGCAAATGCCGGCTTTCCTCCTCGTCGAGCCGGGCAAAACCTTCCTGAATATCGGGGCAGTAAAAGAGCTGGTTCATGGTTCGAAGGTCTGGAAATTTTCAGAGATCCGCTATCCGGCACCTACCTTTACCCGATGAGCATGAATTCTACCCGCCTGCTACGCTTCCTGTTTTGCCTGGCCCTCGGCTTTTTTTCGTCCGCCGTTTTTGCCCAAACGAATTTTGGAAAAACGGCTTCCGGCGAGTACCGGGGCAGCACGATTTTTGAAATTTTGACCCAACTGGAAAACACCTACGGGGTGAGCGTTTGTACCGACCCCAACAAACTCCCCTGGTACAAAGTGGATTGCAGCTTCCGCCAAAGTACACTCCACGAAGTGTTGAAAAATCTGCTCCCGCAATACGGACTCGCCTATGTGCCTTTTGGAGATACGGCCGTAGCGGTGTGCCGCCTGACCGACCGCAATGCCGCCTACCTGCTCGGCCTGCGCGAACGCTGCCGCAGTGGCCAGATTGTTTTGCCCGATTTCCTGCGCCCGCTCCAACTCGAAAAAACACTCGGTCAGGCGCCCGCCACCGCAAAAGACGTGCTGGTCACCGGTTTTTTGCTTGATGCCGACAGCAAGGAGGGCATCGCCGGCGCCGTGATCCTGGTCGATGGCAAGCCCGGCGGCGCATCCACCAACGCCCTGGGCCGCTTTGCACTGCGGGTGCCCGCCGGCCGCTCCAACTGGGTCGTCAACTACCTCGGCTATCGCGAAACCCAACTACAACTCGAGGCCTGGGCCGACGGCGAAATCGAACTCCCGCTGCAATCCTCGCCCTTGGGCCTTCATGAAGTGCAAATTGAGGGCGGCGCCGCCAACAAAACCGCCAACGTACAAACCGCCGTCGAAGCCTTGCCCATTGCCACGATCAAAGAATTGCCCACCTTTCTCGGCGAAGCCGACGTGGTCAAAGGCCTGTTTACCCTGGCGGGCGTGAGCAGCGCCGGCGAGGGCAGTACGGGGTTCAATGTGCGCGGCGGCAACGTAGACCAAAACCTGACCCTGCAAGACGATGCGCCGCTGTTCAACACGGCCCACGTGCTGGGTTTTTTTTCGGTGTATAACCCCGATCTGGTGCGCAGCGTGACCCTCTACAAAGGCCATGTGCCGGCCCGCTTCGGCGGCCGCCTGTCGTCGGTGCTGGACGTGCAATTGCGCGACGGCGATTTCTCCAAAGTACACGGCAACGTCGGCGTAGGCATTGCTGCCGGCAAACTCATGCTCGAAGGCCCCATTGTGCCCAAAAAACTGTCGATCCTGGCCGGGGTACGGCGCTCCTGGTCCGACTGGATGCTCCGCTGGGCGCCGCTGCCGCAAGCCTTGTCCAGTTCGATCTGGTTTTTTGACGGGCTGGCCAAAGTGAGCGGCCGTTTTGGTGAAAAGGTCAACTTTTCGGTGTCGGGCTACCAAACCCGCGATTTTTTGCGCATCGGCAAGCAATACGGCTACGAATGGAGCAACCGCCTGCTCGATATGTCGCTGCGGCACCCCATTGGCAACAACATTGTTTCCGTTTGGCAAGGCAATATCGGGCGCTACCGCGCCAATTATTTTATCCCGGAAGGGCTCGATAATTCCGATCTCGAAAACGGCCTGAACTACCGCAACCTCTCCTGGCGCATGATCTGGGTGCCGCTCGACGGCCACGAAGTGAGCGCCGGTGTGCAGTGGAACCGCGTGTCGGCGCAGCCCGAAAGCCGGCGCCCCCGCAACGATCAAAGCACCGTGACGCCCAAAGAAGCCCGAAAAGACCAGGGTGAAGAATTGGCGATTTTTCTCGACGACGATATCCACCTCAGCGAACGCTGGCACTTTTCCCTGGGCGCCCGCGCCGTGGCGTACCGCCATTTTGGACCCAAAACGGTGTATCGCTACGCAGATGGGGAAATCCCTTCTGCGGAGAATCTGCTCGACTCGACGGTGTACAGCGCCGGGCAAACCGTAAAAAAATACCTTGGCCTGGAGCCCCGGCTGTCGCTGAGTTTCCGGCTGCACCCCGAAGCCTCCATCAAATTCAGTTACAACCGGATGCGGCAATACGTGCACCTGATCTCGAACCTGAGCTCCCCGACACCCGTCGACGTCTGGCAGGTGAGCAACACCTACATCCGGCCACAAACCGGCGACCAACTGGACCTGGGCTTCACCCGCGAATGGCGCCGCAAAACCTGGGAGTTTGCGGGCGACCTGTTTTTCCGCCGCAGCCAGGACGTGCCGGTGTTCCGGAATTTGCCGGAGTTGCTGCTAAACGACCACCTCGAAACCGAATTGCTCGAAGGCGAAGGCCTGGGCTACGGCGCCGAAGCCAGTTTCCGAAGGCTCAAAGGCAAATGGACGGGCTGGCTGACCTACACCTACACGCGTGCCCTGCTGCGGGTGCCCAATCCGCCGGGCGGCGAAACGGTCAACGCCGGCGCCTATTTTCCTTCCGATTTTGACCAGCCGCACCAGGTCAATTGTTACTTGAAATTCAACCTGACGCCCGCTGTATCGCTCGGCGCCAACTATGCCTACCGGAGTGGCCGGCCCGTCACGGCGCCCAACCGCGTGTATTCGGTAGGCGGCGTGGTGGTGCCTGATTATTCCGAACGCAACAACGCGCGCATTCCGGATTACCGTCGTTTTGACCTGGCGCTGAACATCGACCAAAACAAGTCGAGGTTGTCCGGCGCCAAAGTGTCGTTCAATTTTTCGATTTACAACGTATTCGGCCGCAAAAATCCGTTTTCTGTATTTTTTGAAAAACAACAAGGCACCTACCCGAAGGCATATTCCCTTTCGCTGGCCGGCGCCGCTATTCCCGCCGCCAACCTGTTTGTCACGTTTTGACCCATTGATTTGATGAAAAAAATACTCCTCTTCGCCCTGGCCTACTGCTGCTGCTGGCAGGCTTGTATCCGCGAAATTGACCTCAAAACCGAAACGGGGGACCTGACCGCATTGGTCGTCGACGGCAGTTTTACCGATGCCGGCAGCGCGCACCGGCTCCGCCTGAGCCGCCCGAATAAATACGGCGTCAGCGTTTTCGAGCACGTCAGCGGCGCGGAAGTGCGCTTGTTCGACGATGCCGGCAATTCGGCCGCCTATACGGAACAAACCACTCCTGAAGATGCCTGGTATGAATTGCCGGCCGGCGCCCTCGCAGCAGTACCAGGCCGGGCCTATCACCTCGAAATTCGTTTGCCCGACGGGCGGCTCTACCGCTCCGAGCCCCAGCAACTACCCCGGCACATCGAGGCCGATTCCATCCTGGTGGAGGGCCAATTGGTGAGCCGGGTCACTTCTTCCGACGCCGTGATTACCCAGAAGCGGGCTGTGGTGTCGGTGCGCAGCACACTGCCAGCCGATGCCCAGGATGTTTACCTGCGCTGGGAGGCCGATTGCGTGTATTTTTTCCCGGAATTGCCCTTGCCCGGGCCTTTGCCGCCGCCCACCCAAAAGTGCTATGTCTATGATTATTTCAACGCCCAGCGTGTACCGGTGCAGGAATTCAAAGGACAAGGCGGCAAGCAGGTCACCAAGGAAATTGGCAGTAAACTGGTGGATTTTGCCTTCAACTACAGCCTGTATTTCAATGTTGTACAACGCTCCGTGAGCCTTTCCGCCTACGTTTACTGGGACAAACTCAGCCAGGTGGCCAACCCGGAGGGCACGGTGTTCGACGCGCCACCCGGCCCGCTGCGCGGCAATATTGTAGCGGTCGACCACCCGGAAGAAACGCCGCTGGGCTTTTTTGAAGTGGCCGCCGTGGATACTATCCGCCGAAAACTGTTCAACGGCAATCTCGGCCCCGACTATTTCGTAAACGAACACTGCACCCCCGACGACTACTTTTTCAACCGCGACCCCGAGTGCTACGACTGCCTGCGGCTGGACAACAGCACGCTGCAAAAACCCTGGTACTGGCAGTGAGCAAGGCAAAATGTAAGATGTAAAATGTAAAAGTCAAAAGGGTGTTGGCGGGTGCGGAATCTTGCCGGTGAAATGCCACCAAAGCCACACAAACCCGTATCCACCCTTTTGACTTTTACATTTTGACGCCGTGCTTGGTGTTTTCACCAAGCACACTTCCCGTGGGTCTTGGCTCCGCCGGTGGGTGTCTGGTGAAAACACGAACTGCGGCTTTAAAATGCCAGCAAAGCCACACATACCCGTATCCACCCTTTTGACTTTTACATTTTACATCTTACATTTTGACTTGCCTCTTGTCTCAGCCGCGCCCAATCTGCGGATCCGTACTCCCTTCCTGTCCGGTTTCGATGCGGCCGGCGTAGCGTTTTTGGAAATACGGAAACCCGGCAACGCTCAGTCGAAAATCATACCAGTGCTGGCTTTTCTGCACATCAACCCGCAGCACCGTGTTTGCCTGCGGCTCCAGGACTTGTTGGCGGACCGGGTAGCCATAGGTCAGGTCATTGAGGCCCAGGGTGTAGGCTTGCCGGCCGTTGTTGCGCAAGTGCAATTCCAGTTGGCCGTTTTTGCCATAACGGCACCATACCTCCAGCAGCGGATCGCCGGCATGGCCCTCGAAGGCGCGGTAAAACCCGTTGGGGCCGTACACGTGCAGGGCATACCGGCCTTGCGGGCCAAAATCGGCCAGGGCCCAGGCATCGTCGAGGCGGTGGCCGGCTGAGAGGGCGTAGTGGCGGTTGGTGCCGGGCGCCGGGGTGCTCAGCCGGTAGTCGCTGAGTTCGGATTGCGCGGGCACATACACCTGAAACGGCGCGCCAGCCGAAGCCGGACCAAACCACTCGTTTCCTGCTGCCAGGCTGAGTTCAAAGGCGGTTTTATCGGCATTCAGGTGCCCATCGGCATACAGTTCGTAGGGCAGGGCGCAGGAAGGCCGGGCGCCTTTTTCCTGCCGGGGCAAGAGCGGCGAGCCGGGCTGCAAATCTGCGGCCTGTGCGGGCCGGAAGCCGGCCGGCACGGGCTTGAAGCGGGCCTGGTGGATGGTTTCGATCCATTGGTCTTTGACCAAAAACGGCGGCAGCGGGTATTTTTCACCGGCATAGGGCCGGAAGGCCGCCGTCAGGTTGCCGCAAATGCTGCGCCGCCAGCTGCCGATGTTGGGCTCGGGCAGCGGTTGGCCGGTTTTGTGTTCGAGAAAATGTTCCAGGAACTGGAGCACCGAGGTATGGTCGAACACCTGCGAGCACACGCGGCCGCCCCGGCTCCAGGGCGAGGCAATCAGCATGGGCACCCGGTAGCCCAGGCCAATTGGCCCTTCCCGGGCGTCGCGTTGGGCGTTGGGGCTGTCGCGCTGGTACTCCTGTTCAAGGCTGACAAATTCTGCCGAGGTATCGATGTCGGGCGAAACTTTTCCGCTGCCGGGCTTGTCCGGGTGCGGGGGAACAAAGGGTGGCTGGTGATCGAAGTAGCCGTCGTTTTCGTCGTAAGTCAGGATAAAAATGGTTTTTTTCCAGGTTTCGGGGTCCTGAGTCAGGATGTCCAGCACTTCCGACACATACCAGGCGCCGTACCAGGGCGCGCCGGGGTGGTCCGAAAAATTTTCGGGCGCCACCAGCCACGACACCGTGGGCAGGGTCTTGGCCTGCACATCGGCCCGGAACTGGTGCAGGATATCGCCTTTGGGGATGGCCACTTGCCGCGTTTCGGCGCCGGCCTCGTAGGTCAATTCGCTGAGGCTGTGGTAGTCGGGGTCGTTCCGGTTGGTGCTGAAGGCTTTTTCGTGCAGATTTTTTTCGTGGGCGGAGAGGCGGGCAAAGTTGTCGGCCGACCAGCGCCGGCGGGCTTCCAGCACCCGGGCCAGGCGCTCCTGTTTTTCGCGGTGTTGCGTTTGCAGCGTCTGCCGTTCGGCGCTATCGGCCGGCAGGGCCTGGATTTGTTGTTCCAGAGCCTGGATTTCAGCCAACAGGCTGGCTTCTGTTTTTTGTAAAAACTGCTGGTGCGCCGGCGAGAAGTTGACCTGGTATTGCTCGAACCACTCCAGGGGGTTGTCGGTGAAATTAGCCAGCCAGGCATCCTCTTCGCCCGTAAAACCGACGCCCAGGCTGATTTCATTTTGGTAAATTTTCCAGGATACGCCGCGCTCTTCGAGGCGCTCGGGGTAGGTTTTCCAGTTGGCGGGGCGGCCGTAGTCCACGTCTTCGTTGCGCACGTTGGCTTTGACCTGTGGGCCGGGCCGGGCGCGGGCGGTGCCGGTCCAGAGGTAGAGGCGGTTGGGGGTGGTGCCGGTGAGGGAGGAGCAAAAATGCTGGTCGCAGATGGTGAACGCGTCGGCCAGGGCGTAGTAGAAGGGGATGTCTTCGCGGGTGTAGTAGCCCAGGGTGAGGGGCATGCGGGCGTATTCCTTCCGGCCGGAGCGTTTGGCATCCAGCCAGCGGTCGTAGTGGCCGCCGTTGCGGGCGTCCACCTGGTCGGTCCAGGAATGCGGCAGCGAGCTCATCCAGGTGGATTGGGTGTCCCGGATATCGAGCCGAAAGGGCGCGTAGGTTTCGCCGGCGGCGTTGGACTGGAACCACACTGGCCTGCCGTTGGGCAATTGGATGGCGCGTGGGTCGTCGAAGCCGCGTACGCCCTGGAGGGCGCCGAAGGCGTGGTCGAAGGAGCGGTTTTCCTGCATCAGGACCACGATGTGCTCGGCGTCGAGGTAGGTGGTACCCAGTTGGGGGTCGATGGCCAGGGCTTTTTGAATGGATTCGGGCAGCAAGCCCCAAAATCCGGCGGAGCCGGCCAGTACGGCCGCTTTTTTTAGAAATTCCCGTCTGTTTTCCATGCGTCGGTGATTTGCGCCAAAGGTCTGGCTTGGGCCCGGGATGGCGGGCAATGCCGGTGTTATTTTAGTGTATAATTTGGGTTAAAAAAATGCCGGAAGGGTTTCGCACCCTTCCGGCATTTTTCATTTCCGGCATCCTGCTTTTTCTAAAAAAGTAAGACCTATACTCAGCGCAGCGGCGTCATCCGAAACCCCAAGGTCGCAAAGCCGCCGGCTTCCAGGTGCTCGATGCGCAGGGTATGCTGCCCGCCCAGGGTCACTTCCACTTCGTCGGTGGCCGCTTCGTGCACATCCCAGTGGTCGATAAGGCGCCGGCCGTCGAGGTAGAGCCGGGCGCCGTCGTCGGAGGTGAGTTCGAAGCGGTAGCGGCCGGGCGCGATGCTGAAGGTGCTGGTGGCCAGGGTAGCAAAATGCTCGGCATCCACCAGGCCGGGCGCGGGGCTTTCCCACCAGGCGAAATAGAGTTCGCTGGCCTTTTGCTCGGCAATGACCGGACTATTTTTTTCCAGGGCCTCGAGCGTTGGCAGGAGGCTGTCGGCCGCCGGGGTGTAGTTGAAAAACCGCAGGTTCCAGTCCAATTTTTTTTCAAAACGATTGAATTCGAAGTGATAGGGCGCTCCGGCGGGTACGGGCCGGCCAAATACGTCGCGGATCGCTTGCTCGCCCGTGTATTCAACTTGCACCCGGATGTCTTCAGCGCCGGGCTGGCTGGTTACGCTCAGGAAAGCCGGCAGAGGGCCTTCGACTTGGTCGATATTGGCCACGCCCTGGCGGCCGGTGATTTTCCAGTGGCCCGGCGGGCCGAGGATTTTCAGCACGTATTGCATGCCTTCGCCGGAGCGGAGCGGATTGACGTCGGCCAGCAAGGCCGCCGGCCGCTGAAAATCGAAGGGCCCCCACTCGTCGATGAAAATATACTGCCGCCCGCGCCATTGTTCCGGCGGCAGCGCGGCCAGCATACCGTCGGGGAGGCTGTCGGGCTCGGCCAGTTCGGTGTAGGGGATTTCCAGGGGCGCGTAGGGGTTTTTCGGCTGCTGGTCGGGGTGGCTGAAATTGAGTTGGCGGGAGGCCGTGAGTTCGGGATGCGCCCACAGGCGTTCGAGTTGGGCGGCCGAGCCGTAGAGTTCGTTGCGCAGGAATTTCAGGTTGGTATTGGGTTCGGCGTTGTCGAGGAAGGTCTGGAAGCCGGAAAACAGGTTTTCGCCGTTGATAGTGATGTTTTGCGAAGCGCTGACTTTCAGGGGCTGCTGCTGGCGCAGGAACACGTTCCGGTCGATGAGCACATCGCGGCTGCGCGTATCGCGTTTTTGGACGTAGCCCCAGTCGCTGGGCTGCGTTTTGCGGGCCCAGAGTTGGATGCCGGTGCCATTGCCGTCGAGGTAGTTTTGACGGATGGTGTTGTTTTGGCCGTGCTCGATGGCGATGGCGGTTTTGCAGTCGGCGATGTAGTTGCCCATGAGCACCGACTCGTAGCTGTAGCCGCCCCAAATGCCATAGGTACATTCGCGGATGAGGTTCCCCTGGATGCGGTTGCGGCTGAAGGTGGCTTCCACGCCGTTGGTGGGTGCGTGGCTGAAGTCGTTGCCGAACACCACGTTGTCGTTGCAGCCGCCTTCGCCGGTGTCCATGGTGTGCTGGCCGGCCCAGAGGAAAAAGCCGTCGCCCGAGTGGGTGCAGGAGTTGAACGCGAAGAGGTTGTCGTTGCTTTGTTCGTAGCAGAGCAGGGCGGCCGAGTCTTGTCCGCGCTGGTAGATGCCGTGGGAATAGCCGCGCACGTTCCAGTCGAGGCGGTTGTGCATGACCCGGTTGTGGGAGCTGCGGTACAGGCCGATGCCCAGACCGGAATTGAACTGGAAGATGTTGTTGTACACCAGGGCGTCGCGGCAGCCGCTGAGGAGCAGGGCGTTTTGGCAACCGGTGATGCGGCAGTCTTTCACGAGGGCGGAGTCGCAATTTTTCAGGTAGAGGCCGGCGCCGTAGCGCAGCCACTCGTCCTGGTCGTTGTGGTGGTAGCTCAGCCAGTCGGAGAAGTCTTCGTGTTCGCGCACGGAGCGCAGGCGCGGGCGGTAGTTGTAGGAAAAATCGCTGTTTTCAATCCGGAGGCCGGTGGTGCCGACGGCCAGGAGGGCCACTTTGTAGCCGTGGATGCGGGCGTTTTTGAGGGTAATGTGCCGGCCTTCCAGTTGAATGGCCACGCCGGCAAAGCGGTCGGGGCGGGTGGGATCGAGGCCGCTGCGCAGCTCGGCGCCCTGGAAATCGATGCTCAGGTGATCGCCCCGGATGATGAGCACGGGGCCTTGCCGGGCCGAATCGGGGCTTGGGGCGGACAGGCGGTATTCGCCGGGTTTGATCCGGCACGACTGGGTAATGACCAGCCCGGTGCGGAGCGTAATTTCGGGGCTTTGCGCTGCTGCTGGCAGGGCGAGCAGCAGAAAAAGAAGACCGGAAAGAAACTGGAATCGGTTGTTCATCCGGCAAAGGTAGGGGTCAGGTGGTTTTTGTGCCGGGAAATACCGGCGAAGGGCCGGGCAGAAAAAAGCCCCCGCTGGATTTGAAATCCGGCGGGGGCTTGTAGTGGTGAACAGAACGAGATCAGGCGTTTTGGGTCCTCAGTGCGTAGGCTTTGCGGCCCAGGTAAATTGCTGAGAGCACCAAGGTGTAGGAAAGTGTTGCTGTCATGGTGTGTAGGCTTGGTTCGATTAGTTATGGTTGTGTTGTTGGTTGGGCTGTGGTAGGACGTTGCCGTTTGCACATAGGTTGCAGGTTGCAAAAAGGCATTATCGTTCGTAGAACGACAATGGTTTTTGAAACGCTGCCGGTGTTTTTATTTTTTTGAAAATAAATTTCATCCCGGCGCAAGGGGGGGCACGGGGCACCAGGAGAGCGGGCTTCTTTTCCCAAAATTATTTCCTTATTTTTTTCGCTCGTTCGGCAAAGCGGACTACATTAACCGCCCGAAGCAGAATTGTTCACCCAACAAAATTTTTGTTATGTTTTCTGCCCGTTTACCATAATGCCAGGCCTGAGGGCAGGGACACGCATCGAACACCTTCCTTCCCGACTCCCGCTTCATGCCTGGCGATTTGCTAACCAAACACAGTTCTTTGGCCTATGGCAGCCTATGACACCAGTAAAATCCGGAACGTAGTCCTGGTAGGACATTCCGGATGCGGCAAGACCACTTTTGCCGAAACCATGCTTTACGAAGCCAAAGCCATCAACCGCCGCGGCAGCGTCGGTGATGGTAACACCCAGAGCGACTACACCCCGCTCGAACAGCAACGGGGTCATTCGCTTTTTGCCAGCCTGCTTCACTGCTCCTGGAAAGATACCAAAATCAATATCCTCGATACCCCGGGCCTCGACGACTTCGTCGGCGAGGTGGTGACGGCCCTGAAAGTGGCCGACACGGCGGTGGTGATGCTCAATGCCCGCAGCGGCGTAGAGGTGGGCACCGAGCTGATCTGGGAATATGTAGATACCTACGGTACCCCCTCCATTTTTGTCATCAACCAACTCGACCACGAAAAGTCGGATTTTGAAAAAACCCTGGAACAGGCCATCAATCGCTTTGGGAACCGGGTTTTGCCCATGCAATTTCCGGTCAACCAGGGCACCGGGTTCAACAGCATCGTCGATGCCTTGCGCATGGTGATGTATGTTTTCCCACCCGATGGCGGCAAACCGGAAAAGAAACCCATCCCGGCCGAACACAAAACACGCGCCGACGAAATGCACAATGCCCTCGTAGAAGCCGCAGCGGAGAACGACGAAGCGCTCATGGAAAAATTCTTTGAAAACGGCACCCTCGACGAGGAAGACCTGTCAGCAGGCCTGCGTATTGGCCTGGCACACCACCAGTTCTTCCCTGTTTTTTGTGCGTCTGCCACCAAGGATATGGGCTCCGGCCGAATCATGGGTTTTATCCATGATGTATGTCCCAGCCCGGCCGACCGGCCCGCAGCGGCCCTCGAAGGCGGTGGCTCCAAACCCTGCGACCCCAAGGCGCGCCCCTGTGTCTTTATTTTTAAAACGGTGAACGAGCCCAAAGTTGGCAACGTGTCTTATTTCAAAGTCTTTTCCGGGGTGCTGAAAACAGGCGACGAACTGACCAACTCCACAAACAGTACGGTCGAGCGTTTTACCGCCTTGTTTGAATGCGAAGGCAAAAACCGCGAGCAAGTCAATGAATTGTACGCCGGCGATATCGGTTGCACCGTAAAACTCAAAAATTCGCACACCAACCAAACGCTGAACCCGAAAGGCTCGGAAACTAAAATTGAGCCGATTCATTTCCCGACACCCCGCATCCGCATGGCCGTGGTGCCGCCCAGCAAATCGGAGGTGGAAAAAATGGCCAACGCCTTGCACTCGATCCAGGAAGAAGACCCCACGCTGTTGGTCGAGCAAAGCCTGGAATTGAAACAAACCATCGTGCAGGGGCAAGGCGAAATGCACCTGGAGATTGTACGGACCAAATCCGAGCAAAACTTCGGCGTCCACATCGAATTTATCGAGCCGCGTATTCCGTACCGCGAAACCATCACGAAGGAAGCCAACCACATGTACCGGCACAAGAAACAATCCGGCGGCGCCGGTCAGTTTGCCGAGGTACACATGCGCATCGAGCCCTATTACGACGGCATGCCCAATCCACATGGCCTCACGGTGAAAAACACCGAAGCCGAGGACCTGAAATGGGGTGGTAAATTCTCCTTCTGTTGGGCTATTGTGGGCGGCTCCATCGACGCGCGCTTTACCAATGCCATCAAGAAGGGCATCATGGCCAAGTTAGAAGAAGGCCCGCTGACCGGCTCGTATTGCCGCGATATCCGGGTTAGTATTTTTGATGGCAAGATGCACCCGGTCGATTCCAACGATATGGCCTTCCAGATCGCGTCGACCATTGCGTTTAAAGAAGCCTTCCCGATGTCGGCGCCACAGATCCTGGAGCCGATTTACAACCTGGAGGTGATGTGCGATGCGGAGTTCATGGGCGGTGTGATGGGCGACCTGCAAACGCGCCGGGCTATTATCATGGGTATGGATGCCGAAGGGCACTACCAGGTCATCAAGGCCCGCGTGCCCCTGAAGGAGTTGCACCGGTATTCTTCCACCTTGCGTTCGCTCACGCAGGGCAAAGCGAAGTTTACGATCAGTTTTGCCGACTATGCTGCGGTACCAGGCGACATTCAGGCCAAACTCATGGCTGATTACGCCGCGCATGCCACCGAGGAAGAACACCACTAGTGGTTTCAGCATCAAATTGTAACGTCCATAAAAAAACAGGCGTGCCGGTTTCGGCGCGCCTGTTTTTTTATGGATGTGCGTTGCAAACGCAGGAAAAATCGGGTCTGTTTACTGACGGATCATTTTGAGGGTTTGCCAACCTTCGTCTTGTGTTTTCACCCGAACGGCGTAGAAGCCAGCAGGCAAGTCGCCGGTGAAAATAGATTCGCCGGCTTGGATTTCTACATCCTGTTGGACGGAGCCATCGGCGCTTACGATTTGAACCCGGGCTTGTTCGAAGTCGTCCATACCCGAGACCTGGATCCAGTCCATAGCAGGGTTTGGATACACGTCGAGGCTGGGTGCATCGGAGGCGGCTTCACCGGTAGCGGTTACGGTACCGGCAAACAACCATTGGTAGGCCGCTGGGAATTCGCGTTTCCAGAACCACTCGGCGTGTTGGCCATCAGTGGGGGTCTTTACCTGAATTTCGGAGGCGTTGAATCCGGTTTGGAGCATAGCATCGACGACTTCCTGCACATCTTGCTGCACATAAGCGGGCTCCTGGCCGCCGGCGAGAAAGTACACTTTCAGGTTGTCGCGTTTGCCGGCCCCCAGCACCTGATCGGCCGGATGGTCGCCGGCAAACCAAAACGCGGGCGAAAAAATACCTGCTTTGGAGAAGATGGTTTGGTACTCCATGATGCCGTACATCGATACCAGCCCGCCCATGCTGCTGCCCATAATACCGGTGTGGTTGCGGCCGGGCATGGTGCGGTAGTGCGCGTCGATGTAAGGTTTCAGCGTTTTCACGATGAAACTCATGTATTCATCGCCTTGCCCACCGCCGTAGAGGGAGTTTACCCAGGGGGAATATTCGTCGAGCCGGTAGGCGCCACCATTGTCGATTCCGACCACGATACAGCCATAATCGCCTTGTGCGAATAATTTGTCGAGCGACTCATCCACCTCCCATTCGCCGGCAAAACTGGTGCTGGGGTCAAAGAGGTTTTGGCCGTCCTGCATGTACATCACCGGGTATTTTTTGGTGCTGGTCTGGTAGTCGGGCGGCACGTAAATCCAAACCCGGCGGGTTCGGTTGAGTTGCGGCATGAAAAAATTGTTGTCCAATACCGTGACGTGCGTACCCGGATCGGGTGCACCGAGGTCTTCCCACGACAGGATAATGACGTCGATGGTTTGGGGCATGCCGGTATAGGTCACAATGTGATCCGCCTGAAAGCCACCGGTGATATCCCCTTCTACGGAATCCCAGTTGCCTCGGGTGAATTTGAACCGAACCGGGCCGACGGCCGGGTTCAGGGTGATCGAATACTGACCATTGGGTTGCGCGGTCAGTATTTTAGTGGGATCGCCAGGGTTCCAGTTGTTAAAGGTGCCGGCAATGTATACCTTTTCGGTTGCCGGTGTGTTCAACGGGATGGCGGTCACTCTAACGGTTAATTGGGCCGAAAGAAAGCCGGGCAATAAAAGCGCTATTGCCCAGCACAATGCACGCAGAGGGTACGTGTTCGGCATAAGCTGGAAGTTTTTTCGTTATCTCAATAGTAGAGCACAAACACAGGATTAATTGTGCCGTTTACTCAAGTTTTGCCTTTTTAAAAAAGATTTTGGCTCTTTTGCCAAATCCTGACTACAGGATTTTAGGAGTGTTGTTCAGATGCCATGCCGATTTGCGCAATCTAAATGGCGCGATTTTCGATGATATTTTCCTCTATTGCTTTTTACCCGGATCAGCACCGAAACAGATGCAGAGAAGGCAAAAAGGTATGATCAACGATGCTTGTTTTGTAAGCGCACAAAACAGAACCCACCCATCGGCGAAAATGGTCAGGACAGCATTGATCAAAAGGCGGATATAAGAAAGGGGCCGCCTAACATGGTTATGTTTAAAAGAGAGGGGAAAAGCGGGAGGTACAGGGGAGATTATTATCCGGCGAGCCGGCAAATTTGTTGCGTTCAGAATAATTATTTCCGATTGCGGTTGCTAATGTCCAGCTATTAGCGAAAAATCGCAAGTTTTTCGACAAAAATACGATTATGAGCACTGAATTCCCAAATCAACACCCCCATTCGGCAAGCAACCCTTGGACAACTCTTCAAACCGACACGGTTTACGACAATCCCTGGATACAAGTTACACACCGCGATGTGCTCAATCCGGCCGGCGGCAAAGGTATATACGGCGTGGTTCATTTTAAAAATATCGCAATCGGTATCGTGCCCCTCGACCAGGAGGGCTACACCTGGCTGGTGGGGCAATATCGCTATGCGCCCGGGGTATATAGCTGGGAAATTCCGGAAGGTGGCGGGCCACTATCGCGCCCCCTGCTCGAATCGGCGCAGCGCGAGCTGCTGGAAGAAACCGGTATTCGGGCCGGGCGTTGGACGCCCCTGCTCGATATGCATTTGTCCAACTCCGTGTCCGACGAATACGGGGTAGTTTACCTGGCCCAGGATCTGGAATTTGGCCTTGCCGAACCGGAAGAGACCGAGCAGCTGCACATCCGGCGGCTGCCTTTGGCTGAAGCGCTGGAAATGGTGATGGATGGCCAGATCACGGACTCTCTATCGGTAGCGGCTCTGCTGAAAATTAACGAATTGTTGCGACGGGGCGCCTTGGCGCTCTAAAATAATATTGCCTGGCGTCATTTTTTTAACTTCTTGCAAATGAAAAGGTTGTGTCTTTTTTAAGTGTTAACGCATTGTCAAACCTGATCCAAATCAGTGTGCCCCGCAGGAATTGGCAATACATTTGTTAAATATTTAAGATGGGCAATGCCGAATATCCGGATTCAAAATCCGACACCGTAGGCCTCCAATTGGACAGCATACGACGGCGAAAACCCGACCAACCATATGCTGAATAAACTGACTTTTTTCCTTTGCCTGCTGTTGTTGCCG
>JADLDL010000099.1 GCA_020846655.1 Saprospiraceae bacterium | reverse complement strand
CTTGACCCTGCCCGGTTTGCGCTTTGCACCCTGCACCGCCCTTCAAATGTGGATGCTGCCGGCAGTTTGCAGCGCATGTTGGACGTGTTGGTGGTCCTGTGTGGGCGCTTGCCGGTGGTATTTCCCCTGCACCCCCGCACCGAAATGCAACTGCGCCGGCACCAGTGTTACGAGGCGCTCGAACAAATCCCCGGAGTAATCCTGACCAGGGCACTCGGATATGCCGCATTGATCGGTCTGCTCCGAAAATCGGCCTTTGTGCTGACGGATTCCGGAGGCATCCAGGAAGAAAGTACAGCCCTGGGTGTACCCTGCCTGAGTTTTCGGAGCACCACCGAACGGCCGGCTACCCTGGCTTACGGCACCAACACCCTGATCGCCAACCGGGACGCCGGCACGGTGTTGGAGCAAATGGAGTTAATTTTGTCCGGCCAATACCGTTCGGGCCGGGTTCCGCCGTTTTGGGACGGCCATGCGGCCGAACGCATCGCCGCTGTATTGACCCAAACAGAAAAAGTTTTATAAACAAAAGAAATTTAGCCCACTTAGAAAGGGTATTCCGCATGAAAACAGCACTGATTACCGGCATTACCGGGCAAGATGGCGCCTACCTGGCCGAACTGTTGCTGGGCAAAGGCTATGTGGTGCATGGCATCAAACGCCGCAGTTCGATGTTCAACACCGACCGCATTGACCACCTGTACCAGGACCCGCACGTATCGAACCGCAATTTTATCCTGCACTACGGCGACCTGACCGATAGCACCAACATTATCCGGATTGTGCAGGAAGTGCAGCCCGATGAAATTTACAACCTCGGGGCGCAAAGCCACGTCAAAGTCAGTTTTGAAACCCCGGAGTACACCGCCAACGCAGATGCCATTGGCGCCTTGCGGCTGTTGGAAGCCATTCGCTTGCTGGGTTTGGAGAAAAAAACCAAGTTCTACCAGGCCTCAACCTCTGAGTTGTACGGCCTGGTGCAAGAGGTACCGCAACGCGAAACCACGCCGTTTTACCCGCGTTCGCCCTATGCTGTTGCGAAATTGTATGCCTACTGGATCACGGTCAATTACCGGGAGGCCTACCAGATGTTTGCCTGCAACGGCATCTTGTTCAACCATGAATCGCCCCTGCGCGGCGAAACGTTTGTCACCCGCAAGATCACCCGTGGGGTGGCCCGCATTGCCCTGGGCTTGCAGGACAAACTCTGGCTCGGCAACCTGGGCGCCAAACGCGACTGGGGCCATGCCCGCGACTATGTGGACGCCATGTGGCGCATGCTGCAACTGGATGAGCCCGAGGATTTTGTGATTGCCACCGGCCAAACCACCGCTGTGCGCGATTTTGTCCGCATGGCTTTTGCCGAAGTGGGCGTCGAACTGGAATTCCGGGGCGAAGGCGATGCCGAAGTGGGCGTAGTGGCGGCTAGTGCCGATCCGGCGCTGAACCTTCCGGCGGGTACTGAAGTAGTGGCCGTGGACCCGCGCTACTACCGGCCCACAGAGGTGGATTTGCTGATCGGCGACGCGACAAAAGCGCGGGAGAAACTGGGCTGGACGCCGCAATTGCCCTTGCAGGCCCTGGTTCAGGAGATGGTCGCGGCAGACCTCGACCTGTTCCGACGCGATAAAATTCTGCACGATTCGGGTTTTCAGGTCAAAAAACAATTCGAGTAATTGCAGCAGGCCCTTTTCCCGCTGCACCAAAAACCGCTGGGCCAACTGACGCTGTTGTCGCTGTTGGCGATCGGAATCTTTGCCTGGCTGTTTCCGACACATGTTCTGATCGCCGATGAAGTTGCTTATTTTGAGCAGGGCTTTGCCTGGGCACAGGGAAATACACTTTTGAGGCAAGCGGTGGCGCCATGCGACAGTACGCTGGTTGATCAACCGGTATCGGATTATCCGGCGGGCAATTCGCTGGTGCTGGCGGGCTGGGTGGCTGCCTTTGGCCCTAAAAGTGTGTTTTGGCATGGCTTGCTGAGTTGGTTGCTGGGTTGTTGGGCGTTGGGCCTTGCCTTATGGAGACAGGGCAAATCCATCGTTTGGCTGCTGTTGCCCGCTGTGTTTGTGCCGGGCTTGCTATTGACCCGCACAGTGATGAGCGACACCCCCAGTTTTGCGCTGGCAGGCCTTTTTCTGCTGTTTTTCACTGCGCCGGCCCGGCAAAAAGCCGGATCCCTGGGCGCCGGATTCCTGGGCGGCTTGTCCCTGTTGTTTCGGGAGACCAACCTGTTGTGGCTGGGGCCGTTTTTGCTGGGCGCTCTGTGGCGTCAGGAACGGCATGGGGCCTGGCTATGGCTCGGGTTTGGACTGGGCCTTGGCCTTCGTTTGTTGAGTGCCCAATTGTTTTTGGGTGATCCTTTCTTTGTACGGGACCCGGGTATTGGTTTTTCGATCGGCTTTTTTTTTAAAAACATAGGACTGTACGGACTGGCTTTGCTGATCTTGCTCCCAGGTGGTTTGTGGTGGGTATGGACGACGAAATGGCGCTACCGGCAAGAAGCGCTCGCTGCAACGGCCTTGTTTTTATTGGTCCTGGGCTGTTATGGGTACGACGCGCTTGCCAAAAGCGGGTACAAAGCGGTACTGTTGCAAGGCCGGTTTTTGTTGCCTTTGGTTCCCGTATGTACTTTTGCCGCCGCCTTCGGGGTTTCAGGTTGGCATGAGTTGGTGGATAAAAACAAGCGGCTGATTCTAGTGGGGGCTGTGCTGTTGTTTTTGCTGGTCCAGTTGCTCGGGCACTGGTACAACAGGGCACAACAACAATTCACTTCCGCCTTGTACGCCCTGCCCAGGCACGCACATGTTTCGTTCAGCCCCGATGACACCAAAAAATTCATCAACGATTTGTACGGTTCCTTGCCGGTCTTTTCAGCGGATGCCGTCGGTCGCCAACAATTGCAGTGTGAAAGCGTTTGGTATGCGCATTTGATTTCCCGCAACGAAAGTCAGGACCGGCAGAGCAAGGCAGAGGCCGCAGTAAGCGCCTGGGAAACCTGGATGGGGCCTGCACAGCCCGACTTAATCCAAGACCTGCGCCTGCCCGATGGCACCCGCTTGCGCCTCTGGCGCGGCAGTGGCAACCCGGAAAACGCAGAGAACCAACACCCTACGGAGTAAAATGACTATGGATAAAACCGCTAACATTTACATTGCCGGCCACCGGGGCATGGTAGGCTCGGCCATCCACCGCAAACTGCAAGCCGAGGGCTATCGCCATTTTGTGTTGCGCGATTCCCGCGAACTCGACCTGCGCAACCAGTCCGAAGTGGAAGAGTTTTTCCGCCGGGAACAACCGGAGTATGTTTTTCTGGCTGCCGCCAAAGTCGGCGGCATATTGGCCAACAACACTTACCGGGCCGATTTTTTGTACGACAACCTCCTGATCGAGGCCAATGTGATCCATGCCGCCTGGCAACACCGGGTGCGCAAACTGATGTTTCTGGGCTCTTCCTGTATTTATCCCAAACTGGCGCCGCAGCCGCTGAAAGAAGAGTACTTGCTGACCGGCCTGCTCGAACCCACCAACGAGCCATATGCCATCGCCAAAATTGCCGGCATCAAACTGTGCGATGCCTACCGGGCCCAACACGGTTGTTCGTTTATTTCGGTGATGCCGACCAACTTGTACGGCCCGAACGACAATTACCACCCCGAAAACAGCCATGTGTTGCCGGCCCTGATCCGCAAATTCCACGAGGCCAAACGAACGGCTGCCGAAGCCGTCACCTTGTGGGGTACCGGCACGCCGCTCCGGGAGTTTTTGCACGTAGACGACCTGGCCGACGCCTGTTTTTTCCTCATGCAACACTACGACGAGCCGGGCTTGGTCAACATCGGTACTGGCGAAGACCTCCCGATCCTGGAACTGGCCAAAATCGTGCAAGGAGTAGTGGGGTTCAACGGCGAGATCCGGCATGACCTGAGCAAGCCAGACGGCACGCCCCGCAAGTTGATGGATGTCAGCAAATTACACGCCATGGGCTGGAAGGCCCGCATCGACCTGGAAGCCGGAATCCGGGCGGTGTACGAGGATTTTTGCCGGAACCCAATTCACGCTTAATTCATCTTTCCAATGTCAAACACCAACCATACGTATGTGGCCATTATGGCCGGCGGAGTAGGCAGCCGGTTTTGGCCGGGCAGCCGGGAAGCGCGGCCCAAGCAGTTTTTGGATATTTTGGGGACTGGCAAAAGCCTGCTCCGCCTCACGTTCGAGCGGTTTTTGCCCCTGTGCCCGGCGTCCAACATATTCATCGTGACCAACGCCGCTTACCGCGCATTGGTGAAAGAGCAACTGCCCGAATTGTCGGACAACCAGATCCTGGGCGAACCGAGCCGCAACAATACGGCGCCCTGCATTGCCTACACGGCGTTCAAACTGGCCGCCCTCGATCCGAAAGCCTGCATGGTAGTGGCCCCGTCGGACCATATTGTCCTGAAAGAAGACCTGTTTCGGGCCAAAATCGAACAAGCACTGGATTTTGCCACCCGGCAGGAAACCCTGGTCACGCTGGGCATACAGCCTGTACGGCCCGACACCGGCTACGGGTACATCCAATGTGGTGAGGAACCGGAACCCGGGGTGTTCAAAGTGGATCGTTTTTTGGAAAAACCCGATCTGGATACTGCGCGTTCGTTTGTGGCCAGCGGCCAGCACCTGTGGAACGCCGGCATTTTTGTCTGGCAGGTGCAAACCGTACTGAAGGCCTTCCGGAATTTGTCGCCGGATATTTTTAGTATTTTTGAAAAAGGGCTCAGTCTGTACAACACAGCCGGCGAGCAGCCCTTCATCGACGAACACTACCCGACCACGCCCAACATTTCCGTAGATTTTGCCATCATGGAAAAAGCGGCGAATGTGTATTCCCTGCCGGCCGATATCGGGTGGTCTGATCTGGGTACCTGGGCGAGTTTGCATGCCGAATGCCCGAAAGACCCGCAGGGCAATGTGTTGCAAGGCAACCGAATCCTTGCCCTGGACACACAAAACTGCCTGATCCGGGTACCGAAAGATAAACTGGTCGTGCTGAAAGACCTCGACGACTACATCGTGGTGGACGAGGGCGATGTGCTGTTGGTGTACCCAAAATCAAAGGAACAACAGATCAAACAACTCACCAATCTGGTAAAGGAGCGGTTTGGGGAAGAATATCTTTGATTTAAAGAAAATTTTTTGTGATATGATTTGGAGCAAAGCAGAGAATGTCTACATTAGCCCCTGCAATACATAATCCTCCTTTTAATACAACCTGTGTTTGTGCCGTTCCGGACTGCAATGATCGTCATTCAACATTAAACAGCAGCACCGTGAGACAGTACCAGTCAATTAGCAGCCACCCTGAAATCCAAGATGGAGCCCCGGTATTTAGTGGAACCCGGATTCGGATCGAGACCTTTTACGACTTCATGCGCATTGGCATTAGTGTAAATGAGTTTCTGGACGAATTCCCATCCATTACCCGGGATCAGGCCATGGAAGTATATGATTTGGTAAAAAGTCAATATACACTGGACCAAATTTCAACACTTGCCATGGGGCCTGGCAGCCAATCTTCCTCCTCGAGGATGTATGCTACCGGCCGATAGTAGGTAATCCATTCTATCTTATCCGCATGAAACTGCGCCACCAGCCTGATAAGTTGATGGCGCAGTTTCATTTTTAATGGCTCGCCGTCAGCCTGTGGCCCTGCATAAAAAGATCATACTCGTCGCCAACACCGCCTGGAATTTGTGGAACTACCGGCGGTCGCTGATCCAGGCCTTGCAAGCCGAGGGGTGGTCCGTGGTCCTGGTAGCCCCGACGGATCGTTTCGCGGTCAGTTTGTGCACCGATACTGGCGCCACTTTCCTGGATTGGCCACAGTTGTCGCGCCGCAGTTTTTCTCCTTTCCAAAACGCACAAGCCCTGTTGCATGTGCTGCGACTTTTTCAGCAAGAAAAGCCCGCATTGGCCGTCTTTTTTACGATAAAACCCAATATCCTCGGCAACCTGGCCGCGCGGCTCGCCGGCGTTCCGGCCCTCTCGGTGGTGGAAGGTTTGGGCTATTCCGGCGGCTCCGCCTTTCGCTGGCGCTGGATGGCTGCGCCTTTGCTGCGCCTGTCTCTCCGGCACACCCGAAAAGTCGTGTTCCTCAACCCGGACGATCGGCTCGAGTTCATCGGGAAGAGGCTAGTCAAAGCCGCCCAAACCGCCCTAATCCCAGGCCCCGGCGTTGATCCTGCCCATTTCCACCCGGTACCCAAAGCGGATGACAAGCGCCTGCACTTTCTTTTTTCCGGAAGGTTTTTGGTTGAAAAAGGTGTTCGCGAATTCATGGAGGCTGCCCAACAAGTCCAAAAAGAGGCCCCCAACGCAGCATTTGCTGTTGCCGGAGCCCCCGATCCTGGCAACCCAGGAACGATTACGTCTGCCGAAGTAAGCGCCTGGCAAGCAACATCCGGCGTTGAGTTTTATGGCGCGCTCGACGATATCCGACCGGCACTGGCCCAGACCGATGTGCTGGTGCTGCCCTCGTACTACCGGGAGGGCGTGCCGCGCTCTGTGCTGGAAGCCATGGCCATGGGAAAAATGATCATCACCACCGATAGCCCGGGCTGCCGGGATACCGTCGACGAAGGCCTGAACGGCTACCTCGTGCCTCCCCGCGACGTGCCTGCACTGGTTGCTGCTCTACGACGGGCCTGTCAGTTGACCGCCGAGCAACGGCTGGCCATGGGGCAGCACAGTTTCCAAAAAATGCAAACCACATTTAGCGACCAGCAGGTACTTCCACAGTTCCTCGCGCTGATACATTCGGCGGCGCAATCCCCAGCAACTCCAGGTACTGCCGGCCAATCGTTCCAACCGTAAACGGACGAAGCGCGGCGCGCGCCACACCGGCGCGCAAACAGGTGCAGGCCCCATCCAGATAGCAGAGCCATCGAACGAACGATGGCCCCGTCACCTGTTTGTTTTCCACGTCCAAACGCAGCAAACCGGGCTCTTCGCCCCAAAACGATACAAATGGATCGGATGGCACAAAGGAAAGGTGCAAAACAGGTTTGCCGGAGGCAAAATAATCCACCGCTTTGCTGGGCAATTGGTAATCGGTGATATTGCCAATGTTGAGCAGCAGATCCATTTGGTACATGGCAGCCCGGACATCTTGCCGCGAGCGCAAACCGTACAGATGAATGGCCGGCTGTTGCTGCAATTGGTCCCAAAATTCAGGAAAAATATCTCCGAACACATGCACCTCCAAGCGTCCGCGCCAGTCCGGCCGGTGTTCAAACGTTCGCTTCAGCAGATCCAAAAAGGCATCCGGCGTGCGGGTAGGCGCATAAAAAGCGCCGAAATAGCCCAAGCGAAGAACAGGCGATCCCGTTCCGGCTAACGCAACAGCACGAGCGACTGGAACCTCGTGGGGTTCGGGATGCAGCAAGGGTTGGACAACCGTAATTTTATCTTCATCGGCGCCCAGCACCTGCTTCAAGGCGCGCTGTGCGCCATCGTTCGTCACCACCGCCACATCGGCCCGGCGGAGTATTTTTTTTTCTAAAAAACGACTCCAGCGGCCATACAGCAAGGAGTTGTTTGGCGCTTGGGCCTGGATGGTAAAGGGGTCGCCCATATCGGCAAGCCAGGGAAGTGCCGGGAAACGCTTGCGGAGGTATAAGCCGATCAAATGACCGGTAAACGGAAGCGATACCGTCAGTACCGCGTCAAAAGACTGCACTTGCAGCAAGCGGCGTGCCCGGCGGCGCGCCGGAAAATACCACAACATGGCATCGTCGGGGAAATAGATGTTTTTCCAAAGGTACTTGTACAGCCAGGTCAACACCCGCAACCCCCAGCCGGGGCGTGAAGCGCCGCCCCCTACCCTGCCGCGCCCTCCCTTGCTGCCCAGAAGGTAGTACAGCACTTCTTTCAGGGAGTCAAAGCCCGCCCGGTGCACCCAGACGCCGTTCAGTAGCCCATCCGCAGGGCAGCCCCGGCGCCTCGAACAAAGCACGTGCACCTCCATGCCCTGTGCCGCCCAATGCTCAGCAATAGCCGTCCAACGGTGCGCTCTGGGGTGAATAAACGGGTAGTACCAGGCCGTAATGATGAGAAGGCGTTTTTTGATAGTGGCAGTGGTTTTGGTGACAAACTTGAACCTTTACCCTGCAAAGGTGGGCTTTTCCAAGAGTTCCTGATAAATTTTTCGAAGCGCCAGGGCACTCTGCTGCACCTGAAACCCTTGCTCCACCCAGGCCCGGGCATTCCGGCTGAAACCCTGGTATTCCTGATCGGGCATCAGGCAAAACATCCGCATCGCCTCCGCCAGCGCGGCTGCATCGCCCTCGGGAACCAGCCAGCCCGAATGCCCATGCGCCACTTCGTCTGCCAGATCAAAATGATGCGTGGCCAACACGGGCAAGCCGCTCGCCTGGGCTTCCAGTAAGACCACCGGAGTGGCTTCGTGGTCGCCGTCCGGCGCCGTACAACTCGGGTGTACAAAAGCATCGAAGCGGCCAAAAAATGCGGCCATGCCCGCATGCGGCACCGGACCCACCCAATCCACCTGCGCCTCCAAGCCATGCTGCGCAATAAATTGCCGGATTTGTCGGACCAAGCCGGTATCGTATGGCTCGCCGGCCAGTGTCAGGTGGACCGGGTATTGCTGAACAACCATTTGAAGCGCTTCCAGTGTCGTCAGGTGGCCCTTTTTGGCCGTTATGGTAGCCGCTTGTAGCAGCCGCAGCCTACCGGCTGGTTTGTGCCGTTCGGCAAATGGAAAATGGCTTAGGTCCGGACTTGGGCGCACGACCGACAGTTTTTCGGGTGGGCAACCCAGGTCTTCCAAGGCCTGGCAGCCCTTTGGACTGGCAGCCAGCACCCGGGCAGCGCCGGCAAACAAAACCTTGTATTTTTCCCGAAACACAGGCCGGTGCAGCAGCAGTTTGCGGTAGTCAAATCCATAAAACGTGACCACCAACGGGCGCTTCAGTTGTTTTGCCAACGGCAAATACAAACACCCGGTGGGTCCAAAATGGGCATGCAATACATCCGGTGGGTCATGCTGCACTTGTTGCGCCAGCCAATACCGATAACTGGGCAGAAACCGCTGACTGCGCGTAAACAAGTACTGCGCGCGCGCGTGTTGTCCTTCCGTGTGCAGGTCCGGAAACCACCAGCGCTGCGGCGGAAAGGTAAAATAGCGCCACTGGGGTTCTCGAAAGGCGTTGTTCAGTATCCAGGGCGCTGCAACCCAGGGCTCCGTATCCGGCAAATGCCACAAGAGCCGGCTCACCCAACTCAGCGTGGAGGGCAAATACCAGTCGAACAAGTGGAGCACGCGCATGCGATGAATTTTTGAGGAGAAAATTAGCGGCCGGCCGCCCGAATGGTTTGGTAAATGGCCTGGGCTGCCGCCGCCCAATCGAAGGCCTGGCGCTGGAGGCGTCCTTTGGCCACGAGGGCTGCGCGCAAGTCCGCGTTGTCCCAAATTTGCCGCATAGCCTCTGATATCTCCGGTTCGGACAATGGGTCGACCAAGAGGGCTGCCTCGCCGGCCACTTCCGGCAGGGCCGTCGTGCGGGAGCAAATCACCGGGGTTTCTGCCTGCATGGCTTCCAGGACTGGCAAGCCAAAGCCTTCGCTCAGCGACACGTACACCAGGGCCAGGGCTGAAGCCATTAAACGTTTCAGGTCGGGTTCCGGCACGTAGCCCAGGAAATGGATATCCGATCGATGTTCAGCCTGCTCAAAACCGGCTTTTACCGCTCCGGTTTGCCAGGCAAAACGGCCGGCCAGCAAGAGTTGGATTGGAGCCTGGCTCCTGGCCTTGAAGCGGTCGAAGGCGCGGATCAGCCGGGGAATATTTTTCCGGGGGTGAATGGCGCCAGTGTAAAAAAAATAGGGTTGTCCTTTGGAAAATTGCGTGCGGACAGTCGCTTTTTCCGCCTCCGGCAGTGGCACAAAACCATCCCGGCTGCCGTTGTGCACCACCTGGATGCGTTCCGGCGCTACACCCGTGTAAGCCAGCATGGTATCGCGGGTATAGGCCGAAATGGCGATCAGCCGGGTGGCGCGGCGGATGAAACGAGGGAAAAAATAGCGGTAGTAATCGCGCGACCACCAGGGCACCTGTTCGGGGTGCTGGAGCGGCACGAGGTCGTGCACCGTCATCACCGTAGGGATGCGGGTACGCAGGCTCAGGTAACTGTCGGGCGAAAAAAACACGGCTGCCCGGTGTTGCCGGAGCGCTCGCGGAACCGCCCACTCGAACCACAGGTACCAGAGCAGTGGATGCCGGGCCGGAGGAAACAATACCACCGGATGCACATTGGGCGCGTAGACAAACGCCGGATCGAAGGGTCGGTCGAAGAGGAAAATGAATTCATCTTCAGGATGCGCCAGCACCATTCGGCGCAGGAGTTCGTGCGTATACCAGCCCAGGCCTTCCAACTTGCCAGGCAGCAAAAAACGGGTATTCACAGCGATGCGCATGGGTACGGGATCTTCACAGGTCAGGGCAGGCAGGCCTGGTTTGGAAATGTGGAAAAGTTGGGTCCGGCAAATGGCCGATAGCATGTAATTTCGCCGGGCAAAGTTGGCCAAATATCCATTGCCCAGCATACAACAGCACACAAAATACCCAAAACGAGCACCCTTTTTTATGTTAGATTTTTCAGCAACCAACCTCCGCCGCCTGGCCATCGCCTGGGTGGGCAATAAAAACCGCTACGAGGGCGTGAGTATTCCAAAGCAAACCCTGGTGCCGGTACACGATGTCGCACACGAGTTGTTGCTCAGTTCCTTTCTGAAGCCTTTTGAAAAAACGGCGGAGTTCTTTTATTTTTTCCACGAAGAGGACGTAAGCAACCACCTGATTTTCCAGAGTTGTGCCAGCATTTTTCAAAATCCGGAAAACCTGCACGACGAGGCCTCGCGCCTGGCCGGGCTCTTGTACGAAACCTGCGAGAATCCGAAAGTACAGGGCGGTGAGTTTCTGGTGGCCTACTTTGAAGACCTGATGATGCTGGGCGAGCCCACCAGCGCCATAGGCCTTTGGAAAATTCAGACCAAAGACCCTTACCTGAAAGTCGAACGCACCACCGAATCCTACACCCTGAACGTGTTGGAAGGGATTCCTACCGGCAAACTGGAAACCGCAGCCCTGATTTTCAACCTGGACGAAACCGAAGGCTACCGGATTTGTGCGGTGGACAGCGTTTCCAAAAAAGACGAGCGCTCCTTCTGGAAAGATGAATTTTTGCGCCTGCGCCCCATCGAGGATAACTATTTCAATACCCGGCACTACATCAGCCTTTCCGGCGAGTTTATCCACGAGCGGATGCCACACAAATTCGGGCTGGACCGCACCGACCAACTGGACCTGCTCTACCGATCGGGCTTATATTTCAAGGAAAACGAAGAGTTTGAGGTGGAAGATTTTGCCAACACCCTTTTCCCGGAGGAGGAACAACGCGAGGCGTTCAAAAACTTCCGCGACGAGTACACCAAAGCCTATGCCGTGCCGCTGGAAGACAAGTTTGATATCAGTCCGCCAGCGGTAAAAAAGGAATTTAAAATCCTGAAAAGCGTCATCAAACTGGACAAAAACTTCCACATCTACGTGCACGGCCGCCGCGACCTGATCGAACGCGGTTTTGACGACGACAAGGGAAAAAAATACTACAAGGTGTATTTTGACGACGAAGATTAGGACCTGGCGCGGCTACAAGCCGCGGCCGATCACATGCCAGGTTTCGCCGCTCAGGGTGTCCGGATAAATATGCACCGGTTCGAAACCGACGCGTTGGTGCGCCCGCAACGAACGCTTGTTGCGGGCGGCTACCTCGGTGAGCACGAGGTCGAAATCGCGGCGGCAAACGGCAAACAAATGCTGATACATACCGTCAAAAACACCCTGCCCGCGAAAGTTTTCGGCCACACAAACCTGTCCCATCACAAACCACCGCAACCACGACAAGGGCTGGCCTCGCCACGACAAGCCATTCAGCAACGTAAACAGGGGCGCCAATACCGGCACCTCTGCGCCAAACTCGCGGGGCATCACCAGGCAGTAGCCCGCCAGGGTATCGCCGGATTTGGCGATCACCGAGGGATAGGCCTGGTTCATGCGCAGCAATACCGCAGGGTCGTGTTGTACGGTGAGAAAACCCTGGTCGAGCAGTACTTCGGCCGACAAGGCCGGCGCCAGGTTGCGGGCTTGCAATTCCAGGATTTGTTCCACTTCCCGGGCATTGGTTACGGTAGTAAAAGTCAAGTTCATATCAGGCGTTGGGCCTCTGCCTGGTAATTTCCATAGCAGACTTTTGAACAAATATCCGGATTGTTGCAGCAGAATTGCCAGAAAGCCCCTTGAAAATTTGCACCTGAACGTATCACCCAACGATGCACCGCACATGCCACTAGTTGCACCATTGCCTGCCGACCACAACGCTGAAGTAGCCGAACTGGCTACTTTTTTCAACGAAACACTGGGATTCTGCCCCAACAGCGTGCTCACGATGCAACGCCGGCCGGCGATTGCCAAAGCCTTCATCGAACTGAACAAAGCCGTGATGGCCAACCAGGGCCGGGTGACGAGCGAACTGAAACGGCTGATCGGCTACCTGAGCAGCCTGAGTGCCGGCTGCCAGTATTGCCAGGCGCATACCATCCGGGCTGCCGAACGCTATGGCGCTTCGGCCGGCCAATTGGCCCATATCTGGGAATACCGCAGCCACCCGGCTTTTTCAGAGGCCGAGCGGGCCGCGCTTGATTTTGCGCTGTCTGCCGCCGCCGTGCCCAACAGCGTGGACGAGGCCATTGCAGAAAACCTTCGCCGGTACTGGGACGAAGGTGAAATTGTGGAAATCCTGGGCGTAGTGGCCCTGTTTGGATACCTCAACCGCTGGAACGACAGCATGGGCACGAGCCTGGAAGCACCTGCCCGGGAAAGCGGCGAACAATACCTGAGCCAACAGGGTTGGACAGGAGGCAAGCACCTCTAGCCCTCAGGGCTGGCTAATCAGGACCCAATTGCCGCCGGTGTCGATCATCCAGGCCTGAGGAAACACTTTTTTGAACACATCCTCGTAAAAGCGCTCGGTCACCACCTGGTTGCGGGCGCTGTTGTGCAGGCGGTTGTACAACAGCAGGCCTTTCGGGTTGAGGCGTTCGGCGCAGGCTTGCAAAAACTCAGTCGTTTCAAATTGGTCGGGTGTGCGGTCATCTTCAAAAATATCGACAATGACCATGTCGAACATCTCCTCCGTGACCTGGATAAACACTTCTGCATCGGCGGTAATGATGTCGACCGGGCTGTCCAGTCGTGAAAAGGTGTACTTGGCGGCCAGGCCAGCCACGGTTTCGTCCCATTCCACGGCAGTGTAGTGGTACTGCTGCTCGTACAATTTTTCCAGAATAAACGGCACACTGCCGAGGCCGAGGCCGAGCACGAGAACATCCGAAAAGGGGCGTTCCTCAATGTCGAGGCTGCCGAAAGCGATGGTAAAATTGTGGTACAAGTCGTCCCAGGAATAAATGGCATTGCCACTCAGCAACTGGAGCCGGCCCCGGTCGAGCATCACGGCGAGTTCGGGATTTTGTGCGGAAGACGCTGTTTCCAGGGTAACCGGCAGCACATAGGAAATCCATTTTTTCCAAACGGGAATACGCATCAATTTTTCTTCTTTTTCAGCGGATTCCACTCTTCGAGTTTTTTCTTGACGTCCTCCGTGTTTTTGTCGTTTTTGAGAATCTCTTCTGCTTTTTTGGCGGCTTCGTCGACTACTTTTTTGGAAACTTCCTGGTTGATGACTTTGCCAGCCTCTTCCACGGCCTTGTCCTTGACTTCATTGACCTTTTTTGTGGCCACGTTTGTAGCCGAGTCGATGGCTTTATCGGCGGCAGCCGCGGCTTTTTCCTTGGCTTTGTCCAACTCGCGGCTGGCTACGTTGCGCAGCGAATCCTGTGCCTGTTGCAGAGCATCCTTCCCGGTGGCGGTGGCTTCTTCCTGGAGGGTGCTCTGTCCGTCGCTCGGCAAGACTTTGATGCCCACTTTAGGACTGGTCATGGTGCCGGTGATGTCGAAGCGGACATTGATAAATTCACCTTGTGCGACATTGACTCCGTACTTGGAGGCTTCGCCGGAGAGCCATTTCAGGCCGCTGTTGGCAGCGCTACCCACGGCATTTTTCTCCAGCGCTTTGCGGGGCATTTTGGTGGTCAACTGGTAATTCATGTCGGATGTCAGGCTGTGCGAACCGCCAGCCTGCATGGCCACGTCGCGCACCTGGAAATTGAAGGGCTTCACCGTCAGTTTTCCGTCCTTGATTTCAAACCAGTTTTTGGTGTTTTTCAATTCCATCTTGCTCAGGTAACTCACGTTGAGTTTGGAGCCGATTTCGTTCAGCGGTTTAAAATTGTTGATCACTGCGCTGATCGTTTCCAGGAAGCCGGCGGCTGAAATGGTGTTGAAATCGGGGGTCATGTCTTTGCCAAGCAGGCCGCTCATAGAAAACGTGGTGTTGAACTTGCCGTCGACCAATTGCATGAGCGGGGCTATGGCTTTTATTGTAGCAAAATTTTGGAAGGCATCACGAAAGCCCATGTTCCCCAGGGCCAGGTCGACGTCAAACGCGGGCTTGGCGGGGTCCTGGGTATTGTATTCGCCGTTTACGGCCACCTGCCCGCCGAGGATGTCGGCCGTAAAGTCTTTCAGTTTGGCTGCGCCATTTTTGACCACTACTTGCCCGTCCAGGTTTTGCAGGTCCAGGTTGGTGTAGCGGACTTTGGCAAAATTGGCGTTCAGGGTCATGTCGATATTTTCGGGCACCAGCATCACCGATTCGGGTGCAGCAGCGGCGGCGCTGGTCGTTGTGCTGGTAGCGGCTGGCTCTTCCGTCATGAAGGGGTTGAGGTCAAAATAGTCGGATTTCAAGTTGAGGGTACCGGAAACCGTGCGGTTGTCGAACATGTAATCCCAGGCGTTCAGAACTCGGCCATTGCCGTGCAGGTCGCTGTCGTTGATTTTCATCGCGAAATCGTCGATCGTCATTTTGTTCGGCGTGAAATTGCCTTTGAGGCGCATGTTGGACAAGTTGTAGTCTTCGTAGACCAATTTTCCGATTTCGCCGTCGATGGTGAAATCCCATTGGTCAAACACTTTTTCCGTGGCGCTTGGGCTGGCGGTCGGCACTTTGCCGGCGGGTGCTTCGGTGGCGGCCGGTTCGGTCATCCATTCGTTGGCGTCGAAGTAGCCGGAGCGCATCGTCAGGCTGCCGGTCATGGTTTTATTGGTGGAAAAATAGGCCAGCACGTTGTCGATTTTTCCGGAAGCGCGGATATCGCTTTTGCCCAGGCGGGCATCAAAATTCCGGATATCGACTTTCTGGGGCGAGAGGCTGGTTTCCAGGCTGTTGATCCGGACCGTTGGGGTGCCGGCGGCGCGGTAATTGAGGTTTTGGATCGAAAAATCACCGGCCATTTGCACCTGTTCGTACTGTTGGGCATCGATTTGGTTCATCGAGGCTTTGGCCATGATGTTGGCTTTAATGATGCCGGACAGGTCTTGCACGCCTTCCATCGGGAAGGCTTTGGACAGTTCGCCCATGTTCAGGGTGCCTGTAATTTTGGTATCGACACTGGGGTTGGTTTCCGGCGTTTTCAGGTTGAAATACCCACCGATAGGGTTGGAACCGATTTTCAGGCCGAAACTCGGGATGTTCACCGTCATGGCATTCAGGGTGCTGGAGGGGCTGTTGACGGTGGCATCCACGTTGATATTGCTGATGCCCAGCGGCAGGCTGGGGTATTTCACGTTGCCATTGGCTACTTTCAGGTTGATTTTGAAAGCCGGGTAAGTGGTTTCGTTGTATTTGCCTTTGATCTGGCCGGCAAACTGGACCGTGCCGTCGGCTTTTACGCCTTCAAAATCGGGGGTATAGGCGCCCGGAATAATGGACAGGAGGCTTTTGAAGGTATTTTGCGGGGTACCGAATTTCAGGTCCATCACGTAGTCCACATCGTTCGGCATTTGAAACCAACCATCCAACATCACCTGCAAGGCATTGACTTTCAGGTCATTGTTTTTAAACGTGAATTTCATATTGGCCATATCGGCGTTCAGGGTGGCATCCCAGTCGGCGCGGGCGTTGCGGAGATACTGCATGCCGCCGTAGTTGACCGAGAGTTTTTGAATACCGGTTTTCATGACCAGGTCGTAGATGTCGGCGGTAAATTCGCCGGAGCCCTTGTGGTCGAGGCCTTCCAGTTCGGCGCGCATATCGAGGGAGCGGTCGTCGTAGAAGATGTTGCCGTTGGTGATGGCGTATTGTTCGAGTTGGATGGGGCTGCTTTCGGTAGTGGCTGCCGGGCTGGCGGGTTCCGGTTCGGGTTTGGTGATGTCGTAGTTGGCGCTGCCATCTTCGAGCACATAAACGCGAATGTTCGGATTTTTCAGAAACAGCCCTTTGATGGCGATTTTATCGCCAAAAATGGCTGACCAGAGGTCGATCGCCAGGTCGAGTTGCTCGCATTGGACCAGTTTTACACCGTCGAACTGGCCAGTGCCGGTAATTTCCAGGCCTTGCAGCCCGATAGACAACTGTGGGAAATGGCTGAACACCGAAAGGCTGACGTCTTTGAAGTCCAGTTTGGCCGTCAGGCTCTCGTTGGCTGTTTGTTTGACCTGGGTAATAATTTCATCTTTAAAGAAATATGGCAGGGCCATCAGGGCCCCCAAGAGGAGCACCAGGACAATTGCAATTCCAAAAAATATTTTTTTCATGGTTAAAAAGCCGAAATACTGGCGAGTATGGTAAAAAAACTGCGTGTTTAAGGAAATAACAAAACAAATTGAAATTCGGCTGTAAAGATGCAGCAGAGTTTCCATTTACATAAACGGATGATTTCTACTTTTGGCACATGAATTATCACGTGCATTTTTTAGATCAGCAAGAAGCATTCGATAAAACGATGCTGGATTTGGCGCAGGCCCCCTGGATTGGCTTCGATACGGAGTTTGTCGGCGAAAAAACATACATCCCGGTATTGTGCCTGATTCAGGTGGTTGCCGAAAAGGATATTTACCTGATTGACACGCTGCAAATAAACGACTTAGGCCATTTTTTGAGCCTGGTTTCCAACCCGGATATTTTAAAAATTACCCACGCGGGCGACAACGACTACCGCCTGCTCAACACCTTGTACGACGTAGTGCCGCAAAATACGTTCGACACCCAAATTGCAGCAGGTTTCGTCGGCTACAACTATCCGGCGGGTTTTGCCAAAATCGTGGACCGCGAACTGAGCGTCACCCTTGCCAAAAGCCACACGGTGGCCAACTGGGAAGCCCGGCCCATCGACCCAAAGGCACTCGACTACGCCGTGGAAGATGTCAAATACTTGCCGGCCTTGCACCACAAACTGACTCAGAAATTGCGGCGGCTCAAACGCGAATCCTGGGCCCGGGAGGAAAACCAGAAATGGGAATCTGAGGCGTTTTATTTTCAGGACCCCTACAAAGACGTACTTACCAACGACTACGTGCACCAACTGGATTTTCGGGAAAAAGTGTTTCTGCTCCGCATCTACCAATGGCGCCGCGAAAAAGCCATGACCCTGAATATCCCCAAGGAAGGCGTCCTCCAAAACCGGCACATCAGTACCGTTATGCGGGCTACCAAAGGCGGACCCAACGCCTTCAAATCCAACCGGACGATGCCGGAAAACATCTGGCGCAAATACCTGGCCGAGTGGCAGGAACTCTGGCAAGCCAAAGCCACCGATGCCGAACGGACCTGGTTGAGCGCCTTGCCGGCTCCCGCGCCCGACGATCCGGATCAGGAATGGTCCATGGAACTGTTGTATCATTTTGTAAAAAAACAATGCCTCGACCAGGAAATCAGCGCCGCCCTGTTGTTGCCCAAAGGAGATTTTAATAAACTCAAGAATGGTAACGACGCGTTCGACTTTTCGCTGCTCAGCGGCTGGCGCGCCGAACTGATCGGCGCTCAACTGATCGAATGGCTTCGCCAACGCGGTTCCGTCCAGGTGGAATGGCAAGACGGGCAGTGCGTCATGCGGATGACCGAATCCCGCGTTCCTTAAGCAACCCGATTCGATATGCTCCTGGATATCAAGAACTTGAATGTTGCATTTTCCACTGAAAGGGGCATCGTGCCGGCCGTTCGGAACCTAAATTTGCAACTGAAGGCCGGCCAGACGCTGGGCTTGGTCGGAGAGTCCGGGTCTGGAAAATCCGTGACGGCCTTGTCGATCCTCCAGTTGTTGCCTTCCAATGCCCGCGCCACGGGGGCGATTTATATGGGCGAAGAAAACCCGATCAATTTGATCGGGCTGCCCGAGGCGCAACTGTCGCGGATGCGGGGGGGCGAATTGGCCATGATTTATCAGGAGCCTATGACGGCCCTCAATCCGGTGTTTCGCTGCGGGCGCCAGGTCACTGAGGCCCTTCAGATACACCAAAATATATCGGCCGCCGAAGCCCGTGCCGCTACGCTGTCCTTGTTTGAAAAAGTCAAACTGCCCGACCCTGCCCGTATTTTCGAGGCGTTTCCCCACGAATTGAGCGGCGGGCAAAAGCAGCGCATTCTCATCGCTATGGCCCTTTCCGGCCGCCCCAAGGTGCTCATTGCCGACGAGCCGACCACGGCGCTGGATGTGACCGTACAACGGGCCATTCTGGACCTGATGCTCGATTTACGGGAGGAATACGGCCTTTCCATGCTGTTTATCAGCCACGACCTGGGTGTGATTTCTGAAATTGCCGATACGGTGGCTGTGATGAAATCCGGAGAGATTGTCGAATCCGGCCCGGCAGAACAAGTGCTCAGCGCTCCGGTGCATCCCTATACCCGCGGGTTGGTAGCTTGCCGGCCTTCCCTGCATAAAAAACTGCGGCGCCTGCCGACCATCCAGGATTTTGAATCCGGCCTCGCCTTTTCCAAACAGGAAATTGGGGCTGATGAGACCCGCGAGCGGCAGGCTATTTTATACCAGCAGACGCCGGTCCTTCAGGTGCAGGACTTGTGTGTGCAGTTTCCGGCCCGGAAAAACTGGTTGGGCCTCCCCTCTGCCTGGCATAATGCCGTTGACCAGGTGAGTTTTGAGTTGTTCCCAGGTGAAATTTTTGGCATCGCCGGAGAGTCGGGCTGCGGCAAAACGACCCTGGGCCGGGCCATTTGCCGCTTGGTCAAGGCACAGCGAGGCACCGTACATTACAGAGGGGTTGATTTATTAGCCCTGTCTGAACAGGCGTTTCGCCCGTTCCGCCAGGACATTCAACTTGCTTTTCAGGATCCCTACTCCTCACTCAATCCGCGCATGACCATTGGTGATGCCTTGTTGGAGCCCCTGCAAACCCATAATTTGTACGATTCGGAGCGGCAGCAAAAACAACGGGTGCTGGAACTTTTGGAAACCGTGGGGCTGGAGGCCGACCATGCGCGGCGATACCCCAGTGAATTTTCCGGAGGGCAGCGCCAGCGCATTTGCCTGGCCCGCGCGCTCGCTGTACAGCCCAAGTTGTTGATTTGCGACGAGGTCGTGTCCGCGCTCGATGTGTCGGTGCAGGCTACCGTGCTGAACCTGTTGCTGGACTTGCGGGAAAAATTTGGGTTGACGTATATTTTTATCTCACACGATCTGAGCGTGCTCCAACAAATGTGCGACCGCTTGCTGGTGATGGAACAAGGAAAAATAGTGGATATCGGGTTTCCGCGCACCCTGTTCGAGCAATCGGAGAAGGCCTATGTCAGAACCTTACTGGCATCTGTTCCGGGCCAGCAGTATACTTAGTTTTAGTTGGTTGGCTAGTAAAAACGACAGGCATTCATCCAGCGAGGAGAATGCCTGTCGTTTTATTTTATGCCACCGGACGAGTCATCATCCGGCAGGTTTTAATCTCAATTAGTGGCAAATCGACACTTTTCTCAGGCCGAGGCCCTCCGCAGTGCGAACCACGAGCATGTAGGTACCGGAAGGAATTTTTTGTACGTCCAGGTTGAGTTGGCCGTTTTGGAAATTTTTCAACACCTGGGAGTACAGTCTTTGGCCCATCGGGTTGATAATCGAAATGTCGACGGTACCCTGCGTGGCCAGGTCGAGATCGAGGCGCATGTGGTCGGAAGCCGGGTTCGGCGCAACGGTGTACTTGGAATCATCCAACAAGGAAGGTTTTACACCTACGGAAGCAGGGGTATAGCCTTCCATTTGCAGACGGCACACGACGGTGCGGTCGCCCCAAGTATTGAGCTGATTGGCCAGGAAAATGGGAGCGGTTTGGCGGAAAGCGCCACCTTCGGTCAAATAGGATAAGTAAGGTACGTTGGCCGTGTTGGTGAACGCGCAGTTGCGGCCTGTACCTGCTTCGCTTCCGTTGTATTGGACGGAAATATAATAGTAGTGATTTGCCAGAAGGGTCACTCCGGCATCACCGAGCAGGTTATACAAAGTCACATCCAGGAGCACTTCTTCTTTTTCTGTTCCGGTCAGAATATAATTGCCGATACCTGCAATTTCCAGGACAGAGAAATCGCCATCCAAGTCCAGGCGGCCGTCGCTGTCTGCATCGCCGTCGTAGAGGTAAATGGTGAGGGTATTGGCCAGATCGTTGCCCGGTACATAAACAGAGTCAATATTAGCGACGCCAAAGGTAGCATGGGTGGCAACACCACCGTTGTCGCCGGTGACAATCATGGAAGCCACCTGGTACAGCAAGTCGCCGGTTACGAACAAGTCGTTGCGGTCGGCGCCGCCGTCCAGTTGGAGTTGGAGGTTGTCGGTTGCGTACGTGTATTTGGTGTGTACAAATTTGCGGCGGAGCGTATCCCGGGGTTCAGTGTATTTGTTGGTATAAAATACGGCTTCAAACTCGCCTTCAACTGCCGGCGGCGTGTATTCAAACAAGATCAGGGTATCGGCAGTACCAACAGGGATACTCGGCAATGCGCTTTCCAGAATGGTGACATTGCCACCCGGTTCGTGGATTTCGGCGTACGCGATCATGCTATCAATAGCCGTGGCTTCGCGGTTGGTAAAACTAAAGCCAACATTGTCCAGCAGCGCCACTTGGGATACCGGAATAGCATAGTCATAGCCGGCGAAAGCACTTACCATACGGGGGAAAATAAAGTTGGCAATTACCGTATTGCCTTTGTCGATTTCCGGAATGGCCAGGCTGCCAATGGAGCGGCAGATGGAGATCGCGGGGATGGTGGTATTGGGGAGTGTCGCATCAAGCGCCATGTTGGGCGAAAAGAGGTCGTCCATGTGGGTGGCTTCGTTGCCATTCACGACCACCACGGCAATAGCGCCGCGGCCTTGAGCATTCAGGGTTTTTTGGTGGAACCCACAGGTGCCGCGGCGAATCAGGGCGATTTTGCCGTTCAGGTCCTGTGTGCTGGCGCCACAACCCAGCGTATCTGGTTTGTACCAAACCAATTCACCCGAAATGGGGGCCGTCACGTCGGGGCCAAAGGCAGCATAGCCCCAGCCGCCAGCCGTATTGCTTTGGCTGTAGGTGGGTTTGGCGCCATTCGGCAGTTCTAACTGAAAAAGGAAGTCATCGTTCTGAGTTCCATCATTTTGAGCGTTGGAGTTGAACACTGCAGTAAGTTGCAGCAGGGCTGACATGGCAAGCCCACAGAGAAACGTAGCGTTTCTTTTCATAACACGAGAGGATTTGATTTTACAATAAAGTTGATCGGCAAATATATACCCTTCGTCGGTTCCCAAGCACCGTTTCGAGAAAAACGGTAAAATTTTTACAATTTGGAAAATTAAAAATTGCCCGGGATAGCCTTCTTCCGGCTGTCTTTTTTGCGCTTTACTTGCCAGGCCTATTTTTTTATTGAAAAAAAATATTAGCGCCAAATAAACTGAATATCAATTCATTGCATAGCACAAGCATCGTCCGACAGCAAATTATTTCTACCCGGCCAGGCAACGTTAACGATTTGTTTAAACCTTAGAGCATGTTTGTGGTCCAAGTCTGCCAAATGGGCAACAAGCAGGTGGGTCACACGCCTTGCCTTTTCTATTCTTTCACCAAATCCTTTGAACACATGGCTTCGCTTACACCTCTGGCCGGAACCTTGGGCCACCGCCGGGCAGCACATTTGTTGCGCCGGTCGAGTTTTCGTTTTACCAAGGCCAAGGTCGATGAACTCGCCGGTATGACGGCTTCTGCGGCGGCAACCGCTCTGATGGTTGCTCAACCCCTGCAAATGGTCCAACCGGTTTTTGATGATACCGCCACTACGGGTGTAGAAAACAAGGTGTGGCTGATTCCGCCCATTGACCATGCCAGCGAACCCAGCGACGACATCACGCTGCGGCGCTATGTCATGGGCTGGTGGGTGCATGAAGCCCTGCACGATCCCGGCTTGGTGCATAAAATGTCCTTCTTTTTTCACCAGTATATGATTGTGACGGCCAATGCCTACTGGAATACCCACTTCTTCGACTACCTGTCGCTGATGCGCTGGGGCGCTACCGGGAATTTCAAGAAACTGGCTACCAAGTTGGTGACCGACAACTGTATGCTGCGCTACCTGAACAACCAGCAAAACACAGCCAACAACCCCAATGAAAACTTCGCCCGGGAGTTCCTGGAGTTGTTTACCATCGGAAAAGGCCCGCAAGTTGGGCCAGGCGATTATACCCACTACACCGAAGAAGATATCGTGCTGGCCGCCAAAGTGTTCACCGGTTTCCGGGTCAAACAAAACCGGGATGTCGTGGATGCCGAAACCGGTATCCCGCGCGGAGATGTATTTTTTGGGCAACATGCCACGGGCGACAAGCAATTCACGGAGCGATTCCAAAAAACCGTTATCAAAGGGGCAACAAATGGCCCCGGCATGTGGAAAGAGCTCAGCGATTTTGTAGACATGGTGTTTGCCCAGCCGGAAGTATCGCGCAATTTCTGCCGCCGGCTGTACCACTGGTTTGTCAGCCGGAATATCACTGCCGAAATCGAAGAGGATATCATCGAGCCGCTGGCCGCTACCTTCAGGGCCAGCAACTACGAAATCAAGCCGGTTTTGCAACAATTGCTGCAAAGCCAGCACTTTTTCGATGCCGATGATTCGGACAATGCGAACGAAATCGTGGGCGGTATGATCAAATCGCCCCTGGAACTCACCTTGCAAACGCTTTCCCTCTTCAACATTGCGATTCCCAGCCCAACTGCCAACCCGAACATTCACTACCAGCAGTTTTATTCTGCCAATGTGATCCAGCGGATTTTTGGCCTGGCCGGGCTCCCGCTCTTTTTCTCCTCCGATGTGGCCGGATACCCGGGCTTTTATCAAAACCCGGATTATTACCGGCAATGGTTCAACTCCAGTACCATCATTGCCCGTTATAAACTGCCGCAACAGTTGCTGACCGGTAAAACACAGATCGGCAACGGCAATCCCAACGCCTCCCTCCGGATCAAACTCGATATTGCCCCCTGGGTGAAAAACAGCGGCTTTTTCAGCAACCCGCTGGACGCCTACGGATTGGTGCAGGAACTGCTGGATTATATGCTGCCGGAACAACCCGACAACGACAGGTTCAACTATTTTTACATTACAGTATTTTTAGATAACTTGCCGGCTTCGGACTGGACGTACGAGTGGCAGAACTACCTGAATACCGGCAGCGATGCCGAAGTAAAAATCCCCCTGGAACGCCTGGTAACCGCCATTATGTACTCGCCGGAATACCAGACTTTTTGACCTGTGGCGTGCAGGCCCCCGCTGGCCTGATTCCTACTTTTACTTGCTCCATCACTCAATATTTTACCTGCAATGAAACGTCGCAATTTTCTCAAAATATTCCCGGCCGCAGGCGTGTCCTCTTTCATGCTCAATGGGTACGCCCTCCGGCCTTTTGCCAATAGCAAAATTGCCAAACTCGTCAACTCCTGCGATGGACTCGACGAGCGCACCCTGGTACTGATCCAACTCAAAGGCGGCAGCGACGGGCTGAATGTCCTCATTCCCATCGCACAATACGATACCTATGCCGGGCTGCGCCCCACCATCGGAATTCCAGACTCCGGCAGCAGCGCCTACATCGATCTGGATACTACCCTGAAAGATAGCCGCCGCGTAGGCCTGCACCCGGCTATGGTGGAAGTAAAAGACATGTACGACAAAGGCTGGGTCAATATCATCCAGGGCGTTGGCTACGAAAGCCCGAACCAGTCGCACTTCAAAAGTACCGACCTCTGGCTCTCCGGTGGCGACGGCACACCGGCCAACTTCAATATTCCATCGGGCTGGATGGGCCGCTCGCTCCAGGCACTGTATCCCGATGTATTGGGCGCCCCTACCCCTGATATGCCCGATCCCTTGGGCATACAAGTAGGCGACTCCAACCCCTCACTGGGTTTCCATACCGAAACAGAGCACCAAAACGTAATCAACCTGACCGGGCAGGACCCCGCCGGGTTCTACTCCCTGGTACAAACCATTGGCGGCGCACCGATCCTGAACCTGCCGGACACCGATCACGGGCAGGAACTGGCCTACATCATGACCGTCGAGCAAAGCGTCAACAAATACGCCCAGCGCATCACCGATGTCTTCAATGCCGGCACCAATGTGGGCAGTTATCCCGCCGATAACAGATTGGGCGACCAGTTAAAAACCGTCGCCCGCCTCATTCGCGGCGGCTCCAAAACCAAAATCTATTTGTGTTCGCTGGGCGGCTTTGATACGCACAACGCGCAGGTCGACTCGGGCGACACCTCCCTGGGTGAGCACGCCGACCTGTTGAAAACCCTTTCGCAGGCAGTCAAGGCGTTTTTCGATGACCTGGAAGCCATGGGCATCGCCGACAAGGTGATGGGTTGCACGTTTTCCGAGTTTGGACGCTGCGCCAAAGAAAACGGTTCCTTTGGCACCGACCACGGCACCCTGGCGCCGATGTTTATTTTTGGCAAACCCGCCAGTGCCGGTGTCACCGGCACCAACGTCGACCTGAGCGACCTGACCAACGACAACCAACTGAAAGGCGTTCAGAACGACTACCGGCAGGTATTTGCCACCCTGCTGCAGGATTGGCTGGGGGTCAACAATTATGTGATCGATCAGACGATGTTTGAGGATTTTGCCAAACTGCCGTTGGTTGGCGCATCGTATCTGGTTGATCCGCAATGTTATTACGGCGGATCGGTCACGATTACGGATAGTGTGTTCAACAAACCCGCTGCTTTGCGGGCTTTTCCCAGCCCGGCGCGGCACACCACAGAACTTGTATTTACATCCAAAGGCAATTTTCCGGGCCGGCTCAGCCTGCACAGCCTGAGTGGCGGGCTGGTGTCGAGCGAAAATATTCAAGTCTTTCCGGGCGACAACTACTACTACCTGGAAGTGGGCAGCCTGCCCGCCGGCCACTATGTTGCCCGCCTGGAAAACATGCTTTCCGGGATGGCGGAAGTGGTAAAAATAAGCGTCGTGCGGTAGGGATAGCCGGGGTTGCGGTGCTGGCGCGGCAACCCCGGTTCTGTAGTTTTTCTGTCGAAAAGCAGGTAATCGGGATAATTCATCGAAATTTGCGGGCCTACGTAAACACAGAATGCCAGTTTAGTCGTTTGATAGGCTATGTCGAACCGCAAACCTCCCGAAATGCGAAAGTTTTTCACCTGTTTCTTGGTAGTACTCCTCAGCACCCCTTTTTTGGTGGCGCAAGGATATGCCGATTGCAATACTGCGATGGATATCTGTAAAAAACAGGTCTACCGCATCGATAAAACTGGTGGAGAAGGCGCCAACAACCACGAAGCCGATTTTATCGCCTGTTTTATGAATGGCGAAAACTTCGGCCAGGCCGAAGAAAACTCCACCTGGATCAAGTTTGAAATTGCCAAAGCCGGCAGCCTTTCCTTTGTTATCACCCCGCACCGTATCGACGACGACCTTGATTTTGTGGTGTTCAAACTGCCGGCCAACGGCGACTGCGCCCAAAAGCAAATCGTTCGCTGCATGGCCGCCGGCGACAGCCGGGAGAATTCCGTGACCAGCCCCTGCATGGGCGAAACCGGTTTGCGCGACGGCGAAAGCGACGCCAGCGAAGACGCCGGCTGCTCCGACCCCGGCGACAATACCTGGCTGGCGCCGCTGAAGGTGGTTGCCGGAGAAAAATACGTGATCCTGGTCAGCAATGTTTCCTCCAAAGGTCCTGGGTTTAGCATCCGCTTCGGCGGCTCTGCCAAGTTGCCCTGCGACGAGGAAAAACTGGCGGGCCCGGGTAAGCCGCCCGGAAAACCCAAACCCAAACCTACTCCCCCCGAGCCAGCGGACGATCCGCCAACCAGCACTGCCAAACAGGTCAAACCCGAAACCATCGGCGGGCGGGCTGTAGAAGTTGGCTCTACCGTGACGGTAAAGAACCGCACGATCAAACTCAAAATCTGGGATAGTCAGGTGGAAGACGGCGATATCATTTCGATTTACCTGGACGATAAAAAAGTCATCGACCATCTTTACTTGCGGGCTAAACCGCAAGAATTTGATATCCAATTGCCGCCCGGCAAAGAACACTACATCACCGTGTATGCCGATGATTTCGGAAAATCCGAACCCAATACGGCCCGGGTGGTCATTTTTGACGGCACAAAGGAACAAACCATCGATTTGGTTGCGGAGCGCAAAAAACAGCAAAGCATCAAAATCCTGAGCGAATAAGCATTGGACTTCCGTTTGCCGGGGCCGCCTTTTCAACAAGCCTTTTAAACTTTTCAAATTCATCCGTTGTTTCGGTGTGCATCCGTCCGCTTTCCGGGCGCACCTTTCGCTATGCTTGGATTTCGATTCTCCGAATATACTCCTGATCCGAACCAGTCAACGTTTGACAAGTTGTTTAAAATTTTTCAGGAACTCATGTTGTACACCTCCGGCGATGTACCGGAGGCCCTGAGTTGGCTGACAGAACTGGACAAAGAATACAAACTCACCACACCGGAGTACGGGATGGGCGATTTTATCCAAGACCTGGAAGAAAAAGGCTACATCCGCCGCGATGGCGACGGGCCGGGCACACCGGGGCCAACGTCCAAACTGGAAATCAGCCTGCGGCAAAAAAGTTTGGATGATATTTTTGGCGACCTGAAAAAGGCGCGCGCCGGCCAGCACAACACGGGTATCGTTGGGCGTGGCGACGAATTTACCTCTGATGCCAAGCCCTTTGAATTTGGCGACAGCCTCGAACAATTGGCCGTTACCAATTCCCTGCGCAACGCCTACATCAACCACGGCATCGATGATTTTAAACTGACACAGGATGACCTGGAAGTGCATGAAACGTACTACCAAAGTCAGATGTCCTCCGTCCTGATGATTGATATTTCACATTCGATGATTCTCTACGGAGAAGACCGCATCACCCCGGCCAAAAAAGTAGCCCTGGCCCTGGCAGAATTCATTCATACCCGTTACCCGAAAGACACCCTCGACATCCTTGTATTTGGCGACGACGCCTGGCCCATCGAACTGAAAGATATTCCTTACCTCCAGGTGGGCCCGTACCACACCAACACCGTGGCAGGGTTGGAGTTGGCTATGGATATTCTGAAACGCCGCCGCAACCCAAATAAGCAGGTGTTTATGATTACGGACGGCAAGCCAACCTGCATCAAACTGGGGAAAAAATACTATAAAAATGCCTTTGGCCTGGACCGTAAAATTGTAAACCGCTGCCTCAACCTGGCCCTGCGTTGCAAGAAACTGAACATCCCGGTCACTACGTTTATGATTGCCCGCGACCCCTACCTGGTGCGTTTCGTGGAAGCCTTTACCCAAGCCAACGACGGCAAAGCTTTTTATTCCTCGTTGCAGGGGCTGGGCTCGTTTGTGTTGGACAACTACAAAAAACGGAAACGCAAGTAGGTTCCTCCCATGATTCGCGTGCCGGATTTTAAGCCGGCAAGGCACACGGCATTCACCCGATTCGACGTACTTTTGCTGCATGTACATCCTGCTTAGCGCCATCATCATCGGCCTTTTTGTGGCCATGTTGTTTGTCAATATTTATTTCCGCGCCAGAGTGCTGAAGGTTTACGGCGTTTTGGTGCGCAACCGCGTGCAGTTTGGTGCGGTTCATATTTTCAGCCGGCAAAAACTCGAAGAAGAGGTGTTGCCCAAGTACCCGCAGTTCAAGTCGGAAATCGAAACCTTCATCCGGCACATGCGGTATTCCATCCAAATGGCAACGGTGCTTATTTTCCTGATTACCGCCTTCGGAGCGGTCCTGATGTATTTTAGATAATTTTGGCATGAACAAACTCAACATCGGACTGCTTGGCGCCGGGCACCTCGGAAAAATCCACCTCAAATGCCTGTTGGCTACGCAATGCTGGCACCTCAGCGGATTCTTTGACCCGGACGAAAAAAACGCGCAATCTGTAATCGCCCAGCACGGGCTCCGGCGCTTTGCTTCTTTGGAAGAAATGCTGAAGGAGGTGGATGCGGTGGATATCGTGACACCGACCACCAGCCACTTTGCCCTGGCCACACAGGCCATACGGGCCGGCAAACACGTTTTTGTCGAAAAGCCCGTCACCGAAACGGTTGCCGAAGCCCGGCAATTGCTCCGCCAAGCCAACAAATCCGGCCTCACCGTACAGGTAGGCCATGTCGAACGCTTCAACCCGGCGTATTTGGCCCTTCAGAATATTGAATTACAACCAATGTTTATCGAAAGCCACCGCCTGGCGGCTTTCCAGCCCCGTGGCACCGAAGTATCGGTTATTTTGGATTTGATGATCCATGACCTGGACCTGGTGTTGCACCTGGTCAAATCGCCGGTAAAATCAGTGAGTGCCAGCGGTGTCGCCGTCATGAGCCGCACCCCGGATATTGCCAACGCCCGGGTGGAATTTAAAAACGGTTGCATAGCCAACCTGACCGCCAGCCGAATTTCACTCAAGCAAATGCGTAAAATGCGCTTGTTTCAGCGCGATGCGTACATTAGCCTTGATTTCCTGGATAAAAATGCACAAATCGTACAGTTGTTTGAGCAAGAAGCGACCAATCTGCCGCCAGTGGAACAACTGATGGAATTTGAAACACCAGGGTCGGGTAAAAAATGGTTGCACTTGCAAATGCCGGAAGCACGGCCGGTCAATGCCATTCAACTGGAATTGGAAACGTTTTACGAAAGCATTGTTGAGCAAAAAACGCCCCCCGTGCCGCTCGCCGACGGTGTGGCAGCCTTGGAATTGGCGCATCAGATCCTGAAGGAAATTGAAAAACGCAAGGCGATTTCGCTGGAAAATCCTGCTATTTAGGATATTAATCCTCATTTAAGTTCTTTTTTAGCGGCTCTTTAGCCCAGGCTAAGCAGGCTTTAAGGCTTGCCCCCTTATACTTGTGCCAGGATTCAGCACGGCCAGTATCTCTGCGACTTGGCCCCTCTCTCAAACCTACACATAACCAGCAAGCCGTTTCCATACCGCACGTTGGATCCCGTTATGGAGCCCTTGTAAAACCAAATTTATCATGCCAACCTTCAATTGTGAAGTAAACCTGAATGCAGGTTTCCAAATCCAGAACGAAAACGTAATTCTCGGCGCTGAAGGCCCCGATGGCTCCCCGATCTGGACCTTCCCAGGCGACAACCCGACCAACCGGATCATCTCCACCGATCAATCTCTCAACGTTCGCGCTGACTGGACCACTGTAGGTCCCTTGGCTACGCTCATGGGCGGCTGCAAATATGTTTGCCGCCTGTTTTTGGAGCAAATGGGCCAATCGGAAGCCACGCCGGGCGTGTACCAGTCGGTCGTCAACCACATCCCGGTAGCCGGCCCTCAGCCCTACAGCACGCCGATTTTCATTCCGGCCGGACTGCAAGCAGGCGTTTATCGCCTGGTATTCAGCCTGAACATGCTGGATGCTTCCGGCAACCCGATTCCGGTAGCCGGTTTTGCCGACCTGGGTTTCCTCCAGGTGTTTGGCAACTAAGTCCGGAACCTGGCTAACGGAAGAGGCCGTCTTCTAAGCAATTGGTCATTAAAAATTGGGCATTGGCCATTGAACATTTCAATTTTAAAAATTGATAATTCTCAATGATGAGTTGGGAATGTTCAATGGCCAATGTTCAATTTTTAAGTACCAAGGAGATAGCCTCCTGTCTTCCACCCACAAACCTACCCAACCATGAAAACCCAATCCACCAACCCATACGATTTCCAGGAAGGTTCCCCTTCAACAGAACCAGGATTTGCGGTGTTTAGAAACGAAACTACCGGCGTCTGGCATTTCCACGGCAACGATATGGCAGGGCAAGCCAGCATTTTCAGCCAGGCATATCCATCCCAGGACAAAGCCAAATTGGGACTCGCCAGCGCCCTGGAAGCCTTCCGCAAAAACCGGATGCGCGTAGAAGAAACGCCCGAGGGCTGTCAATTGATTTTGAAAGCCGGAAACCACCAGGAAATTGCGCGCAGCCGGCATTACCCGGATCACGCCAGTGTCGAAAAACAAGTCCAGTTTTTCCAACAAGTGAGTGCATCCGCCCACCCGGAAGCCCGGCCTGTTTCTTCGCCGGCCGCTCCGGCCCAGGCTCCGGCAGCGGATAATTCTACAACACTTGCCCCCTTTCGGTACGCGTTTCGGATTCATTTTTATCCAAATGACAACGGCGGGTCGCTATCCGGGCGTATTGAAAATATAAAAACAGGAGAACAACAGACTTTCAAAGGCCTGGATATCAGCAGCATCAACCGGTTTCTGCAGGCGCAGGTCAGGGAGTTTGCTGGCCAAGCTGAAATTCCGGCCGCGGCAGATGTCCAGGGGACCATGAAGGTGGCATCTACCCTGCGCCAAAGCCGCAACCTGGCAGGAAAGGCAGCCATTGAACTGCTGCTGGAAGCAAACGAGGTGCCGGGCGAAAGCAGTGTCGAAGCCTGCACGGTAGCCCTGCGGCATATGGAAACCCAGCAGACCAACACCCTGTATCCGCAAAATGCGCAGCAGGTGCAGGCAGGACAGATCCAACTCATGCTGGAAACGGCCGATTTGCCGGCTGGCATGTATTTTATGCACGCCTCAGTATGGCTGCAACCCAAAAACAATAATTTGCCCCAGGGGCAATTGAAGCGCTTGCAAAGCACCGGCTGGTTTCAGGTAATGTAAGTTGTGCCTCAGTTGGGCAAGGAATAGGTTTGCTCCAGGCCTGTTGGCACAAAGATGCCTTCGTGCAAAACATAGGGGTCTGCGGCGGGCTTCGTCTGCATAGTGCCGTCGCGCAAATTCAGGCGACGTTCAAAGCCTGGGCAAAGTGGGCAGGTAAAAATGGCCCAATCTCCATGCCGGCGCGCCTGGCAGCGGTGCCGGGTATTATTTTCGGGTGACTCAAACGAGAATGCCATGCGTAAATTTCCGGGCTAAGTAAAAAAATGTAGATTTGGGAGATTTGGACGATTCAGTAATTTTATCTTGCAAAGATGTTGCCGAAAAAAATAAGTCTCAGCAAAATCCGTTACTTTTGCAAGTAGATTTTTAGACCTGTTCAAGCAGGTGTCCAATAAACCAAATCCATTGAACCATGATGCCCCCCAAGATTGTCATTTATGGCGATGCCGGTATTCCGGCAAATCAATTGAACGCTCTCCACGCACAACAATTTGATGTCTCGCCCATTCCGGAATCCTACCCGGCGGATCGCCTGGATTTTCTGGGTCCTTTCAATTTAGTTATCCTGAATGCGGCCACCGAATCGGCCGAAAGCCTTGAGCGGGTTCGCTTGCTCCGGCGCCACTTTAGCCATGTCCCCCTGATTATGGCAACCGCCAACCCTTCTGCCGCCTATTTGGTGCAAGCCTACAGAAACGGCATTACCGATTGCCTGCTGGCGCCCT
>JADLDL010000098.1 GCA_020846655.1 Saprospiraceae bacterium | reverse complement strand
GTTTGGCGCAGCCAAAAAAAATGACAGCGGCAGCAAATCTACTCTTGTTCCGCCAGCATCAGTCGACCACAATGGGTTTGGTTTCCCGCCAGCCCTTGCCTTCCAGCACCAGTGGGTACACGCCGGCGGGCAATTCCGGCAGCGGCAGGCGGAACGCATTGTCGCCGGGGGCCACCTGAAAGTACCAGGACTGGAGGCGTTTGCCGTCCATGGCGTACAACACCGCCGTCAGGCGGGTTTCCCATTTGGCATTGAGCCGCAAGCCGATCGTTTCGTGGGTAGGATTGGGCGAAATGGACCAATTATTGAGCGCCGGGCCGGGCATGTCGTCGGCACTGGCATACCGGACGACGGCGTTGTTGGCCGAAATCAGCCACAAGTCCGGGTCAAACACAATCGAATCGATCTGAAAATCGATTGGTATGCTAAAGGCTTGTCCGGAAAAATCATGGGGCAACACCAACAAGGTGTCCCGGCCACCGGCCCCGTACAGGCGCAGCGGCACGGGCATTTCAAAAAAAGAAACCGAGGCCGGCACCGATTGCGTCTGGTTCAGGCTGATGGCCAGGGTATGCGCCGAGTCCTGGCTCCAGAACACCTGATAACTCGGGAAGCCCTCGCCGTGGTACCAGTCGGCAAAATAGCCGTCGAGGTCAATGCCCGAAGCCTGCTCCAGGTGTGCCTGCAACTGGTGGGTGCGGGCGTAACTGTAGGCCAGTTCAGGGTCGTCGAGGTAGGCGCGCAGGGCGGCGAAAAAGGCTTGATCGCCCATGATCCAACGCAACTGGTGCAACACCAGCGCGCCTTTGGCATACGACAAGCGTCCGTTGAACACGCGGGACACGCTGGTGGTATCGTTGACCCGGACCGAGCCGCCGGGTTGGCTAGTCACCGAATTCAGGCGAATCTGGCGGTAGGGCCGCCAGCCTTGCGGCTGCAAATGTTCGTAGCAAAGTCCGGCCAGGTAGGTCGCAAAACCTTCGTTGAGCCAGATATCTTCCCAACTGCCGCAGGTGACTTTGTCGCCAAACCAGTGGTGCGCCAGTTCGTGCCCCAGGAGTTCAAAATTGTAGTTGACCACGAAGGTCATGGTTTGGTGTTCCATGCCGCCGCCCCAGTTGAATTGGGCATGGCCGTATTTTTCCGCCTGAAACGGATACATTCCGAACAGGGAATCAAACAGTTGCAGTTGCGGCACGATCACCGCGATTTCATCCTTTGCCTGCGCCAGGTTTTCCGGATACACATAGTTCTGCACCAGGGTCGTGTCGCCCCGAAAGGGTGCATGGTTTTCAAAAACGGCGTAATTGGTGACGGCCATGCAGAGCAGGTAGGTAGCCGTCGGGTAGCGGGTCCGCCAGTGGGCGGTGGTGACGCCGTTGGTGGTCGTTTCCGACACCAGCAGGCCATTGCTCGCCGGGCGGTTGCCGGCTGGCGCCGAAATAAAGATGTCGCAGGAATCAATTTTATCGTTCAGGTCCTGCTGGCAGGGAAACCAGTCGCGAGCGCCGTAGGGCTCCGACAGGGTCCACAGCACCGGCTTACCGGCGTGGGTGGTGGTTTCGAAGGCGCCAAACCCGTTTTTCGGCGGCACGCCGTGGTATTGAATCTCTACTTCGGCGGGCAGGCCGACGGGCAGGGCTTGCGGAAATTGCAGGGTCAGCAGGTTGCTGCCCTTGGTATACGATAGCGTTTGGCCTTGCCAGCGCACCTCGTCCACCAGAAGTGAATCGCTCAGGTCGAGTATCCAGCGTTCCAGGGGCACCTGCGGCTCGAAGCGATACATGACCCGGCCAGAAATAAAGCGCACAGCCGGGTTCACCGTCCACTGAAACTGGCCATAGACGATATCCGCCTGGCCATCGCCGCCAGCGCGGTCTTGGGCGCCAGGCGGCTGCACGAGGTACTGGTGGGCTTTTCGTTCCATTTCGATCAGGTCTGTCCAATCCGAACCCGATTGGGCATGCGCCGGAAGCAGCATACCACACCAAAACATAAGAGCAAGAAACTGTTTCATACCTCGAAGGTACGGGCCGGCGCAGCAGCAGGGCCGGGATTTCGTGCGTTTTTGCAGTGGAATGGCAAAAGAGGAGCGGGCACTGATGGAAATCATCGCGCCGGGAGGCAACTTTTTACCCATTTTTGCCACCTCCTCTTGACCAGCCCCAGCCACCAACAAAAAATCGACGCATGCGCATTCTTGTACTCCTGCTTTTTCTGGCCGGCTCCACGTATTCCCGGGCCGCCAATTTGCCCCCCGGCTTTATCGAAATCCCACTGGCCACCGGCCTCGACCCAACCGGCATGGCGCAGGCGCCCGACGGGCGGATTTTTATTTTGGAAAAATACGGCGCCGTACGGATTGTGGAAAACGACGTCTTGCTGCCCGATCCGTTTATTCAACTGGCGGTGGATAATTTTAATGAACGCGGCCTCAGCGGCATCGCCTTCGACCCCCAATTTGCCTTGAACGGCTACGTATACCTGTACTACACCGTCAAATCGGCGGGCCACAACCGCTTGAGCCGGGTGCAAGCCATCGGCAATTACGCCGTGCCGGGCAGCGAGGAAGTGCTGCTGGAACTCGATCCCCTCATCGGCACGGTGCACAACGCTGGCGCCATGGCCTTCGGCGCCGATGGCAAACTCTACCTGGGCACCGGCGAAAGTTCGGACGCCAAAAAAGCACCCGACCTGCATAGTTTGCTGGGCAAAATCCTGCGGCTCAATTCCGACGGGACGATCCCGGCCGACAACCCCTTTTACAACCAAACCACGGGCATCTACCGCGCAATTTATGCCGTCGGCTTCCGCAATCCCTTTTCCCTGAGCATCCAGCCCGGCACCAACCGGGTGTTGATCGGCGACGTGGGCAACGATCAGTTTGAAGAAATCAACCAGATCGAAGCAGGGATGCACTACGGCTGGAACCTGCTCGAAGGCAAGCGCAGCACCCAAACCGTGCCTGCCAACTACCGCGACCCGCTCTACACCTACCCGCATTCCGTCGGGTGCGCGGTGGTGGGCCTCACGTTTTACAACCCGCCCGTAGCCCAATTTCCGGCCAACTATGTGGGCAAGGTTTTTTTCGGCGACTATTGTAAAAACCACCTCAAGGTACTCAACCCGGAAACCGGCGAGATCGAGGGCACCTTTGCTACCGGTATCGACCGGCCGCTGGTCCTGCTCGCTGGCCTAAAGGGCGAATTGTACTACATCTCCCGGGGCGGCATCGGGGGCGGCACCGAAAACGACAACACCAGCTCGGGCGAAGGTGTGTTGTGGCGGGTTGAATACGTGGGCGACGGCGCGCCGGTGTTCAGCGGCCAGCCGCAAAACACGCTGGTGCCGGCCGGCGAAGAGGCCGTTTTTTCGGCGAATGCCAACGGCACGCCACCGATTGCGTACCAATGGCAGCGCGACGGCGTCGACCTGCCCGGCGCGACCGGCAAAACGCTCAGCCTGCCGGCGCTGACCCTGGCCGATAGCGGCGCCCTCCTTCGTTGCCTGGCCAGCAATACCTTTGGCCAGGTGCTGAGCAAAGACGCTGTGCTCGGCGTCACGAGCAACCAACGCCCCGAACCGGTCATTAGCAGTCCGGGGGCCAATTATTTGTATGCCGCCGGCGATACGGTCCGGTTCTCGGGCCAGGCCTTCGATCCGGAGACCGGCTTGCTTTCGGAAAACGCGCTGAGTTGGCGTATCGACCTGCACCACGAGCAACATACCCACCCTGGCACCGGCACCATTGCCGACACGAACTCCGGCACCTACATCGTGCCCCGGGTCGGGGAAACTTCAGACCAGGTCTGGCTGCGGCTGTACCTCACGGCCCGCGACCCGTTGGGTTTGTCGCGCACGGTGTACCGCGATATTTTTCCTCAAAAAACACGCCTGCGCCTGGAAAGCGACCCGCCCGGCCTGGCCATCCGGGTGGACAGCAAAACGCAACTGACACCGTTTGAGGTCGTGAGTGTGAAAGGGCTGTCGCACCAGATCCAGGCGCCGCCCTCGTTTCCCGGCAGGGATACCATCACGGTTTTTTCGCGCTGGGAAAACGGCTCGGAACTGCCCGACACGGTGGTTTTTGCCGATGCCGCGC
>JADLDL010000097.1 GCA_020846655.1 Saprospiraceae bacterium | reverse complement strand
TTTGAGCTCTGCGCTGCCCTACAGCATTGGCGACTGGCAAACGGCCCGCTTTCAGGGCTTTGCCCGGCTCTCTGCCCGGGATGGCCTCGGCCTGGATGTCACCCATTCCGGCATTGAGGCCTACGGCGAACAACGCGCACGCCTGCTGTACGGCCGACAACTGGGCCCCAAATTTTTTTTGGGGGGTAGTGCCGACATGCTGCGCGTGACCGCCCGGGAATATGGCTCCGCCACAGCATTTACCTTCGGGTTGAGCGTACTGGCCAACCCATTGCCTAAGGTTTGGCTGGGGGCCCGCTTGCAAAACCCTCTGCAACTGAAGTTGAGCGAAGAAGTTGTACCGGCCGTTTTACATATCGGCCTGGCCTGGGCTGCTTCCTCCTCTCTGATTTTGCTGGCTGAAACGGAAAAAGACCTCGATCGGCCGGTACAAGTGAAAGCCGGCCTCGAATACCGGCCGGTACAAGTTTTAGTCTTCCGGGCCGGGTTTCGGACCGAGCCGGCACGTGTAGGTTTTGGCGCCGGTATCCGCCTCAAAAACGGTCTGAGTTTTGATACCGGAGCGGAGTGGCACCCGACATTAGGTGTAACGCCGGCTGCTACGCTGGTGTGGAGAAAAACGGATTTAAAAACCAAAAATTAGCCAATATGGATGTACAACAAGCACTCCAGGCCCTCAAGGACCGTATTCGGAAAAGCGAAACGGAAGAGGCATTGGAAGAACTGGCCGGGCTTTTGGAATCGCTGGATACCGACCTGACCGATGAGGCCTATGCCTTGCAGCAACAGTTGAACCTGTGCCTGCAACAGAGTCGGCTTAACCTCATCGACTACAAAGAATACTCTATTTTATTCAGTAATATCAGTTTTTCCACCCTGCGCCTGATCACGGTAGCCAGCAAACAGGTGCAACTCCGCCAAAACACGGCCGTACCCAGTTCCGGCATTTCGGTAACGGACTCTGCTACTGCCCAGCCAGCCGCCGCCGTTGTGCCCGGCGAAACGCCAGATATGCTCCAAAGTGGCATGGCCAAAATCCAAAACGGCGATTACGCCGGCGCGATGGCTGATTTGACCACATTTTTGGAAAAAAATCCAACATCCTGGGCGGCAAAATTTCAACTTGCCATTTTACACGAAACGCTCGGCATGTGGGAGGAGGCGATCCATTGGTATACCGAAACCGTACTGCTGAACCCCAAACACGCCATTGCGCTCAACAACCGGGGCACGATCCGGATGGACCAACTGGCTGACTTTGAACGCGCCTACAAAGATTTTAATGCAGCCCTGGTGGCTGACCCGAAGTTGCTGACCGCCCGCTTCAACAAAGGCCTCGCTTCGATGCACCAGGGCCAATATCCAGAGGCCATCCAGGATTTAGATGTTTGTGTGGCAGAGCAATTTCAGTTGGAAACGGCTGCCGGCCTGCGTGGCGTGTGCCGGGTGAATACGATGGACTTGGAAGGCTCCATGTCCGATTTAAAAATTGCGCTAAAGGCCGACCCTGAAAACGCCTCGTATTGGGGCAGTTATGGCATTTGCCAGTATCACCTCGGCAATTACCGGGATGCCATAGAGTTTCTGGACCGTTCGCTGGAATTGGATCCCAAACAAGCGGAAGTGCAGACGGTGCGCGGTATTGCCTATTATTTTCTGGAAGAATACGACCCTGCCGAGCAGGATTTTCGGGCATCCGTTCAAATCTCACCGGCCTACGCATACGCCTGGTTTTTCCTGGGTTTAACCTACAAAATGCGCGGTAACTACCCGGAGGCCGTTGAATACCTGAACGAAGCGGTGCGCCAAAACGCCCAACTGGCTGAAGCGCACGCTATCCTGGGGGTTATTGCTTACGAGCAAAACCAATACAACGAAGCGATCCAATTCTGCGAAGCGGCGCTGCGCTGCGACCCGAACCAGGAAACGGCCAAGGAGTTTTTGGAAAAAGCCCGGGGGGCTAAAAACAGCGGCGGTTTGTGGAATAAATTGTTCGGCGGATAAGCAGGTGCTGGCTACATTTGCGCCGTAAAAAAACGCCCTGCCGACTGCCTGGTCGGCGCCATTTCGCAATCGAATAACCATTTTTTATGCAAAATATCACTGTAATTGGCGGCGGTACAATGGGCAATGGTATCGCTCACGTATTCGCACAAAACGGATTTCAGGTGACGCTGGTGGATGTCGCATCTGCGGCCCTCGATAAAGCACTGGCCACCATCGCTAAAAACCTGGACCGGCAAATTGCCAAAGGCGCCCTTTCCGAGGCAGACAAATCCGCCACGCTCCAGCGCATCCACCCGATGACGGACTTGAAAGAAGGGGTGGCCAACGCCGAGCTGGTGGTGGAAGCCGCTACCGAAAATATAAATCTGAAACTCAAGATCTTTGCCGATATCGATCAGTTTGCGCCGGCCACGGCCATCCTGGCTACCAATACCAGCAGCATCAGCATCACCAAAATTGCAGCCGTCACCCAGCGCCCTGCCAACGTGATTGGTATGCATTTCATGAACCCCGTTCCAGTGATGAAACTGGTGGAGGTGATTCGGGGCTATGCCACTACCGATGCTGTGACTACGACGATCATGGACCTGTCGCGCCAATTGGGTAAAGTGCCGGTGGAGGTGAACGACTACCCGGGCTTTGTCGCCAACCGCATCCTGATGCCCATGATCAATGAAGCCATCTACACCTTGTACGAGGGCGTCAGCGGGGTCGAAGAAATTGACACGGTCATGAAACTGGGCATGGCACATCCGATGGGACCGCTTCAATTGGCCGATTTTATTGGGTTAGATGTTTGCCTGGCTATCCTTCGGGTGCTCCAGGATGGCTTCGGCAACCCCAAATACGCGCCATGCCCCTTGCTTGTCAACATGGTGACCGCCGGCAAACTCGGCGCCAAGAGCGGCGAAGGATTCTATGCGTATGCGCCAGGCGTGAAAGAACTGGTAGTGGCCGAGCGCTTCCGGTAAGCGCCGGTCAGTGGAAAAAGGTAAACCCGATGCCAAAGGACCACCACATACGTCGGTGGTATTCCCATTGGTCGCCCACCTCGCTGGCATAGTCTTTTCCAAACATGAGCCCCAGGCTGTATTTTTCCAGTTGAAGAATTATGCCCGTGCTCCAGCTGAGGCCGGGCACAACTTCGGCTTCCTCCAGATCCCGGTCAAAGGAAGTGTTGTTGTCGTTCAGGTTGATGAACGTCAGGCCCGCCGCCAAGGGGATGGTCAGGAAGAAATCTTTGGAGGCCGAAAGGCGCTTGGTGAGGCCGATATAGGCGCCAACCGTCACATCAGTGGTCAGGCGAAACGAGTGGGTTTCGGCTTTGGGCCGGATCTTGAACGGCAGGGTTAATTGCCCGCCCGTACATTCGAGGTCTTTCCAGATTTTAAACCTTCCGGAGGTATCCTTGTCGGGTTCAACTTCGTTTTCTGCGGTGTTTCCATCTCCGGCAGCAGCCGGGAGTTTGCAGGTATCCTGCGTGGCTGGTTGTCCGTTCATCAGTGTGTAGGCACTGAACAGCAGGCTCACTGTGGTTCGAATAATATTTTGAGGATTCATAGAGCAGCAGGGTAAGTATGTGGTAATAACGATATAACAACAATTAATTGTAAGTTAAAGTGCGATTTGTTTAAAAGATTGTTTGAGTGCTACATTCTGGCGTGTGAGTGCCGGTGTTTTTAGACTAAACGCACAGCAATCCCTATCTTCGCGCTTGCATGACCTACGACGATATCCTCCGCGACATACGCGCCGGCAAACTTCAGCCCATCTATTTCCTGCACGGTGAGGAACCCTTTTTCATTGACCAAATAGAAGAAGCAGTAGACCGCCATGCCTTGCCGGAGGCGGAAAAAGGATTTAACCAAACCATTTTATACGGGAAAGACCTGACCCATTTGGCCCTGCTTGATTACCTGCGCCGCTACCCGATGATGAGCGCCCGCCAGGTGGTTATTTTGCGCGAAGCGCAGGAAATGAAATCGCTGGGCGAACTGGCCGGCTATGGCGAAAACCCGATGCCCTCGACCGTGTTTGTGGTGTGCCACAAACACAAAAAATACGACATGCGCTCCAAACTGGCCAAAGCCCTGTCGGCCAAAAGCGTCGTCTTTGAAAGTAAAAAACTGTACGACAACCAGGTGCCGGACTGGATCAGTTCGTACTGCAAAAGCAAAAAACTGGGTATCGAAGTGCCGGCAGTGGCCTTGCTGGCCGAATACCTGGGCACCGACCTGGCTAAAATCTCCAACGAGCTGGAGAAACTAGCCATCAACCTGCCGGCCGGAACAGCCATCAATACGGCCCATATTCAGGAGTATATCGGCATCAGCAAGGAGTACAATGTGTACGAGTTGCAGCGCGCTTTTGCCACGCGGGATTTGCCCAAAATCGCCCGGATTGAGCAGTATTTTGCAGCAAACAGCCGCAAAAATCCACTCATCGTGACGATTTCCAGCCTGTTTGCCTATTTTTCAAAAATATACATGCTGCATTTTTTAAAAGGCAAGTCGGACGCCGAAATGGTCAAAGCGCTCGAACTGCGCTCCGACTGGTTTTTGAAAGAATACAAACTGGCCTTGCAACACTATTCCCTCGCTCAAACGGAACATATCCTGCACCTGCTCAAAGTGTACGACCTCCGCTCCAAAGGCGTGGATACCGATACCACCAATACCGGAGAAGAAGAACTCCTGAAAGAACTGTTCTGGAAAATGCTGCACGGCCAGCCCTAGTCGGCCAACCGAACGACCTTGGTGGGCTCCAGCATTTCGTTGCGCACAGCCAGTTGCCGCAGGGTATTTTGCGCCACGTTGAGGAAGGCTTCCCGCACAATGCCGGCGTCCTGGAGCACGGCCGGCCGGCCGCTGTCGCCACCTTCCCGGATGCCTTGTACGATGGGTACCTGACCCAGGAGCACGGAATGACTGGCAAGGGCCAGTTTTTTGCCACCGCCCTGCCCGAAAATATAGTATTTGTTATTCGGCAGTTCTTCCGGCGTAAACCAGGACATATTCTCCACCACACCCAGGATCGGAACATTGATCTGCGGCAGCAAAAACATATTCATGGCTTTGAGGGCATCCGCCAGCGCAACTTCCTGTGGCGTCGTGACGAGCACCACGCCGGTCACCGGCACGGTTTGCACCAGCGTCAGTTGAATATCGCCGGTCCCGGGCGGCAGGTCTACCACGAGGTAGTCCAGCGAATCCCATAGCACATCGTTAAAAAACTGCTTGATGATAGCCGCCAGACGGGGGCCACGCAGCACCACGGCCTGCTCCGGCTCGATGATGTTGCCGATGCTGATCGTCGGCATACCATAAGCCTCCAGCGGTACCATTTTCATTTGACCGGTGATCTGTTGAATCTTGGGCCGCTGGCCCACGAGCCCCAACATGGTGGGGATACTCGGGCCATACACGTCGGCATCCATCAGGCCGACGCGGGCGCCGAGTTGTTTCAAGCCCAAGGCGAGGTTAACGGCTACGGTGCTTTTGCCTACGCCGCCTTTGCCGGAGGCCACGGCAATAATGTTTTTGATATGTGGTACGGCGCTTACGGTTTCCTGGCTACCCGGCGTGCGCGCCATAAAGTGCAGGTTTACATTGGCTTGTGGGAATTTCTCACTGATGGCCCCAATGCAGGCGAAGTTCAATTCCGCTTTGCCATGCATTTGCAGGGAAGGAATCAGCATGGTAAAATTGACCTGGTTGTCGGCAATGACAAGATCCTGAACCATGCCGGCCGTGACAATATCGCGGCCGGTTTGGGGGTCGCGCACGGCGCGTAAAATGTTGAGTATCGCTTCTTTGTTCATAGTGCAACGCGAATGTTTAATTCGCTCGGAGAGGCTGGAGAATGGAATATTCGCTGTGCATTTTTAACTCAATTTGAACACATTTGTTTTCACCCGTCGGGTCTTCGTGCCGTCGGGGAGGTTTTCTTCGAGGATCATCGACTGGGCCGACGGCAGTTCGAAAACCGATGCCATGTCGCGGATTTGAGCAGCCGGCACGCCATTTTCTTTACACAAGCGCATCCACTCGGCCAGGTTTTTTTGGGTAAACACCGCTGACAACAACTGGTTCAATGCCTGGCGATGCACGACGCGCGCGCGGTTGGTCTGGAAATCCGGGTTTTGCAACAAGGACTCCAGCCCCAAGCAGCGGCAAAGTTGTTGAAATTGCCGCTCAGTACCAACTGCCAGCAGGATTTGCTGGCCGTCGGCGCAGGGAAACAGGTCGCCATAGGGGGCAATGTTGGGGTGTTGTGCGCCGAGGCGCTGTGGGATATGGCCGGCCATCAGCCAATTCGTCGCTTGATTAGCGAGCGAGGCCAGGGCGCTTTCCATCAGCGACACCGTGACCGTGCTGCCGCTGCCCGTGCGCGCCAGTTGGAGCAAGGCCAGCAAGATGCCCTCTTTCAACTGGTGGGCGGCCAGCAGGTCAATCAGTGCGACCGGCATTTTTACCGGCGCCCGGCCGGCCTCGCCGTTCATGTACATAAACCCCGCTTCGGCTTGCAATACGACGTCAAAGGCAGGGCTTTCGTCTTCCGGGTCGGCAAAAGCACTGAGTTGGGCGTAGATAAGCCGGGGGTACTGCCGGCGCAGCGTTTCGGCATCCACACCCAGGCGTTGGGCGGAGGAGGGTTTAAAATTGGAAATGACAATGTCGGCGCTGGCGCAAAAATCCAGGGCTTGTTGTAAATCGCCAGGAGTATTTAAGTCGAGAAAGAGATGTTGTTTGCCCCAATTGACGCTACAGAAATAGGCCGAGGCCGCCGTTGCAGGATCTTCTCCGGGCAGTTTCCAGCCACGGGTGACGTCGCCGCCCGTGGTTTTGTTTTCAATTTTAATAACTTCAGCGCCCAGCTCGGCGAAAAACATGCCCACAGCAGGTCCTGCCAGTACTGAGGCAAATTCGACCACCCGCAAGCCTTGGAAAAATGGAGTATTCATTTGAAATTTGACATAAATCATTCGCCTGTATCCTTCAGGCTTGCGATATGAAAATTTTTACCACCGATCAAATCCGCGCCTGGGACGCCTACACTATTGCCCACGAGCCCATCTCTTCCATCGACCTGATGAACCGCGCTGCCAGCGCCTTTACGCATTGGCTGACAACTCGTTATCCGGATGTCCGCCGGCCGGTCTGGATCTGGGCAGGCACCGGCAACAACGGCGGCGACGGGCTTGCCGTGGCGCGCTTGCTGCATCAGCAGTTTTACGCGGTAAAGGTATTCGTTTGTGCTTTCAGCGGGAAACATAGCGCCGATTTTGATGCCCAAATGATGGCCCTGCCACCCCATGCGGCCATCGAGGTGACGGTGTTGCGCGATGCTGCCGGGACCTTTCCCGAGCCTCCGCCCGATGCCCTCCTGATCGACGCCTTGTTTGGGTCGGGCTTGAGCCGGCCGCTGGATGGCCCCTGGGCCCGGCTGATCGACGTTCTGAACCAACTACCCAATGAAAAGGTGGCTATCGACCTGCCCAGCGGCTTGTTTGCCGAGCGGGCTAGTTCTGGGCCCTGCCTGCAATGCCAGCGAACGTTTAGTTTTGAAACCCCCAAACTGGCTTTTTTTTATCCGGAAAATGCCGATCGGGTAGGGGACTGGTCCTACGGGAGTATCGGCCTCCATCCGCAGTATGCTGCCGAAACAGCCACGCCGTTTTATTTCCTGGAAGGCCCGGCGGCGGCGGCTTTGGTCCGGCCGCGGCAGCGATTTGCCCACAAAGGGACGTTTGGGCATGCGCTGTTGATCAACGGAAGTCAGGGAAAAATGGGTGCGGCGGTGCTGGCTGCCAAGGCCTGCCTGCGGGCGGGCGTGGGCTTGCTTACGGTACAGGCGCCGCGTTGTGGGTATGTAATTTTGCAAACAGCCGTGCCGGAGGCTATGTGTCTGCTGGACGAGGCCGAACAGTACTGGTCTGACTTGCCGGATCTCCAGGCTTATACCGCCATTGGCGCCGGCTGTGGGATCGGGACCCGGCCCGAAACGGCACAGGCCTTGAAACGTTTGTTGCTGCAGGCCCGGGTGCCGCTGGTGCTCGATGCCGATGCCTTGAACCTGCTCGCACAACACCCCGGCTGGTTTGCGTATCTGCCTGAAAACAGCATTTTAACCCCGCATCCCAAGGAGTTTGAGCGTTTGTTTGGCTCCAGTGCCAACAGTGCAGCGCGCCTGGAGGTACTCCGGGCTAAAGCCCGGGAGCACCGAATTTTTATCGTATTGAAAGGTGCCAACACGGCAATTGCCGGGCCGGACGGGGCTTGTTGGTTCAATTCCAGCGGCAATCCGGGTATGGCCACCGGCGGCTCAGGCGATGTGCTCACCGGGGTGCTCTGCGGTTTGCTGGCGCAAGGGTATTCACCCCGGGAGGCTTGCTTGCTGGGTGTTTACCTGCATGGCCTGGCTGGCGATTTGGCGGCTACAGCTACCGGGCAAGCCGGGCTTATCGCCGGCGACCTGGTGGCTGGGTTGGGCAAGGCTTGGTTGGCAATAGCCGCTATGCAACGGACATAAAAAATCCCGAATATTTCCGCATGGAAACATTCGGGACGTAGATGCCAGTTCTTCAGGACCCAAAAATGGCTTAACCCAAGTAGGATTTGATTTTATTTTCCAGGAACTGTTTTGTCTGTAGGCCGACGATTTTTTCTTTCAATTCGCCGTTTTTGAACAACAAGAACGTCGGAATGCCGCGTACGTTGTAGTTCGTTGGGACTTCCGGGTTGTGGTCAACATTCAGTTTTCCGATCACCGCGCGGTCTTTGAATTCGGTGGCGAGATCCTCCACTACGGGAGTCATCATGCGGCAGGGGCCGCACCATTCAGCCCAAAGGTCGATCAGCGTCACTTTGTCGCTTTGAAGCACTTCCTGCTGGAAGTTTGCATCCGTGAATTCGTATGCCATTGCTTAGAACTAATTTTATAAAGGATAAGAAAATAGCTGTTTGAAAGTATGTGTTAGAACATCGGAAGGGTTTATTTAGTTGCAAAGATACGCCGCTTTGGGTCTGCCGGGTGGCCTCAAGCGGTAAAAATGTCCTGGCCACTACATTTAGGTGCCTAATGAACGAAACCAATGGACCATCCCTTCCAGAAAACCCAGGAATAGCATGGGTTTTAGCACGAGGGGAAACAGAAAGCCGAAAATAGAGCCGAAAATATGCGCCACGTGGTCGATGTTGTCGTTGCCCCGCCGGGCAGCCTGCGTGGAATACCACAGGTAAAAAACCGCATAAATGAAGCCCGGGATGCCCAAGGGGAACAGCATGGGTCTGATTTCCATGCCGGGAATCATCAAAATACTGGCAAACAGAACGGCCGAAACCCCGCCGGAGGCCCCTACGCTCGAAAAACTCTGAACATCCCGGTAGTGGAAATAGGTTGCCTGCGAGGAGGCTACGATGGACATGAGGTAAAAAACAACAAACAGCAGCCGGCCAATTTCCGGAAATTGAACCATGAACTCGTGCTCCACCGCCGGACCGAAAAAAAGCAGGGTAACCATGTTGAACAACAAGTGCATCTGATCGCCGTGGATAAACCCGCTGGTAAGCCAGCGGTAATATTCTCCGTCGTGGTATTCGGCGTAGGGCCAATGCCGGCATTTGAGGTGCGCGTCCGGATTGTTAAAGGTCCAAATGGAGAAAGCGACGGTAAAACCGATGAGCAGGTAACTGATATCCATGCGGGAAAAACGCGTAGTGGTTAAGGATTGTGGTAGGGTTCGTTGCGCAGGATGGTCATGGCGCGGTAGAGTTGTTCGAGCAGAAACACACGGACCATCTGGTGTGAAAAGGTGAGGCGGCTCAGCGAAAGTTGGGCGTTGGCCCGGGCGTACAACTCCGGCGTGAACCCGAATGCGCCACCGATGAGCAACACCATCCGGCGTTGTGAGCTGTTCAGCCGTTGTTCCATCCAATGGGCCAGTTCCTGCGAGGAATACTGCTTGCCGTTTTCATCCAGGAGCACCAGGTAATCGTCGGCATTGAGTTTGGCCAGCACCAGTTTGGCCTCTTCCTGCTTCAACACCTGCCCATCGGTTGTTTTCACTTTTGCCGCCGGCAAAACAATCCAACTGAACGGCAGGTAATTTTTAAGCCGTTTTTCAAAAATGGCAATGCCGGTATCCAAATACACTTCGGATGTTTTTCCGATGGCCCAAACCTCAACTTTCATCTTGGTAGTATGCTAAACGTGAACTGCGGGTGGCTTGTCTTTGTCTGAATATTGCCCTAGGTGGGCAGCACGGGCCGCCGCCGGGATTTGGGAAACAATTCGGCCAATTCTTCGGGCAGGGTGTGCCGGTCGACAAAGGTACGGGTCAGGGTTTGAATGATCTCCTGCGCCAGTTCCATTTGTTTTTTGGACAATAAACCGGCCAGTTGTTCGCGGACGTAGCCGGATGCCTGCCGGCCAAAATGTTCGTGCAGGTAACCGGACAATTGGGTCACGTACTGCTCGCGCACAAAATCGGTTTGCAGCGGCAAATAGAGGTCTTCGTATTGTTGGAGCAGGCGCAGGTCCTCCTGTTGGCGGATCATCTCGGCCAGGCCATCCAGGTCGCCTTCGGCGGCGAGCAGGGGCGCCAGAAACGCCGTTTGGCCGGCAGCCCGCAATTGCTCGAACAAGAGAAGCCGCTCGGCCGGCCAGCCCTCGCCGGCCAGCCCCTGAAGCCGCCGGAACAGGTCCTGGTTTCCGGTTTGGGCGTACCGGTTCCGGAGGTACAACAGGTGCCGGGCCTTGTCGCCGGCCTTTTCGGCGGCCAGCAACAACAGGTCTTCCACTTCCCGGACCTGACCGGCATTGAACCATTTTTTCTGCAAAAAATGATCGCCGGCTACCAAAACAGCCGGCCAGCACTGGAGATAGTACAGGGCCACAATGGCGTCTTTCACCAAGCCCGGGAACCGGTCGTAGTCTTCCAGCACCCGTACAACGGCCTCCGGCCGGTTGCGCCGGGCCAAGGCTGCCAGAAAGGAATGGAGCACCAGGCGTGGGGCCGGCGCCGGGGTCTGGTCGAACCAAAGTCGGATGCGTTCGAACATGTCGTCTTCCAGGGCCGCCTGGCTCAGGTAGAGCACCATATCGCGCTCCATGGCGGCGGGCAAGGTGTTTCGGGCGGCCAATTCGAATAAAAAAAGACGCTGCGCTTCGCGGAGTTCGGGGGAGGCATGTTCGGGGGGCAACTGGCTCAATTGGCGCAGGGCCAGCAGGCAATATTCCACGAGTTGTTCCTGGCGGGGTTCCGGTGTTTTGGGCAACAAGGGAACAACTTTTTGCAGGATGGCTGTTCCAATCTGAAAAACAACCCGGACGTTGGCTTGCCCTGCCGCACTTTCCAACTGGGTTTCCAGTTCATCAAGCATTTTCCGAAGCCGGCGCATTTCCGGCTCGCGCAAGGGGCGTACGCCGGCGTGACGGGGCAAGGCCGATTCGAGGAGCAGCGTAAAGGGGTTTTCGGCGCTGGTGATATGCCCGGCAAACCAGGTTTTCAGGGCCAGGGCAAAATCGCGGTCTTTGCGGGCATAGGCGCGCACAAACTCAGCCAGTTGTTCGGGCGTGGCGTTGCCCAGGGCCGTTTGAACCGTCAGCCGGCCGGGTTCCTCGGTTTTTTCAGTGCTTTCTTTTTGTTGCCGTGCCTCTGCTTTTTGTTCCAGGAATTGCCGCACTTTGAACAAGGCAGCAGCCACATGGGCGCACATCAGGCGGCGGCCTTCCGACCAGCACTCGCAAGTAAAGGCCTTTATTTTATGCGGGGTGATGATGGCTTCCGTTTCAAAGAAGTCTTCGCCTTCCTGTACCAGCGCCACCCAAAAATGTTTTTCTACTTCCCGCAAATTTCGCACGGCGCCAGCCTGGATCAAGTCCTGTGCCAGGTTCCAGGTGCTCGGGTTGATGTGTAGTTCAAAATTCTTTAGCCAAAGTTTTTGCACCTGAAAAAAGGATTTTGTGGGATGATCTGATTTTGCCCAAAAAAACTCCAAAAGTACTCCCCATAAATGGCAAAGACAACAACTTGAACGTTAATCCTTTGGCAACAGGAAAAACTGGGTATGCCCGAATTGCTTTACCTTTGGCACTGAACACAACTTGTCATGCGAACCATTTACCTCGTCCGCCACGCCAAATCCAGTTGGGACAACCCCGGGCTGCGCGATATCAACCGCCCGCTCAACGAGCGTGGCCTGAAAGATGCTCCCCAAATGGCAAAATTGCTCCGCGAAGTTGGAGCACAACCGGATTTGCTGGTGAGCAGCCCGGCAAAACGCGCCCTCAGCACGGCCCAGTTTTTTGCCAACGCTTTTGGTATTCCGGACGAAGCCATTGTCCGCAACCCGGATATCTACGAAGCCTTTCCGACCGAAATCCTGCGCATCATCAGCCAATTGCCCGACGACTCCAAGACCGTGATGCTGTTTGGACACAACCCGACGTTTACCGACGTGGCCAACCGTTTTTCGGCGTCTTTCATCGACAATGTGCCAACCTGCGGCGTGGTGCAAATCGTCTCTTCTGCCGGGCGTTGGGCCGAACTGTACGAGGGGAATGCCCAGGTGAAGGCGCATTTTTTTCCAAAAGAAGTCCTGTGAACAAACAAATCGCTCTGGTACTCCGCCTATTGCCCTGGTTTTTCCTGGCTGCCTGCCAGCCGAAAACCGAACAACCTGTGCTCAGCGACGAAAAAATCGCGCGCGTCATGGCCGACCTCTACTTGGCCGATGGCGCGGCCAACGGCTTGCCCAGTTACCAGCGCGACAGCCTGGCTCAAAAATATTACGCCCAGGTGATGGAATTGCACGGCCTGACCAAGGCTGCGTACGAAAAAGAACTGCGCTTGCGCGCGTCGGACCTGACACGGATGCAAGGGATCCTCAAGCAGGTAGAGGAATTGCTGAAAAAGAAAGACCCGAAACAGGAAAAGAAGGAAGGCGAAGGGCCTCCAAAATAAGGGGCAATTGTGCACCGACGCGTCCGAAAATTTGCCTGGTGCCCAATTGCCCCTGGTCTGCCTGTATTTAGCGCAGGACTTTGGCCACCAGATCGGCGGCTTCCTGAAACTCTACGGCGCCCATTACTTCGAGGCCGGACTCGTCGATGATTTTTTTGGCCAGGTCGGCATTGGTGCCTTGCAGGCGTACAATGACCGGCACCGGAATGTTGCCGATGGATTTGTAGGCATCCACAACACCCTGGGCCACCCGGTCGCAGCGCACGATACCACCAAAAATATTGATCAGGATGGCTTTTACATTGCTGTCTTTCAGGATGATGCGCATGGCGTTCTCTACGCGCTGGGCATCAGCGGTGCCACCCACATCGAGGAAGTTGGCGGGTTGGCCGCCCGACAGTTGGATCAGGTCCATGGTAGCCATGGCCAAGCCGGCGCCGTTGACCATGCAGCCCACGTTGCCGTCGAGTTTGACGTAGTTCAGGTCAAATTCCTTGGCTTCCACGTCGGTGGGATCTTCCTCGTCTTTGTCGCGCTGGGCTTCCAGTTCGGGGTGGCGGAAAAGGGCATTGTCGTCGAGAGCTACCTTGGCATCCACCGCAATGATCAGGTCGTCGCTGGTTTTGAGGCAAGGGTTGATCTCGAACAGGCTGGCGTCGGAGCCGACGTAAGCGGCATACAATTTTTGGACAAAAGCCACCATTTCCTTGTAGGCCTGGCCGCTCAGGCCCAGGTTGAACGCGATTTTTGCCGCCTGAAAGGGGCGCAGGCCGAGCAGCGGGTCCACGTTTTCGGTGAACACACGTTCGGGCGTTTCTTCGGCCACTTTTTCGATGTCCATCCCGCCATCGGGCGAGTAAATAATGACGTTGCCACCCCGCTCGCGATCGGTTAAGATGCTGATGTAGAACTCTTTCGGTTCGCTGGCGCCGGGGTAAAACACATCCTGGGTGATCAACACTTTGCGCACGAGTTTGCCCTCAGCCGACGTTTGCGGCGTTTTCAGCATCATGCCCAGGATTTCACCGGCTAGTTGGCCGGCTTGTTCCGGGCTTTTGGCCAGTTTGACACCGCCGCCTTTGCCACGTCCGCCTGCATGGATTTGAGCCTTGACGACGCACCAGCCGGAGTTGTACAGTTCTTTTAATTTTTTGGCGGCTTCTACAGCCTCTTCGGCGGTATGAGCCAGGATTCCTTCCTGAATTTTTACGCCATACGATTTGAGTAATTCTTTACCCTGGTATTCGTGAAGATTCATTGAATAAGTTGTGAGAGAGTGAAACAAAGGCTGGCCGCAGGATTTCCATCAATTGGGTGCCGGTGGCTTATTTGCGGGCCAAAAGTACGACGAGTGTTTTTTAATTTCCCGCCGAATACTGCGCCAATTTTTCCAGGGTCTGATCTTTATACTGCCTGCCGATCGGGATGCTTTTGCCGCCGGCAATAATTTCAGTAGATGAATAGGCTTCCACATGCGCCAGCGCGATCATAAACGAGCGGTGTATCCGCCATAAGCCCAATTCATGCTCCATTTCCCCGATCTGCCCCTTGGTCACGAGCGTACGCCCGTCGCGCAAGTGGAGGCGCACATATTCTTTCAGGCTTTCGACGCAGACGATCTCGTCGAGCCAGACGCGCACCATTCTTTTGTTGACATTAAAAAAATAAAAACGGCGCAGCCCGGGTTGGCTGGAGGGAAGTGGCTCGGGTTTGCGAAGTTTCTGAATAGCCAGCAAAAACCGATCGAAATCAATGGGTTTGAGCAAATAATCTACGACGCCGAGATCAAATCCGTCGAGCGCGTATTCCTGGTACGCGGTGGTGAGAATCGTTTGCGGCCGAGGAGTAAGGGTGCGCAAAAAATCCAAGCCTTTCAAGCCCGGCAAATGAATATCCAGAAACAAGACCTCCACCGCTTGTTGCTGGAGTGCTTCGTAGGCATTCAGGGCATCCGAGCAACGCCCTGCAAACCGCAGCCAGGGAACTTGGCGGATATAATCCTCCAAAATGGCGGCAGCCAAGGGTTCATCTTCGACGAGCAGACAGTTCATGGTTGTGCTTCAGGCGTTAGTGAAAAGCCGGGTTCTGAAGGAAGTTTGTATCGCTCAAACTGTTCAAAAAAGCCAGTACATCAGCCCGTTCCTGGGCGGTCAGGGTAAACGGACGCAGGAGCACGCTCTTGTTGGGGTGGTTTTTTCCACCGCTTTGGTAGTGGTCCAACACGGCATTCAGGCTAGGCAAACTGCCGTCGTGCATGTATGGCGCCGTCAGGGCCACTTGCCGCAGGCTGGGTATTTTGAACAAGGCCCGGTCGCTTTCCAGTCCGGTGAGGCGCAGGCGCCCCGAGTCGGGGTACTGGGTGTACAAACCATTGTTGGCGAATTCCTGTGTGGTAAAGAGGAAACCTTCGTGGCAAGGGTTGCATCCCAGTCGCTCGCTGTTGAACAAAACAAAACCGCGTTGGGCAGATGCAGGGAGGGCTGCTGTGTTGCCCTGGTACATCCAGCGGTCAAAGGATGAATCGCCACTCAACAGGGTTCGTTCGAAGGCGGCGATGGCGCGGGTGATCACGAAAGGATCGGGCGCCCGGCCGTAGGCCAGCTGCGCCAGTTCGACATATTCCGGCATGCGGTTCATCCGCTTGGCCACCTGTAAAATATTGAAATCAAATTCGTTGTGCTCCTGAATAGGCACAAATACCTGCATCTCCAGAGTTGGTACGCCACCCTCTCGAAGCAAGTGTTTTTGATAGGCCACATTTGCCAGGCTTGGCGCGTTGCGGGTGCCTGGCCGGCCTTCGATGCCAGGAGTAGTGTTCAGGTGATCGGCAAAAGCCAGGCTTTGTTTGTGGCAAGTGGCACAGGAGAGGCTGCTGTCGCGGGAGAGCAGGGGATCATAAAACAAGCGCTTGCCCAACTGTATCCGGGATACCGTGAGGGCATTGTCGGCTGGTATTTCCGGTGCTGGAAACCCGGCCGGGATGGCCAAAACATACGCTTCGGGGTCCACCGGAGGCGGTTCTTTTGCGCAGGCTCCGGCCAGCAGCAGCCCCAGGCCCCAGGCCAGCAACCCATATCCGAGCGGTCTCATGGTTTCGGCTAGTGCTGTACCAGCAGGGTTTTGTGTGCCGACCAGCCGTTTTCTGAGCGGAAGACCAGCCGGTACAATCCGTTGGGCAAGCCGGCGGTTTCCAAACGGAAGGCCCCCGCTTCCGGAAGTTGCTTGTACTGGCGCAGGACCTGGCCGGTTGTGCCGCAGAGGCTCAGGTGAAGTGGGCCTTTGCCAAAATTTGAATATTCCAGCAGAACATTCTGGTCGGCGGGGTTAGGCCTTACTTCGATCTGGGCGTCAGCGTTGTCCTCAGCGGTGCTGCTCGTGGTGGCGAGTTTTAAAAAACCTTGTCCGGATGCATTCATCATCATGAGTGCATTGAGCGCGGAGCTGCCGTGTTGCACCAGGTTGATGTCGAGGTCCAGGGTATTGAATAACTTACTGTAATCCAGTTGAATCGGAATGGTGAGTTTGCCATTTTGCGCCACTATCGTACTGCCGATTTTGAGGCCGGTGTACAAAGCATCCCCGAGGTTATGCCATTGAAAAACGCTTTCAGGTATGCCGTCGCCGTTGTTGTCAACCCGACCTTCGATGGCCATAAAGCGGTAGCCGGCGGTCCAGCCCCAATGCATGGACGCTTCCTGAGGCGACAAGGGGTGTGTGGCTGGAAAGGTAGCCGGGTCGAGATGGTTGTGCTCGGCATCGACCCCGATGAACAGGTTCAGGCCGCGGATTTGCTGCACCGGCCAGGAACCTGCCGACAAGGTCGTGTCGGGTTTGTTGGCCTGCACCAGGAGGTAGCGGTCGGTCAGGGGCAGTTTGGTATTGTCATCTTTGGTCAATTCTATTTTGGAAAGGTAAAATTCGGCCCGGGTGAGCAGGACTTTTTTGCCGTTCCAGATGCTAAACACCGTTTGGTTGAGCACCATCGGCACACCCTCAGCCTGGTGCTGGAAGGTAAATTGAATCTCGGATTGGGCTTGCGCGCCCAAAGTGCCCCAAGCGAGGGCGCCTATCAAAAAGAGGAAGATTTGTTTCATACAAGAGCGTTGAGAGGCCGGTACACACAACTGAATACACCGGTCGAGGGTGTTGGAATGTGGCGAAGGGGCTGCAATGCCGGGGTTTTATTGTTTCTGCGGCGTATCTGCCGGACAGGCTTTGGCGGTGGAAGGCGCTCCGCTCCGATCGTAGTGGCAGCAGGCATGCAAGGCATTGTAGACCGTGTCGGGGGCTTTGTACCCGGCATTGTCGTAGCCCGATTGAGCCACGGCTTTTTGGATTTGGTCAGCACTGGTTTGGCCAGCGACAAAGGTGACAGTCAGGGTGTGGGCATCAGCGTCCCATTCAGCCGAGCGGGCACCGGCGCCGGTGGCGGCTGATTCTATGGTGCGTTCGCACATCCCGCAATTGCCCAGTACCTTAAATTTTTCCGTTTGTTCAGTACTGGTCGTGGCGGTTTTTTTTCGAACCATGCCACTTTGTGCGGGCAGGGTAGTGGCCGCCAGGAGTAAAGCGAAGGCAATTAAAACTATATTTTTCATCAGTACAGGCTTGAAAACGAGTGTAAGAGTTGGCCGAAAAAAACTGCGTTGGCGGCGCCGGAATCCGGCTTACTATTTAGTGTTGGTGGTGGTTGGTATCGGGTTGGGTGGGTGCTGCTTCAGCCAATTCCAGGTCCATGCCACATTTGGGGCATTGCCCGGCTGCGGCGTAGGTTTTGGCCCCTTCGCATTGCATAGGGCAGGCATACACGCCAGCGGCTGCATCCTGGGTGTTGGCAGATTTTGGAGCGTGCTGGTTGCATGCAGCCAGCCAGAAAAGGCCGAGTATGGCAACGCCGGAAAGTATATTTTTCATGATCAATGGTTTAATTAGTAAAATACTTAAGAGTGCGGAAAAAGCAAAAGTACAGCGTTCAGGTTTGGTCTGTATGGCCAAATTGGATAACCAAATAGACGCCATATTGTTCTTTCTGCTCATCCCACTGGGTTTGCAGGCTGCTGCAGCCTGGGTAAATCAACTCCAGTTGGCGCCGCACGTTGGCCAGGCCGATCCCTTTGGTGCTGGGTTGCGGAGCAATCAACAACGAGTTTTCAACCTCGACCTGAAGGGTTTTGTCCGACAAACACACCCGCAGGCGGACCCAGGCATCGCTGCGCAATTCGCCGACACCGTGTTTGAATGCATTCTCTACCAAAGGTAAAAGGAGCAAAGGCGTAATCGGTTGCTGCGGGTCATCCAGTTCGATGATCGTTTCCACCCGCAGCCGATCGGGGTCAAACCGAAGTTGCTCCAGGGCGATATAGTCGGTCAGTATTTTTATTTCCTGTTTCAGCGGGATGGTAGGTTTGCGGGTTTCGTACAACACAAAACGCAGCAAATTGGCCAGTTGAAGCGCTACCGGGGCTGCTTTATCGGATTTCATACGCGCCAGGGCGTATAGATTGTTGATGGTATTGAATAAAAAATGCGGCTGCAACTGGCTTTTCAGGGCAAATAACTCGGCCTCACTTTTCTCGCGGCGCAATTGTTCCTCCAGCCGCAAACTTTCCTGTTGCCGAAAATACAGGCGAGCCGACAAGGCCACGCCAGCCGCCAGCACGCAATCAAACACATCCACCATCAGCCGGCCCAGGTTCCAAAACTGGATGGTGGATTCCGGAAAAAACTCCGGTACCAGGTACCAGAATTTCAACAAGCGGTTCAACATGCCCCCGGCGATGGTGGCCATGGCAACACCGGGTAAGGCCCACCAGGTATGCCGTCCCCAGCGCTCCAACAGCCAGAAACTCGCATAGGTCGCCAGGATACGGGCTGGCATTTGCAAACCTTCCGTCAGGAGGTATTTACCAATGTTGCCATCGTACCGGCTATAGGCATAGGCGTAAATAAACCAGTAACTCAACCAAAAAAGTACATGAAGCAGAAACTTGCGCACGGGAGGTCCAGCGCAGAGTTGGTTTCGGCTTTGCCGCAACTCCGCCCGGCAAAGGTCCGAAAAAGCCGTCGGCAATGACAGTTTTCCGGTTGGAACAAAGCGCCGTTCATACACTTTTAGAGAATCGGCGTGGATTCCGGTTGATTTTTGGGACCAACAAGTAAAATACATTCTGCTATGAAAACATTTTTTTCCTCCGTCAGAGTTTCCTTAACAAGTTTTGCTCTTTTAAAAACAAATCTCCTGCTTCTGCTGGCGCTTTTCAGCCTTTCGCTTGCCGCCAACACCCTGCGTGTGCCGCAGGATTTTACCAGTATCCAGGCCGCCGTGAATGCGGCCCAGGAAGGCGATACGGTACTGGTGAGCCCGGGTATTTATTACGAAAACGTACAACTGCGCGGCCGCAACATCGTGCTGACCAGTCGTTTCGAACTCGATAAAAACCCGGATTTAATTGAGGAAACCATTGTCGACGGTAGTCAGCCGGCGCAGCCGGACACGGCCAGTTGTTTGCTGATCTGGAAGGGCGAGTCGGCGGCTACTGTCGTACAAGGGTTCACGTTTCGGGGCGGCCGGGGCACTATTTGGCTGGACCCCGCCGGTTTTGGCACCTTCCGCGAAGGCGGAGGCATTCTCACCGAGTTCTCCTCGCCCGTCATTCGCCACAACATCATCCGAAACAACGTGCTCGCTGCCCCGGGCGCCGGCATGGTGAGCAACGGCGGCGGGGGCATCCGTTGCGGCGACGGCGCGCCGCGCATCGAAAACAACCGGATCATGTACAACCAGGGCGGCGGCTACGGCGGCGGCATTGTGCTCAACTATTGCCCGGGCGCTGTGGTGCGCAACAACATCATCGCCCGCAACAGCGCAGGAAAAGACTATAGCGGCGGCGGATTTTGGTGTACCGGCCAAAATGCTGCCACGGTGGTTGTCCTCGAAAACAACGTGATCGCCTACAACACGGCGCTTCCCGGCAGCCAGCAATTCTCCGGAAAAGGCGGCGGTATCTGGACCTTTACCATCACCTTGCAGATGCAAAACAACATCGTGTGGGGCAATTCCCAAGCAGCCGGCGCCCAGGTTGACCATGCCAATGGCAAAATTGAGGCGCAATACAACTGCATCGAAGGGGGCCTGGCCGGCGCCGGCAACCTCAGCGCCAATCCCGTATTTGCCGATACCCTGTGTTTCCTTCTTTCTCCAGGCTCGCCTTGTGTGGATGCCGGCCACCCGGATGTTGTCGCCCAGGATGCTTCCGCCAACGGGAACCTGGCGGCTTACCCATCCCGAGGCGCCCGCCGCAACGATATGGGCGCGTATGGCGGCCCAGCCCGAGGCCTGCTCTTTTGCAGTGATTTTCTGAACACTCCGCGTATTTTTTCCAAAGTGACCAACTCTCCGGTGAGCACTACGCCAGGCGATTCGCGGAGCGTCAACTGGATCGATATCGACGGCGACAAAGACCTTGATTTGTTTATTTCAAATGGCCCGGAGGCCGGAGAGAATAATTTCCTGTACCGGAACAATGGGGTAGGGGTATTTACCGCCATCAGCGGCGATCCGATCGTGCAGGACAACAAACCTTCCGATGGCGCTACCTGGGCCGACGTGGACAACGACGGCGATAACGATTGCTTCGTGGTCAATTGGTATGGCGTCGACAACCTGTTTTACCTGAACAAAGGCGCCGGTACGTTCCAGCCAGTTTCCACCGGATACCCCGTAGGTGATGCCGGTTTTTCGGAAACGGCCTCCTGGGGCGACTACGACAAAGATGGTCGGCTAGACCTGTACGTCACCAACAGCGGCGGCACCAAACGCAATTACCTGTACCACAACGATGGCAACAACGCCTTCACCAAAATCAGCAGCGGCACCCCGGTGACCGATGCGTTCGAATCGCGCTGCGTCAATTGGGTGGATTTTGACAACGACGGCGACCAGGATTTGTTCGTGACCAACGAAAGCGACCAGGACGAAACCCTGTACCGCAACACCAACGGCGCCTTTTCGAAAGTAAATTCCAGCCCGCTGGTTTCCAATGCCGGCAAAACCATGAGTGCCAGTTGGGGTGACTACGACAACGACGGCGACCAGGATGTTTTCCTGGCCAACGACAAAGGCAATGACGCCCTTTTCCGAAATGACGACGGCGTGTTTGTCAAAATTCTGAGTGGTTCGCCCGTGAGTTCGGGCGGCAATTCCTTTGGCAGCCAATGGGCGGATGTGAACAACGACGGCTTCCTGGATCTGTTTGTGACCAATTCTTTTTGGGGCGGGCCCTGGCAAAATTTTCTCTTTCTCAACGATGGGAAAGGCGGTTTTCAACGGAATTTGAGCGAAGTGCCGGCCACCGACAAAGGCTGGTCCTATGGGTGCGCGTTTGGCGATATGGACCGCGACGGCGATCTGGATTTGGCGGTAGCCAATTGTTACCAAGCGAGCCAGCCGGATTATTTGTATGAAAATCATTCGGCCGAAGGCCTGAACCACTGGCTCCAGGTAGAACTGGTCGGTACAAAAAGCAATCGAAGCGCCATCGGCGCAAAAGTACGGGTGCGTGCCACCATCGGCGGGGTTTCGGTGCTGCAAATGCGGGAAATCAGCGCCCAAACGGGGTATTGCGGCCAAAACCAATTGGCCGCCCATTTCGGCTTGGGCGATGCCGCTATCGTGGAGTCCATCGAGGTACAATGGCCCTCCGGCACAGAAGAATTGTATGTGGATGTGTATGCCAACCAGTTTGTGACCCTCACAGAAGATGGCGGAATCCTGCCGGCTACAGAGACGCCGGCTCCCATTGCCGGGTTTCGGATGGCAGCGCCACAACCCAACCCGTTTCTGGATTCAGTAGATATCCCTTTCGAACTGGATCGCCCGATGAGGCTGCGCGTTGAGCTGGTAAATTCGATGGGGCAAACCGTGAATACGCTGGCGGATCAGGCTTTTGGCCCGGGCGCCCAACGACTCCATTGGGATGGAAAAACGGCTACTGAACAGGCTGTGCCGCCTGGTTTGTATTGGGTAGTGTTTCGTAGCGAACGGGGTGTTGCCCTTGGCAAATGCCTAAAAGTCGGAGGTTCGAAGTAACTGTTAGGCTCAGGCGAAAAGCCGGGTCGGCTTTTCGCCTGAGTAAAAAATGTGTATGTCGAATAAACCAACTGATTTTGTTGGGTAAAAGACTTTTTTCCAAAATATATTTGTAAATAATGGAATAATACACAAAATTGCATGGTTGCTCGACAGCAAATATATTTTTGCCAATGTCCTAACCATGATAAGTGCCAAATTTCAAATCGACCGACATTTTTTGTTCCTGCACGGCCGTAACCTGGCTGTTTTTGCTGAACGTGTGCTTCGAAAATCATCCGACAGTACCTATGTGCCTAAACGAGACGACCTGGTAGAGGCCCTGCAAGTGCATTGCGAAATGTTGAATGAAGTACTGGCCAACCCGCAGTTGAAACGAAAAGAACGCACCGAAGCCGTTCGCGACAAAGAAGGCTCCGTACTGATGGCGCTGGAAAAACTGGCTGCCTATGTGGAAACGGCGGCGTCCTGCAAATCGGACGTGTTTACGACGGGTTTCCGGCCGCACAATGAACACCGCAAACGCATGGAAGACGGCAGCGCCACCCGGCGCCGGCAGCGCCTGAGTGCCAAAATGGCTCGGTTGGAAGAAGAATAGCAGTTGTTCTTTTAGCGGATCACCACCCCTTCGTCGTCGATGAGTTTTCCTTGCCGGATGCGGATGATCCGGGCAGGGAAGTTTTGTAAAATCCGGTAATCGTGCGTGGCGCAGAGTACAGCGGTATTGTGTTCTTTGGCCAGGTTGCGCATGAGGACCAGCACATCGTCGCTGGTTTCCGGGTCCAGGTTGCCGGTAGGCTCGTCGGCGATGAGCAGTTGGGGGCGGTTGAGCAAGGCCCTGGCCATCACGATTCGTTGTTGCTCGCCCCCTGACAATTCATAGGGCATTGATTTCCGTTTGTCGGCCAGGGCTACACCGGCAAGTACTTCCTCGATCCTGTTTTCCATGTCCACGACATCGGTCCAGCCCGTTGCTTTCAGCACGAAAAGCATGTTTTCCTCCACATTGCGGTCGGTCAGCAGGTTAAAATCCTGAAAGACGATCCCCAGTTTGCGGCGCAGCAAGTGCACATTTTGACGGGTAATATTCCGCAGGTCGTAGCCGGCCACCTCGCCGTTGCCTTTGTCAAGTGGCAGTGCGGCATACAGGGTTTTGAGCAAACTGGTTTTGCCGCTGCCGGTTTTGCCGATCAGGTAGGTAAACTCTCCTTCCCCGAGGGTCAGGCTGATATTTTCGAGCACAACACGGCCATCCTGCTGGCAAATGTCGGCGTTGCTAAGTCGAACAATGGGTTGCATGATCTGTTTGGGAGGAAAATGATGATGTGCAAAGGTAGCCCTTTGTGCTTACAATCCGAGTACGTCGTTCATCCGGAAAACGCCCGATTTGCCAAGCAACCAGCGGGCTGCCAGCAAGGCGCCGGCAGCAAAACCTTCGCGGGAATGGGCACGGTGCTCGATCGAAATGTCGTCCACGGCGCTTGACCAGCGGATCAGGTGAGTCCCCGGTACTTCGTTTTCCCGAATGGCCCGAACGGGTATTTCGTCCGGCGCGGCCACGGCAGGCTCCAGGCGCCAGCCTGATTTTCGGCTGATTTCGGCCAGTATGTCCTGCACCAGGCTGATGGCCGTTCCGCTGGGGGCGTCAAGTTTGTGGATGTGGTGTGTTTCAGTGACGGAGGGGTTGTACTCCGGACGCTGCTGCATCAGCACCGCCAGGTAGCGGTTCAAGGCAAAAAACAAGTTGACACCTACGCTGAAATTGGAGGCCCAGAGCATTGCCCCCCGCTGCTCCGTACACCAGGCTTCGGCATCTGCCATTTGTTCCAGCCAGCCGGTGGTGCCGCACACCACCGGCACGTCGGCTTGCAGGCAGGCCATTACGTTGTCGTAGGCAGATTCCGGGCGGGTGAATTCGATGACTACATCGGCCTGGCGCAGAAATTCGGGCGAGGCTTGGCCACTGTTTTCCCGGGTGATGCGCCAGGCAATGTCCAGCCCCTGTTCGAGGGCAATTTTTTCAATGGCTTTGCCCATTTTGCCATATCCGAAAAGTCCGATTCGCATAGGTTTGGTGTTGTTGCGCGGAGGAAGCGGCTTGTGTTCCGTTTATTGAGATTTGATTACTTTCAAGGTTTGCCCGGGCTGCTCTGCCTTAAAAACAGACAGTACGTATACCCCAGGGGGCCAATCCTGACCAATATCGAGGCTGCCATTGGTTTCTTCCAGCAGTCCCTCGAACAGGCGGCGCCCGTTGATGTCATAGGCCACCCATTGGTAGCCGATTTCCGGCAAGGCATAGTGCAGGGTGGTTCGCTCCAGAAATGGGTTGGGGCTGCTGACGATGAGTTGGTCAGTAGGCTGTTGGTTGAAAAGTTTGCCGTTGGGTGTTAGGCGTAGGGTGTAGGATTTGTTTTCCGCGATTTTACGTTGCAACAACATGGCTTTTCCCAGCCCCGGGGCGTAGGCCCCAACATCATACAAACCGACCGGTACATTGACAATTTGAAAATTTCCACCGGCATCTGTACTGGCGCTGTACGTGTCGTTGAGGCCGGCCAGCACCACGCTGGCATTCGGCACCACCTGATTGGTTTGGCCATTCAGCACCTGGCCCGATACGGTAAATCCGCCGGTCGGGTAGAGCGAAACATCCAGCAGCCGAACGTCGCCGCGTTGAAAATAGGCAGTGAATTCACGGGTTTGGTATCCGCTCTTGCTCACCCGGACGGTGTAATACCCCTCCGACTCCTGGCCCATTTTGAACGAACCATCAGCACTGGAATTGAGCGATTGGCTGCCTACGACCTCCACCACTGCAGCATTGATGGGATTGCCATTCAGGCCGTTGCGAACGTGTCCTTCCAGGTAGCAGGCGCGCACATAGGTAGGCTGCATCACCCACAATTCACCATTGTTCGTGCCGGCAGCCGTAATGACTGAAGCGATGATCGTACCCGATGGGAAATACGGGTACACGCCCCAGCAACCCTCAAAACCACTGCCGGCGCCGCCGGGGTAGGTATCGTAATTGCCTACCTGCACGAGGTTGTCCGGCCGCGTAGCATCGACGATGGTGAACCCGTCTTTGTACCAGGACGTAACGGCAAAGTTGCCCAGGATATAGGTGTTGTGCACGGCCGATCCGGAACCCGGATTGCTTTGTATTTTGTCGAGCAGCCGGATATTCCCCGGGTCCGAGATGTCGTAGGCTGCCAGGTAGGAGTTGGTGGTTTCATCGGTGGTAAACAGGGTCCGGCGGTCGGCAGAGAGCCAGGTGTTGTGGGTAAAGTTGTTGGGGGTGTTTTGCGAAGCGATGAGTTCAGGGTTGCTTTTGTCGCGCATGTTGACGATCGAAAACAAGCCTTTGTAGATGTGGCCGGCGTAAAGGGTATCGTTATCGACGTACCCATCGTGCACGTAGGTAAGTTGTTCAAAATTGCCGGCATAGGTCGGGTTGTAGGGGTCGGCATTGAGGTCCAGCGCTATAGCGCCGCCGCTGAACAGGTAGTTGTTGTTGTTGGGTTTCCGGCCGCCGTAGAGGTAGACGAAGCCTTTTTTTTCGTCGACGTGCAGGGCGTGTATGCGCCATACCAGGCCGGCAATTTCGCCGTCGCCGGTATAAAAATGATAATCCAGGTTGGGGGAGGGCAACTTGCTGAGGTCCACAATTTGAAGGCCCTGGCCGCCTTCCGAGGTCACGTAGGCGTAATGGCCATAGGTTTTGATCTCTTTCCACAAGTTATTGGGACCGGGGATCTGAACAATCTGCTGCGGCTGGGCGGGGTCTGTGATGTCGACGACGATCATGCCCTGCGAAGCGCCCACCAGGGCGTATTCCCGTCCGTTGGCCCAGTAGCCCCAAATATTGGCCACCGTTTGTCCGGGGAAGGGTAGTGTTGCCTGCGCATTGATGTGCAGGTTTTGTGCAAAAAAGGTCGGGATTTGTAAAAAAAGGAAAGCCCCCAGGGCGGCGAGTCGTTTCATCGTAAACCGGATTTGAGCGCCGAAGGTACAGCAAAATGGATGGGCAAGTAGCCGGAATACGGCCAGTGGAGGACAGAGTTGCGGATCAAAACAGCCCCTCAGCGCGGGAAAAAAGCATCTTCAGCGTGGCGGATATTTTTCAATTGCCCCCGGTGCAACAGCACCGAAATAATATCAAACCGGATTTCCCCCTCATGCCCGCTGGCTTCCATGAAAGAGCCGGCGGCCCGTGCGATCTGGTCTTGCTTTTTTTTATCCACGGCTTCCTCCGGCCCGCCAAAGGCGTCGAGGTTGCGGGTTTTGACCTCCACAAACACCAGCGCCCCGCCAGGCGCCCAGGCGATCAGGTCGATTTCGCCCCGGCCGGCCCTGAAATTTCGCACTTCGATTCGGTAGCCCTTTTCCAATAAATATTGGGCAGCCAGGTCTTCCCCGGTTTTGCCGGTATCCAGATGGTTCATGTTGTTGAAAAGGCTATGTGGTGCATCAATGGCAAAGCATGTTATTCGGGGTACAGCAGGTATTTTTGGCGAATGCCTTTGTAAATGCTCAAATCGGACTGCCAACTTGCGCGGATATCGGATTCAAAATTTCCTTCCTCAATTTGTTTGGCCAGGGTATAGGTGCCGGCCAGGGTGTCGAAATACCGGTTGCGCAGGAAAAACGAATCTTTGTGCGGGAATTCACAGTAAAAATCCAGCAAAGGCCCCAAATCAATCCGCGCGAGCCGAAAGAGGCTGTCGACAGACAAGGACCTGAAATCGTAGCCCCGGCAGTTGCGCCCCTCCTGAGGCGGATACCTGGAGGCCGAATTCGGGCGGGGGGTAAAGGCAAATGCGGCGGAATCCTGAAATCCGGGGTGCCCCACCACCTGAAACGGCCAGGGGGTGCCCCGACCGATGCTGGCTGCCGTTCCTTCAAACAAACAAAGCGAAGGGTAGAGCAGTACGGCCCGCTGGTTGGGCAGGTTGGGGCTGGGCGGTACCGGCAACACATAGGGCGTTTGGTGGGTATAGGCTGCACAAGGAATCACGGTTAGATCCAGGGCAAAGGGCGAGGCCCAGTGTTCGCCGGCAAACATTTGCGCCAGTTCGCCCACCGTGCAGCCGTGTACAATGGGCAGCGGAGCAATCCCGACAAAGGAGCGCAGGCGGTGGTCGAGCATTGGCCCGTCCACGAAGTGGCCATTGGGGTTGGGCCGGTCGAGTACCAGCAACGGAATTTGGTATTCGCTACAGGCATCTACCAGGTAGAAGAGCGTAGAAATGTAGGTGTAAAACCGGGTGCCAACATCCTGAATATCAAAGATCAGGATGTCCATGCCGGCCAGGTCTTCCGCACCGGGGCGCCGCTTTTTGCCGTAGAGGGAAAGGATGGAAGCGCCGGTGCGCGTATCAGTACCGTCCTGGATTTGTTCGCCGTCCGGCGCATCGCCCCGAAAGCCGTGTTCCGGCGCGTAAATCCGGGATACACAGATCCCGCGGTTGTACAAGGTATCCACCAGGTGGGTTTTGCCCACCAGGGAAGAATGGTTGACGACCAAACCGACCTGCTTGCCTCGCAGCAGGGGCAGGTATTCTTCCATGCGCTCCGCGCCGACGAGCACGCGCGGAGCGGCGGCCTGGCTGAAGCCCGCCAGGCTGTAACTTAGAAGCACAATCAAAAAAAATGATCTCATCCCCTCAACGTTCCACTATTTTGCTTTCGATCAACTGTACGGGGCAAGGAAGTCTGCCATTTTCCAGCAGGGCCAGCATGGCATGCCCCTCCGCTACACTGAAACCACCATCAATTGAAACATTCCCCCCTCTTATAGGGGTCATGACCTTGGGTGTTGACACCACAAAATCATTCAGAAGGATGGCTATTTCCATTTGGTCTGCTTCATAGGCCCGGGTGCTCAGATCAGTCAAAAGTTGGGTTCCTTTTTGGTCAAAACGCATGGTTAATACAGCAAATGAATCGTCGCCTTCGCGGGGCATTATCTGTATTTCTTTCAAGTGGGCTTCACTCAAATTGGGAGTTGCGCTTTTTTTTAGAAAATAGACCGGAAATAATTCTCTTCCGTAGAACTGCTCCGACTTTTGGCCTAATGCCAATTCCACCCCTGCCGGCAGGAATGCCTGGTTTTGCGGTTGCTGAAACCAGGCTACCAAAGCCGGGTATTCCTCCAGGGCAACAAAGCCTGTTACTGGAGGCATTATGCTGAAAGAAAACCCGATAGAATCTTTGAGCAGGCGCGGCAAGAGTTGCTCGGCAAATTGCTTGCGCGGAAAATGGTACAGTTCCGAAAACGTCAAACTGCCGCTGGCACGCACCATGTTGGTCAGGGCCCGTAGTTCGTTGGGGCTTGGGTTGGCGGCTTCTTTTTCGCGGCCGATCGGGTTCAGTCGCAGTTGTTGCCCGTCCATTTCAATGCTGCGATAGTAGACGTGCTGGCTCGCCAATCGCCGGAGAATGACTGCCTTGGCACTATCGAGGATGCCTTGGTTGTTGGACTCGTTGGCGCATTCCAACTGTAGCAATATCTCATAGTTGGCTGGCAGATCGGGCTGGTGCCAGTTTTTGTCTGCCTCCTGGCAGCCTAGCCACGGGAAGACAAGCAGCAATACGGTCGTGAATTTGGGAGCACGCATAAATTTATTTTTTTGCAAAAAACGAAAATTTTGATCAAACGAAATGTTTTATTTTTGCCGCTACACGTGGGAAGGCCTCCGGATTTGACATAAAACCTGGTGTTCTCCCAGTCCCCGGCCGTATGCCAAAATATGCCATTATCGACGTTGAAACCACAGGTGGAACCGCGCGTTTCGAACGGATTACCGAAATCGCCGTCGTGATTCACGACGGGTCACAAGTTGTGGATACCTTCTCCACCTTGCTGAACCCTGAACGCAGTATTCCCTGGAACATTACCCAACTGACCGGCATTTCGGACGAAATGGTGGCCCATGCGCCCAAGTTTTTTGAAGTCGCCAAACAAATCGTGGAACTGACCGAAGGGGCGATTTTTGTGGCCCACAACGTGGCCTTCGACTTTAGTTTTATCCGCGAAGAGTTCGCCCGCCTGGGCTATACCTACGCCCGCAAACAGTTGTGTACCGTGCGCCTCGCCCGCAAAGTGTTTCCCGGCCTGACCAGTTACAGCCTGAGCAACCTGAAACGGCATTTCGGCATTTATGCCGAACAAAGCCACCGGGCCCTCGACGATACCCTGGCCACGGTGCAAATTTTTGAACGCATCCTGGCCGCTCAGCAAGGCACCGACAGCCTGAAATCGCTGCTCAACCACGGCGTCCGGGAAACCAAACTCCCCCAAAACATCACCCTCGAACGCCTACACGATGCGCCCGAAGCCTGCGGGGTGTACTACCTGTACGACGAGCGCCAGGAGGTGATTTATGTGGGCAAAAGCCTGAATATCCGCAAACGCCTGTTCGAACATTTTGCCGACCCCTCGCCCAAGGGCGAAAAACTGCGCGCCGGCGTGGCAGATTTTAGTTTTGAAATCACCGGTAGCGAACTGGTCGCCCTGCTGCTCGAAAGCGTCGAAATCAAACGCCTGCAGCCTCGAATCAACCGGGCCCTGCGCATCCGCAATTTTTCCGGCGCCATCTTTACCTATGCCGACCAAAACGGCTACCGCTGCCTGGCCGCCGGCAAACGTACCCTGCGCAATGCCCAAAAACTGGACCTGGTGGCCGATTTTCCCAAACTGGACAGCGCCCGCGCTTACCTCGACAGCCTTGCCCGGCAGTTTCAATTGTGCAGCAAACTCTGCAACCTCGACTTCCACGAGCACGCTTGTTTCCACTATTCCATTAAAAAATGCCTCGGCGCCTGCGTCGGCGAAGAAAGCCCGGAATCGTACAACCAACGCGTGGAAGAAGCCGTACAACTGCTGTTCCGGGGCTTGTCGGGCAGTTTTTTCCTGCTGGAAGAAGGCCGGCAAGCCGGCGAATACGCGGTGGTGGCCGTCCAAAACGGGCGATACCTGGGCTATGGGTTTGTCGACGATTCCGAAACGCTCGGGCCCGATGAATTGGTGCAGGCGCTGCAAGCGCAACACCCCGACCCGGACGCGCCGCGCATCATTCGCGGTTTTTTGGAGGGGCGGAAAAAAATTAAAAAATTGCCCTGGTAAAGTCCTCTTTTGGCTTAAATATTCAATTTCGTGCTCTTTGCCGGACGGAAATCCGGCTTAGCCTACCTTTGCCCGGCACCATCCGTATTGCCTGATTGTATGAAAAAAACGACTCTCCTGGGTATTATTTTGCCCTTGATCCTCGCCACCCTGGCCATTTTTCCCCTGCACCATTCGACGACGCCCACGGCATTTCACAGCCCGGCCGAACGGGTACAGTTTCGGCAACAAGGCTTTTCATTTGCTCAACAAGCGTCGGAGCAGCAGGCTTTCGGCGGGTTTCTGCCGATCGATTCGAGCATTCTTTTCCCTACCTCCAAAACCTGCGGCGGCTGCCACGGTCGCGATCCCAACGGGTTTGCACTGGTGACCACCGCTGGCGTGGACATCAATATTTACGACGATTGGGGCAGCACGATGATGGCCAATGCCGCGCGCGATCCTTTTTGGCGAGCCAAAGTGTCGCATGAAATACTGGTCAATCCCAGCCATAGCCTCGAACTCCAGGACAAATGTACCTCCTGCCATGCCCCTGCCGGGCATTACCAGGCCAAACTGGGGCGCCAGCAAAGCCACTACACCCTGGCCGAACTGTACACCGATACCCTGGGGCTCGACGGCGTCACCTGCCAGGCCTGCCATGCCCAAGCCCCCCAAAACCTGGGCAGCCTGCATTCGGGCAACCTGAATTTCGACACCAACTACATCCGGGTAGCCTACGGCCCCTACGATGTAGTGTTTGAGCCGCCCATGCACGAATTTGTGGGCATAACGCCCAAATTTGGCGCCCACATCAGCGATGCCGGTTTGTGCGCCGGCTGCCACACGCTGATCACCGGCACCGTCGATTTGACCGGACAATCTACCGGCGGTACCTTCGTCGAACAAGCCACCTACCACGAGTGGCTGAACAGCCGCTACGACGAAGACCACGACAACCTGAGCTGCCAGGGCTGCCATATCCCGCAACTGTTTGACGAAGTCATTATTTCGGGCAATTACCAGTTTCTCACGCCGCAGTACCCGTTTGGCCTCCACGAACTGGCCGGCGCAAACGTGGCCATGCTCAAACTCCTGAAAGCCAACCGGCAGCAATTGCAGATCCCAGCCAGTGCCGCGCAGTTCGACAGCACTATTTCGGCGACACTGCGCATGTTGCAACAAAAGACGCTCGACATCAGCCTCACGCCGGGCGTGTTAAACGGCGACACGGCTTATTTCGACCTGAAACTGGTAAACAAAGCGGGACATAAATTTCCCTCAGGCTACCCGGCCCGCCGCGCCTGGGTGGAATTTGAAGTCAAAAATGACAAAGGCGAAACGCTGTTTCATTCCGGGCGCTTCGACCCCGACTACAGCCTGCCCGACGAGCAGGGCCAGGCCGAGCCGCATTACGATGTGATCAACCGGCCCGATCAGGTTCAAATTTATGAACTCGTGCCCGGCGATGTCAACGGAGCCTTCACCACCATCCTGGAACGCGGCGATAAAGCGCTGAAAGACAACCGCCTGTGCCCACAAGGGTTCAACACCCAAGACCCTGCGTACGACACCACACAAATTGTCGGCGCCGCTTTTTTGGACCCGGATTTCAACCGCTCCGGGGCACAGCAAGGTACCGGCGCAGATGTGCTGCATTTTCACATTCCGATCCAGGGCTATACGGGCGCCCTGACGGTGGCGGCCCGGGTGTGGTACCAAAGCCTGCCGCCCAAGTGGATGGCGCCGATGTTTGCTGAATCGACACCGGAGATCGACAGTTTCCGGACTATGTTTACGGCCGCCGACCGTTCACCGGTGCTGGTGGCTTCTGCCGTGCTGGAAAACGTCTTGGTGACGCCGGTGTCGGCCAAAGAAACGGCGGCAGCGGCTGGTATTCAGGTGTTTCCGACGCTTTCGTCCGACGGCAGGGTCCGGATTCAGTTGGGCCCGGGTGTCTCTCTTCGGCGGGTGCAGGTGTGGAATGCTGGCGGGCAATTGGTATGGAACCGGGTGGCTACGGAAGTACAGTTGCCGGAAGCCAGGGGCGTGTATTGGCTGGATGTGCAAACCAACAAAGGCCGGGCGACGCAAAAAGTGATCCGGCAATAAAAAAATCCCGGCCTTTCCATGTCGGGAAAAGCCGGGATTTTTTGTTCACGCATGCGGCCCTACAAGGTACTGGCGGACCGGAAAATCCGGTTCCAGTTGATGCCTTCGGCGGCATTGCCGTTTTTGGTAGAGAACCAGATGAACAGCGGTTTGCCGACTACGTGATCTTCCGGGACAAAACCCCAGATGCGGGAGTCCTCGGAGTTGTGGCGGTTGTCGCCCATCATCCAGAAATAGTCTTGTTTGAAGGTGTAGGTGCTCGTTTCCTCGCCGTTGATGTAGTATTTGCCGTTGCGCACCACCATGTCGTTGTGGTCATAGACCCGGATAATCCGCTCATAAAAGGGCAGACTGGCGGGGGTCAGTGTGATGGTGGAGCCTTTTTTGGGAATGAAAATAGGGCCAAAGTTGTCGACCGTCCAGTTGCCGTAGCGTGTCGCGTCGTTGGGGAACACATAGCCGGGCCGGGCGCTGGTTTGCAGGATGTCCAGCGAAAAATCGGAGCCCCAGGATTTAATTTTTTCTACTTGTGCGGCGTCCAGGTTAAAGTACCGGACCACATCGCCGTTTTCCTGCCGCACGGGAATGGCGTCGTTGAGGCTCACGCCAATTTCTTCCAGTTTGCGCAAGTTGATGTTGCCGGTTCCGTTTCGGATCGCGTAGGCAAACTGCATGTGCGTGGGGTTGGGTGCGGCTTTTCCATTGATGTAGACCTGGCGGTTGCGGATTTGAAGCGAATCGCCCGGCAAGCCGATGCAACGTTTGATGTAGTGGTCTTTTTTATCAATGGGGCGTGCGACAACCTCCGGCATCCGTTGAGTATACCCGCCGTTGGCAATCCGGATGGCGGCTTCTTCGCGGCGGTATTGGTAAATATCATAGTTCCGCGAAGGCGTGATGATGACGCTGTCGCCGGCTGGGAAATTGAAAACGACAGGATCGTTGTGGTCAATTTTCTCCAGTGCCGGAAGGCGAAAGTAAGGGAGCGAGGGCTTGGTGAGGTAGGATTCGCGTGCCAGCAGGCCACTTTGTGTGCTGAAGCGGTTGTGGACCAGCGGAAACTGAATCACGGTCATCGGGGTGCGGATCCCGTAGTGTGCTTTACTGACAAAGAGGTAGTCGCCCACTTTCAAGGTTCCTTCCATGGAGGAGGTTGGAATAACATAGGCTTCGATGAGGAACATCCGGATGAAGGCGGCGGCAAATACGGCAAAAATGATAGCCTCGGTCCATTCGCGCAGTTGGGATTTGCGAAATGGGTTGCTGGCTTCGAGTTTACGGATCAGCGCTTTGTCTTTTTTCTCCTGTGCTTCGTGGTATTCGCGGTGGTATTGCCGTTCCTGGTCAAGAATGGGGCCGTTGTAGGGCGATTTGGCATCCCGACCAATCAGAAAAAACGGAAGGGGCGCGTAAATGACCGAAAGGGCAGCCTGCCAGAAACTGTGTTTGCCGAAGGAACGCACCATGTCGATACAAAGGCCGGCGTAGATAAAAAAGTTGACGATGGGAAACAACAGCCAGGCAGCGTAGGCTGGTTTCCGCCCCACCATTTTGCACCATTCGATGGCAGCGAGGCCTGGCACCAGGGCCTTCCAGCCCGGAATACCGGCTTTCTCGAACAATTTCATCATGCTCAGGCCAAGCAAGACGTAAAGCACCAATAAAAAAAGAAGTACCGACATGATATGGAAGGAATTGGGAGAAGGTGTTGAAAATGGAAAAGTGCAAAACGGTGTCAATCGGAGGCGAAAGTACCGTATCCCCGTTCAGCTGTGTTTATGCTTCGACCGGGAACTTTAAATTTTCGATTGACGGCAGCGGCCAAATTGCGGAGAGCAAAAGAACCTGTTGCTTTTGCTCTCCGCCATATCCGGATTTGCATGTGTGTCGTGTTGGAAAAAATGCGGCTTACCCTTCGGAGGATTTCCGCTTTTTCCGGCGGGTTTTGAACATTTCCACGACTTCTTTATCCTTGAGGAAGCCCAGGTCGACGAATTGCGTCGACACAAATTTTTTGACATCCTGGTAGTCCTTGGCTCGTTTGTCGATAAAAACACGCAAGAGTTTGTTGACGTATTTCATCGAACTTTTCTCCACGGCCTGGTTGAATTCCTGGTTGCCAAAAATCTTCATGTATACGCCAAAGATTTTCGTGAGTTCGAAGTAGTCGGCATATTCCCGGTCGCTGAGTCCGGCGATCAGGCGGCTGAAGTAGTTTTGAATCAGTTGGCGCAGGCAGCTGCTCTCAATGGAGAGGCCGTCGTGGTTGTTGTAAAACTCCTGCACGGCTTCGACGGTTTCCGGGTGCACGTAGCCCAGGTTGTGCACCTTGTCGGCGATGCGGTAGAAGTCGGTGATTTTATCGGCTTTCGCCTTGTCGACGATGGAGGACATCCGCAAATCCTGATCGGCCGTCATGTGCAGATTGGATTTGTAGAGATGCACCATGAATGTCAGGTATTTTTCATCAAAACCCGGGTAGGAGTTGCGTTCGCGGGCAAAATGCGTGGCAAAATCCAATTGTTCCTGGGGGTCGAGCGGCATGAAATTGCCGTAGAGGGCCAGCATTTCGACGTACTCGTCGTTGTTGTGAAACTCCTTGGTTTGGAGGAAGCCTTTGATTTGTTCTTTCAGGCTGGTATTGTCGCCGCCCACTTCGAAGCGTTTCAGCAGGAACTGGCGGAGGGCCGAAAAGTTGGCTTTCATTTCGCCCTGGGTTTTGGGGAAATCGGCAGAATAGTACAATTCGCGGCGGAACTGGTTGGCGTAGCGGGTATACAATTCGGCGCGGTCTTTCAGGTCGCGGAAGCGGTCGTTTTTCTGTTGCTGGAGAAAATACCGGATGCGTTTATTTTCTACCTGGCTCATCAGATTGGTGATCCAGATGTCGCTGCTGAGGGCAAAACCTACCTGTACGCTTTGGCCGATACGTTTTTTCAGTTGTTCAAAATGCACGCTCATGCAAATGGCGATCAGGATTTCCTTGAAATGGTCGTTGGGCCGTACGTAGCGGTACTGGTCGTTGATTTCGCCGCGCAGTACGGCGTAACCGAGAATCCGGGGCAGGTAAAGCCCTTCGAATACCGGCTCCAGCAGGTATTTTTCAAAGGTGACCAGTTGCAGGGGGGCTTCGGCAGCCACCTTGTGGTGCAGGTCGGAGAGGCTGGGCTCAAACTCCTGCCGGAGTTCGTTGTAGGGCTCGTCTTCCTCTTCTTCGAGGTATTGGGCGAGTGCCGGCGATTCCTGGATGGAGGCGGCGATTTCGTTCAGCCGGTTGTAGTATTGTTCGTCTAAGGCTTGCATAGATACGATTTTTGAAAAAAGACCTGGCAAAGCAACCAAAGGCTTTGCCAGGTCTTATAAACCCGTAAAATGATAAAGCAAAAGTAAAAAACTCCTGCTGACTTCAGATTATTCTTCCGTTTTTTCTTCGGCGGCAGGTGCTTCTTCAGCAGGGGCTTCGGCAACCGGCTCAGCGGCAGGTGCTTCTTCGGCGACCGGCTCTGCGGCGGCTTCCACCACCGGTTCGGCTACGGCTTCTACTACTGGCTCAACCACGGCTTCTACTACCGGTTCAGCTACAGCTTCTACTACCGGCTCAGCGGCAGCGACTACGGTTTCTTCCACTTCAGCAGCCGGAGCGCTTTCTTCCACTACCGGAGCGGGTTCTTCCACGACCGGTTTGGCTTTTACGCGGGGCGTGCCATCTACAGCGGCTACGTGTTGGCGCTGTTTTTCAGCGGTCACTTCGCGGCGTTTGGCGATACGCGATTCTTTTTGTTCGATCCAGGCGTTCAGTTTTTCGGTAGCCTGCTCTTCCGTCATAGCGCCTTTTTGAACGCCAACGGCAAGGTGTTTTTGGTACAGCACGCCTTTAAAACGTAAAATGGCGTTTACGGTATCCGTCGGCTGGGCGCCTTTCATCAGCCAGTCATAGGCTTTTGTACGGTCCAGTTCGATGGTGGCGGGAATGGTGAGCGGGTTGTAGGTGCCGAGTTTTTCGATGAAACGGCCGTCGCGCGGAGCGCGGGCATCGGCGGCAACGATGTGGTAGAAAGGCGCTTTTTTACGACCTTTCCGCTGGAGACGCAGTTTTACTGCCATTGCGAAATTGGATATTTAATGAAGAGATAAAATCTCGCCCGGCTTCTTATGTAAAATAGCACCGGGCTTTCGAGGGCGCAAAGGTACAATAAGGTCCGGCAGAAAACCAAACAACATTTTATTTTTTACCCTTGAGCCCTGGTGTTTCCAGCCGATAATTTGGCACGCGGGCCTTTTTCGCCGCAAAGCCTCAGGGCTTTCCTTTCTGACGGATGGAATGGAGAATCGCCTTTCGAAGCCCTTCGTACGATTGTTGCTCTTTAGCCTCATACCCCATTTCCGTATAACTAATGTAGCCATTCGCATCCACCACCATGTTGACCGGACAAGGGCCCAGACCAAATTGGTCGAAGTAAAATTTGGAATTGGGCAGCACCTGATAATCAAATGCTGTAGTACTCAGGAATTTTCGGGTATCTGCTTCCGAATCAAACGTTAGCCCCAGGAACACGATATCCTCCTGTTTGAATTCGGTGACCAGGCGGTTCAATTCGGGCATTTCCTGCTTGCAGGGATGGCAGGCGGCAAACCAAAAATTCAGCACCACGATTTTTCCTTTCAGGTTCGCCGGGTTCACTGGATTGCCGTTGATGTCGGTGGCGGTGATCGGTGGCGCCGGCTCGCCCACCCAACGCGCTACCCGTTGCCGGAATGTATTGCTGTTTTTACCCACTTGTTGCAGGCGTTGAGCCGTTTCTTCCGGCGTAGCAGAGCGGTAGACGACGGCTTTGATCTGGTCCATGCTGTCGACAAAACAATCGGACCACATGTTGATTTTCAAGTTTTTTAACTGCTCCTGCGTCAATCGCTGGCCAGTAACCGAATACACCGGAAAACCTGGATCGGCGGAGGCCTTAATCAAGCGCCGTATGGAGTCTTGCGCTAAGTAATCCGATAGGGGTATTTGTCGAAGCGAACCTAGTTTGGCCTCCAGGGCTGGCGAGTATATTGGTGTATCTTTTTTGCAGGAAATGCCTGCTAGGGTCATCAGACATGCAATCAGACAAATAATATTTTTCATACGGTTGGCGGTTATACGTTTGTTTGCCAAACGATGATCTGTGGCTTTTTGCTGCCACAGCGGCAGAAAAAAAAGGCGCCTCAAGGTGTATTGAGGCGACTGATTTTTTCTGGACTCCGGATTTTAAAATGAAGAGTCTCCTTCCTGGCTTTGCTACCGCTGTATCACAAAGCGCCGGGTTTGCTGGCTGCCATCCGCCAAATCCAGGGTGATGCAGTACAAACCATTGCTGATGTTCTCCTGAAGCAACAACTCCACCAACTGGCCGCCGCTGAACTCCTGTTGGAGGAGCATTTGGCCGGTGGCATTGAACAGGCGAACGCCAACGCTTGCATCCGGCTGCTCCCTTAGGTCAATATACAACGGGCCATTGCTCGGGTTCGGATAGATTGACACTTCACCAGCCTGCGTTGTGGTTTCAGCAGTTTCATTCCGGTTTTGTGCCGAAGAAATGAACGACTGTACCGGGCAGGAAAAGGTGTTCAAATGCCCTTCATACCCACTTCCGTCGGCCAGGCGGCCATACACATGGATGAAACTTACATCGGCGATTTTCGGCAGGGTATACTGGAAAATTTCGCTTTGTCCGTTGGCGATTCCAGCGCCGTCTGCCTTGAAGCGGATGGAGTAAAAGGGCGAAAAATTCGGGTTGCGCACGGAATAGGTGCTTCCGCTCTGGCCAGCAAAGGTGCCGGCCGGCGCAAGCGCCTGAACGCCCTTCGGCAATTGGAAGGCAATTGTATTCAGGTTGCTGGCGCAGGTGTTCGTCACGCGCACCCGGTACACTTCGTCATTTTCGCTGTTGCGGCGCACCGACAACATTTCAAACCGAAGACAGCCGATCATTTTCACATCACAAGCGCCCTCGTTCACGGTCACCGAAAAGCAACAGCTGCTGGTGTTGCCGCAAGCGTCGGTAGCCGTGTAGCAGACCTGTGTTGTACCGGCAGAAAAACTACTGCCGCTGGAGGGGCCGGCTGTCAGGGCAACTGTCGCGCCGCCGCTGGAGCAGGTAGTCGTGGCGGTCGGCAGGGTATAATTGACTACTGCCGCCGACATGCCCGTAGCGGCATTTACCGTGATGTTGGCCGGGCAGGTGATGCTGACCTGCGTGCGGATAAAGGCGGCAATATCGGTTATGGCTATGCCAAAGCCGATTTTGCCCACCAAAGTGGCCGCGCCGGTGCTCAGGTTGAGGGTGTACAGGTTGTCGGTGGCCTGTGTACCGACGTTAGCCGCCAGGTAGGCGCGGTTTTGCGTGCTGGCAGCATCGTAGTAAATATCAACATCGCTGCTGGGGTCGCTCAGGTTCACCATCAAACCCGATGCCCCCAAGGTATTTAGGGTGCCATTGTTGGGGGGCACCTGTGTGGTGATGACATTGAGCGAGTCGTCGTAGTTGTACAGAGTGGTGGTGGTACTGCCGTTGAAACTATTGGTGTATGCCACGGCTCCAACAGACGGATTTTTTCCAGCATTCACATCGCCGGCGGCAAATGCCAGGTTGCCATCCGTTGCCGCCAGGGCGCCGGTGACCGGGTGCATCCGGAAATTGGAATTATCGCTCCCCGTGATTCGAATCCGGTCCACCGTAGGATTGAAATCCAGGCTCAGTTTGCCCATGCCGGCCTTCAGGGTCACGGCAGCCATACCAATGGCTGTGGCTACGCCGCTGCTCGGGTTGATGGTATACAAACGGGCCTCGCCGGTGCCGGCGTTGTATCCCAGGCCATAAAGTTCTCCGGTTGCCGGGCGGAAGTCCAAACCAGCCCACACCTGGCCGGCCGCAATGCCACTCAGCGCGGCTATGCTCCGGACAATACCGGGGTTGGCGGCGTCTACAGCAATCAGGTTGTTGCCCGAAGTGAGGGCATATAGCAGGTCGCCGCTGACAGTGGTGGGGATCGTTCGGTCGATCAGCACGGCGATATCCCGCACCGGGATACCAGAACCAATGG
>JADLDL010000096.1 GCA_020846655.1 Saprospiraceae bacterium | reverse complement strand
TCCCGCATGCCCGCCAACTCCATCACAAACTCCGGGCAGGCCGGCTCGCCGGCAAAAAACGACTTGTCCACTTTGCGGGTGATCGCCCAGCGGTGCAGCCAGGTGATGCCGCCGTTGCCGGTGTAGGCGTCGGCCGACTGGTAGGCCTCGTCGGTCAGGGCTTCGGCGAGGCGCACGAAGCGGTAGCCCCGGTGGCGGTACATGGCGAGCAGGGCGCCGAGGTAGTCGGCATTCAGGTTGTTGGCGTGGATCAGCAGCGTCTGGGCGATATCGCGGCCGAAGAGGGTCCGGGCATTGGCTTCGTAGTAGGCGGTTTTGGCTTCCATGTAGGGGATGTAGGCCTCGCCGACGCGGCGCATGGTGGCGCTGTCGCCGTCGATGCGGGCCTGGTCGTAGGCCCGAGCGAAGATGTATTCGGCGTTGTCGATGGTCACCGGCGCTACCACATAGCCGCGTTCGCGCAGGAATTCGTCCAGTTGGCGCTTTTTTTCGGGGCTGTTGCCAGTGTGTAAAAAGGGGTGCCGGAAATACCGGAGCATTCGGTTGCGGGCCCGGAGAATTATCCGGGTTTGTTCTTCGCCGGCGAGCAGGTCGGCCGAAAAGGCCTCGAAAGACAGCTGGTGGTAGTCGGGGTGTCCGAAGGTATGGTTGCCGAGGTCGAGGCCGGCGTCGAGCCATTGGTCCAGCAGCGCCAGGCGGCCGGGGAGCAGTTCGCCGGCTTCGTAGAGTTTGCTTTCGTTGACAAAACCGATGGCGGGCGCTTTTTCCTGCTGCAGGGCTGCCAGGATTTTGCGGGTGATTTCCTGAAAATTTTCCAGGCTGCGTTGCCGCGTGACGGCGGGCAGGTCGTCGATGGTGATGGCCAAAAAACGGGTTTCCTGGACGGAATCGGGCATAGCCGGCTGGGCAACAAGCGGGCTGGCGAGCAGCAGCGCAAGCGCAAAAAGGAGCACGTGTTTCATGTTTGCAAAGTTGAAAAAAGCCGTCGTATTTTCGGCGGTAATCCCTGCCGGTCCGCAAAGGAGCCGGTACTTTCTTTCCTGACCAACTTGTACCCCTGGTATGAAATCTGTTTTTGCCCTTTTTTCTGCGTCTTTGTACGGCCTGGTGCTGCATTTTTTATTCGGCTTTTTGGGTGATTTTTTAGAGGTCATGAGTTTGTCGTTTCTGGCACTGTCGCCGGCCGGCATAGGATTTTTGACCGTACTTCTGTGGCGCCCCAAAGAAGTGCCCTCGGTGAACGCAGCGGTTTTCCGTCCCTGGCTGACCTGTTTGTTCCTGTTGATGATCACCGTTATGCTGGCCATGGAAGGCACGATCTGCTGGATCATGATTTTTCCGTTTTTCGCCGCCTTGTCCAGCGTGGGCGGGGTTATAGCGCGCTCGGTATTGAAATACCGGGCCAAAAAAGCCCGCGCCAGCGAGGACGATGTGTTGGACGACCTCGACGAGTGGCGCGACCCGGGCGCCCTGAAAACCTCGGTGCTGCTGATGCTGCCGCTGGTGTTTGGCGCCCTCGAAGGCGACCGTTCGAACACCACGCAGACCTACCTTGTCGAAAAAGAAGTGATCCTAGAAGCACCGCCGGAACGGGTCTGGGCCGAGTTGGTGCGGCTGCGGCCTATCGGGCCCGACGAACCCGTGGGCGCCTTTGCCCAGTTGCTGGGCCTGCCCCGGCACCTGCGAACGGACCTGGACACCCTGGCGGTCGGTGGCCGGCGCACCGCTGTTTACGAGCGGGGCCTGGTGTTCGACGAAACCATTCTCGAACTGGAGCCGATGCGCCGGATGGTGTTGTCGGTGAAAACCGATCCCGAAAAAATACCACCGACCGTGCTCGACGAACATATTTTGGTCGGGGGCCGGCACTTTAGCACCCTGGAAGATGTTTACCGCCTGGAACCTTTGCCCGGCGGGCGCTGCCGGCTCCGCTTGTCGGGGCAATACACCATCAGCACGCCGTTCAACTGGTATGCCGGCTGCTGGGCCGAATGGCTGGTTTCCGATGTGCTGCAAGGCGTATTGGAGGTAGTGAAAAGCCGTAGCGAAAAGTAGCGTGCCACAAGACCCTTTCTAAATTATCCGACATGTCCAGCACCCACCCCTTTCTGCGCCTATGGCGCGGCAGAGTCCTTCGCGCCGAACTCAAATCTACATTTTGGTTGGCTCTACCCCTAATGCTGGGCGAACTCAGCAGTATGCTCATGGGCCTCACCGGCACCATGATGACCGGCCGCCTCGGTGAAACCGCATTGGCTGCTTCCGGTATTGCTAGCGTCGTATTTGTGTTGTCGATGCTCCTGGTCTGGGGCAGTATCCGAATGATCCCGACGCCGGTGGCGGAGGCGCATGAACTGCGCGACGGCACGCGGGTACGCACCCTGCTGGCTGCGGGCTTGCTCATGGGGCTGGTGCTGACGGTCGTTTGTTCGGCATTGCTGCAACTGGGCATCGGGCATTTCGACCTGCTGCGCCAGGACCCCGAGGTAGCCCGCCTGGCCATAGGGTACCTGCACATCATTGTGTACAGCATGCCGGTGCTGATTCTGTTTGCCCTACTGGTCAACTACGTCGATGCGTTCGGGTATGTGCGCCTGACGATGTACATTTCTTTTTTTGGCCTGGCGCTGGACATTTTCCTCAACTGGCTGCTTATTTTCGGTCGCTACGGCCTGCCCCGCCTGGGCATCAGCGCCATCGCGCTCAATACCGGCATCTCGCACGCAGCCATGGCCTTGGCGCTGGCCGCCGTGCTGTGGCGCAAGGCCGAATTGCAGTACTTCCGCAGCGCCCGCACCCAGGCCCGGGTCGTGTGGCGCCAGATGCTTGAGTTTTTCCGCTACGGCATCCCATCCGCCCTGCAAATCATGGTCGAATTCGCGGCTTTTGGCGCCGGCACTATCATCATTGGCCAGATCAGTAAAACCGAGCAGGCGGCGCACCAGATCGCCATCAACCTCATTTCCGCTACCTATGTCACGATCATGGGCGTCTCTACCGCCGGCATGATCCGGATCGGGCAAGCCCTGGCCTACCGGAGCCGGGTGCGCATCTGGCTGGCCGGGGTATCGACCCTGTTGCTGGCTATGCTCATCATGGTAGTGCCCACCCTGGCGTTTTTATTGTTTCCGGGCAGTATTGTCCGGCTGTACATCGACGACCCAGCCGTGCTCGGCATCGCGACGACGCTGGTTTTTCTGGCTGGTTTTTTTCAATTGGCCGACGCCGCACAGGCTTCAACCATTTCGCTGTTGCGGGCCCTGAACGATGTGTTGGTGCCCTCGGCGATTTCGTTTGTTGCGTTTTGGCTTATCGGCATTCCGCTGGGGTATTGGCTGGCGATCCACCAGGACTGGCATGCCAAAGGCATTTGGGCGGGCTATCTGGTGGCGCTGCTCGTGCAGGCAGTTTGGTTTGCTGCCCGCTTTTTTGGTTTGCTGCGCCGCTGGCAGCCGGGCGCCTGAGGGGTTTTGGGTAATGGCGTGGCGTCCTGGCTTCGGAGAGGCCAGGACGCC